>CAJUGE010000011.1 GCA_910586295.1 uncultured Bacilli bacterium | reverse complement strand
TTTATAATAAGAGTTTAAAATTAATTAGATTTCGTATAGGACAAAATTTTGAAGAAGAAATTTCTACTATTTTTAAATATCTAAATACTGATGAATTAAAAAGGATTACCTCTCAATCCCAGTAAACGCGATTTTATCCTGCTATCTTTTCACATAATTTTACTTTTTTATTTATAATAATATATTAATATTATGAATTTTATTTATTAATTTTACTTTATATATGAATTAACATGAAAAAACTCCAGCGATTAACTGAAGTTTGTAATTACATATGTCTTGATGATGTTTCTTCTAATGATGTTTCTTGACTAAGGTCCTTAGCTATTACCATACTAGAACTTTCTATTAAGTCTATACCATAACCTAGTGAAGCTTTTAAACTTTGAGTTTTGTTTAATAATTCTTCTCCTAAAGCTCTAGTGTCTGCTTGAATATCTTTTCCTGCACAGTATAAACCATAATATCTGAACCATTTCTTTGAAGATATTACTTCATTTCTTTGACACTCTATAATTGCTTCTTGTGATAATTTTAAGTATATTTTTAGTGCTTGCAACCTTTCTTTCATTTCCCTTTTTTCTTCTTTATTCATTTCCTTTTCCCCCTTAACTGATTATAATTGTACCATAAAAAGTTCTAGATGTCAATAGTCTTGTATTTTATTTTGTTCTAGAACTTTATGTCTATCTTTTTGTAAGAAATATTTAGAGTTGTAGGTTAAACAATAATTTATATTTTCTCTTAAAAGAGACAACTTATAGTGAATCTTTTCAATAAAATTTATAGATTATATTAATAAAAAAACTCCAATAATCTGGAGTGTTTTTTTATACTAATTCTAGACTTACTATTAAAGCGTCGTCTCCTATTCTTTCTTTTAATTTGATTATTCTAGTGTATCCACCTTGTCTATCAGCATAACGAGGTGCTAGTTCATCAAATAATTTCTTTACAGCTTCTGTATCGTTTTCTAGGAATGCAAGAGCCTTTCTTCTTGAGCTAAGATCACCTTTTTTAGCATAAGTAATCATTTTCTCAACAAATTTTCTTGTTTCTTTTGCTCTTTCTTCAGTTGTTTCAATACGCTCGTTCATTATTACAGTTTTTGTTTGTCCAGAAAGGATACTTCTTCTTTTTTTAGTATCTCTATTTAATTTTCTATATAATGCCATAAGTACCTCCTATTCTTCGTCACGGAACTTAAGTCCCATTTCTTTAATTTTATCCATAACTTCTTTTAATGATTTTTTACCTAGATTTCTTATTTTCATCATTTCAGACTCAGTTAATGAAGTTAAATCTTGTAATGTATGATGACCTGCTCTCTTTAAGCAATTGTATGCTCTTACAGAAAGGTCTAATTCTTCGATAGGTGTTTCTAGTGTCTTTTGGATTGGATCTTCTTCTTTGTCTGCTAGAAGTCCTGTCATGTCTGCGATTTTATTTAGTTTAGTTAATACATCAAAATGTTCTATTAATATTCTACTTGCTAAAGCGATTGCTTCTTGTGGAGTCATTGATCCATTTGTATATACATCCATAACAAGTTTATCGTAATTTTCACTTTGTCCTACACGTGCAGGTTCTACTTCATAACTTATTCTTTCGATTGGACTATATAATGAATCGATTGGTATTACTCCAACTTCTATGTTCTTCATTTCTTTTCTATTTTCTTTAGCATCTACATATCCACGGCCATTGCCTATAGTAATTTCCATGTCTAAACTTCCGCCTTTTGCTAATGTTGCAATCACTAAGTCTTGGTTAACTATTTCAACATCAGCGTCAGGAGTAATATCACCAGCTGTTACAACTCCTTCTCTATTAACTTTTAAGTATAGTTTTTTATCTTCTTCAACATAGTTTTTAACAACTAGTTTTTTCATGTTTAAAACTATTTCAGTAACATCTTCTACTATTCCATCAATTTTTTGGAATTCATGTAATACACCTTCAATTTTTATGCTTTTTACAGCACTTCCAGGTAAGTTAGATAACATTACTCTTCTTAAAGCGTTTCCTAGAGTTGTACCAAATCCTCTTTCTAGTGGTTCTAGTACAAATTTTCCAAAGAAATTGTTTTCTTCATATTCAACTACTTTGTATACTGGTTTTTCAAATCTTAACATAATAATTACCCCTTTCCTTAAACACGTCTTCTCTTAGGTGGTCTACATCCATTATGTGGTACTGGTGTTACGTCTGTAATTCCAGTTATTTCTAACCCAGCAGTTTGTAAACTACGTATAGCAGTTTCACGTCCGCCTCCAATTCCACGAACGAATACTGAAACTTTTCTAAGTCCTTGGTCGTATGCAGCCTTTCCTGCTGCTTCTGCTGATTGTCCTGCTGCAAAAGGAGTTTTCTTCTTTGAACCTTTATATCCTATTGAACCAGCTGAAGCCCAACTTACTACTCCGCCTTCTTCGTCAGTGATTGTTACGATTGTGTTATTATATGTTGCATGTATGTGAGCTTGTCCGACAGTGACATCTTTCTTGACTTTTCTTTTTCTTCTATTATATGCCATTATTTAACCTCCTATTTTTTCTTATTAGCTATTGTTTTAGCTTTACCTTTACGAGTTCTTGCATTTCTACTAGTTCTTTGTCCTCTTACTGGAAGACCTTTTTTATGTCTAGTTCCTTGATAAGAATTGATTTCCATCTTAGTTTTGATGTTCATTTCAACTTCACGTTTTAAATCTCCTACTAATACATAGTTATCACATTCTTTTCTTAGTTTGTTTATATCGTCAATGCTTAAATCTTTTACTCTTATATCTTCGCTAACTCCAGCAGATGCACAAATTTTCTTTGCTCTTGATGGACCTATTCCGTAGATATAAGTTAGTCCTATTACAACTCTTTTATCTTTTGGTAAATCAATATTTTTTATACGTGCCATAATAACCTCCTATTAACCTTGTCTTTGTTTGTGTTTTGGATTTTCACAAATTACCATTACTTTTCCTTTTCTTTTAATTACTTTGCATTTTTCGCATATTGGTTTTACTGATGGTCTTACTTTCATTTTTCATACCTCCATTATTTTCTATATATTATACGCCCACGTGTTAAGTCACAAATTGGGATTTCTAGTAATACTGTATCACCTGGAAAGATACGAATAAGGTTTAAACGCATTTTTCCAGAAACGCGAGCTTCTACAATATGACCGTTTTCAAGTTTTACCTTGAAGTCTCCACCTGGAATTACTTCTAAAACTTTTCCTTCCGCTTCTATATAACCTTTCTTAGCCATTTATTCACTCTCCTGTTAGTATTTTATAACCTTCTTTGGTTACGACTATTGTGTGTTCATAGTGAGCAGCTGGGCTCCCATCTTGTGTTGAAATTGTCCAGTCATCTTCTAATAACCACACTTTTTTTCCTTTTAAACTAAACATTGGCTCGATTGCTAGAGTCATCCCATACTCAAGTGTGATGTTTTTTGCTTCTTCGTTACTGTAGTTTGGAATATAAGGATCTTCGTGCATGCTCTTTCCGATTCCATGCCCAGTTAGTTCTCTTATTATTCCATAACCATAGGTATTAGCAACACTTTCAATTGTTTCGCATACAACGTTTAGTTTTACCCCTTCTTTGATTACACTTAGTCCTTTGTAAAGGGCTTCTTTTGTGTGTAACATAAGGTTTTCTACTTCTTTAGATACTTCTCCAACTTTATATGTTCTTGCTGTATCTGCATGATAGCCTTTATAACAAGCAACTACGTCTAATGATATTATATCTCCATTTTTAAGACTTCTATTTCCTGGGATACCATGTACTACTTCTTCGTTTATTGATGTACATATACTTGCAGGGTATCCTTCATAACCTAATTCTGATGGAATGCAGTCTTTGTCTCTAATAAATTTATCAGCATAGTCATTTATTTCTTTTGTTGTTACTCCAGCTTTTATGAATCCCTCCATAGCTTCTAATAGTTCGTAACAAACTTTGCCTGCATATTCCATTAGACGTATTTCTTCGTCATTTTTTGTACTAATCATTTTTTACTCCTAATATGTTTTCGATGTTTTCAAATACTTCTTCTACTGTACCACTTCCGTCAATTTCAACTAGCTTGTCATGACCTTTATAATATTCTATTAAAGGTAAAGTTTCGTTCATGTATATATCATATCTTGTTTCGTATGCCTCTTTTGTGTCGTCTTTTCTTCCAGTTAGTTCTGTGCTACAGTCGTCACAAACACCTATGTTTTTAGGAGTTAGTTCAGGGTTTTCTAGATTGTAAATTCTTTTACAAACTGGACATGTTATTCTACCTAATATTCTTTTAAGACCTGTTTCTTTTGTAATGTTTATAAATATTACTTTATCCACATTTATTTTTAGATTGTTTAGTATTTTCTCTAATTCTAGTGCTTGATTTATCTTTCTTGGAAATCCATCTAGCATGAAGGGTTTAGATAAATCTATTTGTGTAAGTTTACTTTCAATTAACTTACATATTATTTCATCGTTTATCATTTCTCCACGTTTCATTATTTTGTTTACTTCTTCACCTAGAGGTGTGCCAGTGTTTACAACTTCTCTTAGTACATCTCCTGCACTTATGTGTGTGAAGTTATATTTTGTTTTGAGTAAACTACTGTATGTTCCTTTACCTGCGGCTGGGGGTGCTATAAAAATGATATTCAATTTTTACCTCCTATACGCACGTGATGCTAGTGAACTTTCTAATTGTTTGTAAGTTTCTAGTAATACTCCTACTACTATTAAAATACTTGTTCCTCCAAGAGATACAGTACTTGGAAGTTTAGATACCCAACTGAATACTATTGGTAGGGCTGCAATTATTGCTATGAATATTGCTCCTAAGAATGTTATTCTTGATAATACTTTTGATATATGTTTTGTTGTTTCTTTTCCTGGTCTTATTCCTGGAATGTATCCATTTTGCTTGTTCAAGTTTTTAGATATGTCTTCTGGATTTACTGATGCTACATAAGTGTAACCATAAGTAAATAATATTATTAACAATATGTATACTACAAATCCTATTGGTGTAGTAGTTGTTAGATATTTAGTTACAAATGAAGTAAATCCTTCAGCTTTTATGAAGTATGTTAGTGTAGTTGGTATCGCTAGTATTGCTGATGCAAATATTACTGGCATTACTCCTGCACTGTTTATTCTTAATGGTAAGAATGATTGGTTCTTTCCATAAGCTCCTGTACTTCTATTTGAATATTGTATAGGTATTCTTCTTTCAGCATCAGTCACAAATATTACTCCTACTATTATTCCTATATATATAAGTATAAATAATGCAAATGACAAGCTTCCTAAGAATCTATTAGCTCCTCCCGAAACTAGAGTCTTAAATGCGTCTATCATCATGCTTGGTACTGTGTTTATTATTCCTGCCATTATTATTAGGCTTATTCCATTACCAATACCTTTGTTAGTGATTTCGTCTCCTAACCAAAGTAGGAATGCTGTTCCTGCTGTTAGTATTACACTTATTTGTACATATTCTAGTGGTGAACCACCCTTTTGTAAGAACATTAGTGAATAAATGTAACCTTCTATGAATGCGAAGAATATTCCTAAATATCTATTAATCTTATTTATTTTTCTTCTTCCTTCTTCTCCCATTTCTTTTAGTTCTTGGAAGTAAGATATTCCCATTAAATCCATTTGTAAAACTTGAAGAATTATTGATGCTGTGATGTAAGGCATTACTCCTAGAGCAAAGATACTAAATCTTTTTAGTCCTCCACCACTCATTATGTTTAATAATTCTAAGAAACCTAAATCTCCAGTATTAACGTTAACGTTAGGTACTACTATTGCATTTCCTAGTGAAAATATAAATAAAGCAACTAATGTAAATATTACTCTGTTTCTAAGGTCTACGTTAGTTTTCTTAAATATTTGCTTTAAACTTGCAAACATCTAAATCACCTCAACTTTTCCACCAATACTTTCTATTTTGTTTATTGCACTGTTTGTAAACACATTAGCTTTGACTGTTAATTTCTTTTCAAGTGTACCACTTCCTAAGATTTTGATACCACATAATTCTTTTTTAACTAGTCCACATTCTTTTAAAGTTTCAGGTGTTACAGTTGCTCCATCGTCGAATCTGTTTAAGTCACTTACATTTACTATACTATATCTTCTAGTAAATCTAGCATTATTAAATCCACGACTTGGGATTCTTTTGTATAGTGGGTTTTGTCCACCTTCAAACCAAGGCTTGATGCTTGCTCCTGAACGTGCTTTTTGTCCTTTTTCTCCACGTCCACTTGTTTTTCCTAATCCACTTCCTGGTCCTCTACCTACTGTTTTTCTTGTATGAGTAGATCCAGGATGATTTTTTAATTCATTTAGTTTCATTATCCTATAATCTCCTCTACTTTTTTACCACGCAATTGTGCTATGTGTTCAGCGCTTCTTTGCTGTTTTAAAGCATCCATTGCAGCTTTCGCAGTGTTTATTTGTGTATTGCTTCCAAGTGATTTTGATACTATGTCTTTTACACCTGCAAGTTCTAATACGTTACGTACTGGTCCTCCAGCAACTATTCCACGTCCTGCTGGCGCTGGTTTGATTAAAACTTTAGCAGCTCCACATACACCTATACAATCGTGGCTAAGAGTTCTGTCTTCAACTAAGTTCACTTTTATAACATTTTTTTCAGCAGCTTTGATTGCTTTTGAAATTGCTTCTGGAACTTCGTTTGCTTTTCCTGTTCCAAGTCCAACTTTACCTTTTCTGTCACCAACTGCAACAGTAGCAGTAAATTTCATTGTACGTCCACCTTTAGTTGTTTTTGATACACGTCCAATTGAAATTACTTTTTCTTCGTAAGGGCTTTTCTTAACGAACTCTTTTTTATTGTTTCTTTCTCTTCTTCTGTTTTCTCTATTGTTGTTATTGTTTTTTATATTCTCTTTATTATTTTCTTTCATTAATAATATCCTCCCTTTAGAATTTAAGTCCAGCTTCACGGGCTCCATCTGCTAGGGCTTTTACTCTTCCGTGATAAGCATATCCGCCACGATCGAATACAACTTCTTTGATACCAGCTTTGATTGCTCTTGCAGCAACTTCAGCACCAACTTTTTTTGCAGTTTCGATATCATTTTTCTTAAGTTTCATATCTAATGAAGAGGCACTTACTAATGTTACACCTTTAGTATCATCTATTATTTGAGCATAGATGTTTGTATTACTTCTAAATACATTTAATCTAGGTGTTTCACTTGTACCAGATAAGTTTTTTCTGATACGAGCGTGTCTTTTAATACGACTTACGTTTTTTGATTCTTTTTTTATCATATTTTACCTCCCTATGCAGCTTTCTTTCCTTCCTTACGTCTTATTGTTTCATCTTTGTATTTGATTCCTTTTCCTTTGTAAGGTTCAGGTTCTCTTACTTCACGTACTTGAGCAGCAAATTGTCCAACTACTTGTTTGTTGAAACCGCTTATTGTTAGTTCAGTTTGACTTGGGCACTCTAATTTAATTCCTGCAGGTGCATCCAGTTTTACTGGGTGGCTGTATCCTGCATTTATTGTAAGAGTGTTACCTTGTACTGCAAACTTGTAACCAACACCGTTTATTTCTAATTCTTTTTTGAAGCCTGTGCTTACTCCTGTTAACATATTTGCTATGTTAGCGTTTGTTGTTCCATGAAGTTGTTTTTGTTCTTTTGAGTCGTTAGACCTTTTTACAAGAACTTTTCCATCATTTGTTTCTACTTTAATTCCAGGTTTAATGTTTAATTCCATTTCACCTAGTTTCCCAGATACTTTTAAGTTATTATCGTTAACATTAACTGTTACACCTTCAGGTATAACTAATTCTCTTTTACCTATTCTGCTCATATTAACTCCTTACCAGATATATGCAAGAACTTCTCCACCAAGGTTTTCTTTTCTTGCTTCCTTATCTGTCATTATTCCTTTTGAAGTTGATACTATAGCAATTCCAAGTCCATTTAATACTCTTGGAACTTCTTCAGCTTTTACATAAACTCTAAGTCCAGGTTTACTAATTCTTTTAAGACCAGTGATAACCCTTTCTTTTCTTGAACCATATTTTAAATTTAATGTTAACATTTTTTTAGCGCCTTCTTCTTTTTCTTCGAAGCCACTTATGTATCCTTCGCTTTCTAATATAGCAGCTAATCTTTTTGTCATTTTTGAACTTAATACATCAACTGTTTTATATCTCATTGCGTTTGCATTACGAATTCTCGTAAGCATGTCTGAAACTATATCATTCATTTTACTATAGTCCTCCCTTCTTACCAACTTGACTTTTTAACGCCTGGTATTTGTCCTTTGTAAGCTAGTTCTCTAAAACATATACGGCATAATCCGAACTTTCTCAATACTCCATGAGGTCTACCGCATCTTTCACATCTAGTGTAATTTCTAGCACTGAATTTAGAGCCTCTTTTCCAGCTTACTTTTTTACTTGTCTTTGCCAATTTATGCTCCTCCTTATTTCTTGAAAGGTAAACCGAAACCACTTAGTAGTTCTAGAGCCTCTTCATTAGTTTTTGCAGTTGTTACTATACAAATATCTAATCCTCTAGTTTTGATTACTGCATCGTAGTCTACTTCTGGGAATATTAGTTGTTCTTTTATTCCTAGAGTATAGTTTCCTCTTCCATCAAAACTTCCTTTTGAAATTCCTCTGAAGTCACGTACACGTGGAAGTGCGATTGTTATAAGCTTTTCTAAGAAGTTGTACATGTTTTCTCCACGTAATGTTACTTTACATCCTATTTTATTACCTTCTCTAAGTTTGAATCCTGCGATTGATTTCTTAGCACTTGTAATAATTGGCTTTTGTCCTGCGATTACTTCTAATTCTTTTACAGCAGCATCTAAGTATTTAGAGTCTTGTGTAGCATCTCCTACACCCATGTTTAATACTATTTTTTCTAACTTAGGCACTTGCATTCTTGAAGTGTATTTAAATTTTTCAGTTAAAGCAGGCACGATTTTTTCTTCATAAACTTCTTTAGTTTTCATTTTTGCCTCCTATTTACTTACTTTCTTTTTCAGATTTTTCAGTTTTTTTCTTTGAATCTTTGTCAGTTTTAGTTTCTACTGATTTTTTAGATTCTTTTTTAGTTTCTTTCTTTTCTTCTTTAGTTAAAACTTTTACATTTGAAATATGAATAGGAGCTTCTGTTTCAAGTATTCCACCTGTTTCGTTTGTGCGTCCTGGTTTAACATGTTTTTTAACAATGTTTACACCTTCAACAATAACACGGTTTTCTTTTCTTAAAACTTTTGATACTTTTCCTTCTTTTCCTTTGTTAGTTCCAGTAATTACTTTTACTTTATCTCCGATTTTAATTTTCACTGTACCCTCCTATAATACTTCTGGTGCTAGTGATACGATTTTCATGAAGTCTTTGTCTCTTAATTCTCTAGCAACAGGTCCTAGAACACGTGTTCCAACTGGACTCTTATCATCTTTAATTAGAACACAAGCATTATCATCAAATTTGATGTGAGAACCATCTGGTCTTTTTACGCCTTGTACTGTTCTAACTATTACAGCCTTTATGACTTTTCCTTTAGGAACGTTTGAGTTAGGTATTGCTTTTTTTACAGTACCAACTACAACGTCTCCGATATTTCCGCTTCTTACGAAAGATCCACCTAATACTCTGATTACTAAGATTTCTCTAGCACCTGAGTTGTCAGCAACTTTCAAACGGCTTTCTGGTTGTACCATAATACTTGTCCTCCTTTATAGTATGATAGCTTCTTCAACTATGCTATCAAGTTCATATCTTTTTGTTTTGCTTAGTGGACGACATGCAACTATTTTAACTATGTCTCCTACTTTAGCTTTGTTTTCTTCATCATGAGCTTTATATTTTTTAGAATATTTTACTCTCTTTTTATATAGTGGGTGATTTTTGTAAGTTTCTATTTGAACTACTATTGTCTTGTCCATAGAAGCACTTACTACTTTACCTACTTTTGTTTCTTTAAGCTTTTCCATCATTTCCTCCTACTCACTAACCTTACGTTCGTTAAGTACGGTTTTCATTCTTGCTATATCATGTCTAAGGCTTTTTATTCTGTGTGGTTTTTCAAGTTGACCAGTAGAAGCACTAAATCTTAAATTCCATAGTTCTTCTTTTGTTTCTTTGATTTTTGCCTCGATTTCTTCAGTGGTCATTTTTCTTATTTCACTAGTTTTCATTTACTTCACCACTTTCTTTCATTATGAATTTTGTTTTGATTGGTAGTTTATGTCCTGCTAGACGGAATGCTTCACGAGCAGTTTCTTCTGTTACGTCTGCCATTTCAAACATTATTTTTCCTTCTTTAACTACCGCTACCCATTCTTCAACGTTTCCTTTTCCGCTTCCCATACGAACTTCTAAAGGTTTTTTAGTTCTTGCTAAATGAGGGAATATGTTAACCCAAATTTTACCTCTTTTAGACTTTTTCATTTCTCTTGTCATTGCTACACGAGCTGCTTCTATTTGTCTTGCTGTGATATATGCACCTTCTTTAGCAACTAGTCCGTAATCACCAAATGATAATTTATTTTTACCTTTAGCTTTTCCTTCGTAACTTAAACGATGAGGTTTTCTATATTTAGTTCTCTTTGGTAGTAACATCTGTATTACCTCCCTTTACTTTCTTAGCAGGAAGGATTTCTCCTTTGTATATCCATACTTTTACGCCAATTTTTCCATAGATTGTATCTGCCTCTTTATGTGCATAATCTATATCTGCTCTTAGTGTATGTAGTGGAACTGTTCCTTCTGAGTATCCTTCGCTTCTTGCGATTTCAGCACCGTTTAGACGACCTGATACTTGAGTTTTTATTCCTTTAGCTCCTGCTTTCATTGTGTTTCTTATAGCACGTTTTTGCGCTACTCTGTATGAAGCACGATTTTCAATTTGCATAGCAATGTTTTCTGCTACTAATGCTGCATTTAAGTCTGGTTGTTTGATTTCTACTATTGAAATGTAGATTTCTTCTCCAGTTAATTTTGCTAATTCTTTCTTATGTTTCTCGATTTCTTCTCCACCACGGCCGATTACTACACCTGGTTTAGAAGTGTTTATTATGATGTTAGTTCTCTTTTTATTTCTTTCGATAACTATACTAGCGACTGAGCTACCTTTTAATTTCTTTTCTAAATATTTTCTGATTTTAATGTCAGTGTTTAGGTATTTAGAAAAATCTTTGCTAGGTGCATACCATTTGCTTTCCCAGTCTTTGTTGATTCCTATTCTTAGTCCGACTGGACTTACCTTTTGTCCCATAGCTTAGTCCTCCTTTGTTCCAAGACCATCACTTACTTTTATATATATGTGACTAGTTCTTTTATCTCTTCTGTCAACACTTCCACGAGAAGCGATTTTACTTCTTTTTAGTGTTGTACCTTCATTTATGTAGGCTTCTTTGATATATATTGTATTTTCTTGTGCTCCATTATTGTTGATAGCGTTTGCTACTGCACTTTCTAATACTTTACTTATTAAACGACTTCCTTTTGTGTTTGTGTTTAATAATATTGCTCTGGCTTCAGCTAAGCTTTTTCCTCTTACAAGGTCAAGTGTCATTCTTGCTTTTCTAGGGGCAATCATGGCACCTTTATGTATTGCATAAGTTTCCATTTATTTCACCCTCCTATTTGTTTTCGCCAGCGTGTCCACCAAACTTACGAGTTTGTGCAAACTCACCTAGTTTGTGTCCAACCATGTCTTCTGTGATGTACACAGGTATAAACTCTTTACCATTGTGTACTGCTATTGTGTGTCCAACGAAATCTGGATAGATTGTTGAACGACGTGACCAAGTTTTTATTACTTCTTTTTTACCACTTTCGTTTAAGGCTTTTACTTTTTTAAGTAATCTATCAAAAACGTATGGTCCTTTTTTTAAACTTCTTGACATACTCACAAATCCTTTCTCTATTTTTTCTTTCTACGTGATACTATTAATTTATCACTTGCTTTATTTTTCTTACGTGTTTTATATCCAAGTGCAGGTTTACCCCAAGGAGTCATAGGTCCTTTACGTCCGATTGGTGCGCGTCCTTCACCACCACCGTGTGGGTGATCGTTAGGGTTCATGACAGATCCACGTACTGTTGGACGCCATCCCTTATGTCTCTTACGTCCAGCTTTTCCTAAAGATACTAGTTCGTAATCTAGGTTACCAACAGTTCCTATAGTAGCACGACATACACCTTGAATTTTTCTTGTTTCACCAGATTTTAATCTTAGTAAAACGTATTTTCCTTCTCTTCCTAGGATTTGTGCACTAGATCCAGCAGAACGTGCTAGTTGTGCCCCTTTTCCAGGATTTAATTCTATATTATGTACTACTGTACCTACTGGAATGTTCATTAGTGGAAGTGCATTTCCTGTTTTGATGTCAACATTTTCTCCACTTTCTATTTTATCTCCAACGTTTAATCCTAGAGGTGCAATGATATATCTTTTTTCTCCATCTGCATAGTTAATTAAAGCTATGTTAGCACTTCTATTTGGATCGTATTCTATAGAAGCAACAGTTCCTATTACACCGTCTTTATTTCTTTTGAAATCTATTACACGGTATTTTCTTTTTACTCCGCCTCCACGATGTCTTACAGTGATTTTACCTTGGTTATTTCTTCCAGAATTACTTTTAGTTTTCTTTGTTAATTTTTTTAAAGGAGTAGCCTTAGTGATTTCTTCATTTACTAAGGTACTCATATTTCTAGTACCATTTGTTATTGGTTTAAATTTTCTAATTGCCATTTAATCACCTTCTAAAACTCTATTTTAGAGCCTTCCTTAAGTTTTACGTATGCTTTCTTGTAAGCAGTAGTGAAACCAGTGTATTTTCCTACTCTTTTCTTTTTGCTTTGTGTGTTAGTTGTATTAACGCTTTCTACTTTAACACCGAATTTTGTTTCAATAACTTGTTTAATTTGTGTTTTGTTTGCTTTCTTGTCAACTTTGAAAACATATACGTTTTCGTTTGTAAGATTGCTTGTTTTTTCAGTTATAACTGGTGCTTTGATTATTTCATAATTCATTATTTAAGCACCTCCTCTATTTTTGCTACGCTTGCTTCGTCGATTAGTAAGTTATCTGCTCCAACTAGGTCTAGTACATTAATACTTGTAGGTTCTATAACATGAGTATTTTGTAAATTTCTTGATGCTAGTGCAATGTTTCCATTTTCTCCATCTGTTACTATTAATGTTTTTCCATCTAGTTTTAATGTATCTAATACTTTGTTAAAGTCTTTAGTTTTTGGAGTAGATAATTCTAAATTATCAACTACACATAGCCCTTTATTTTGGAACTTATCTGAAAGTGCACTTTTGATTGCAAGTCTTCTTTCTTTTTTATTCATTTTGATACTGTAACTTCTAGGAGTAGGTCCAAATACTATTCCGCCTCCTACCCATTGTGCAGCTCTGATTGAACCTTGACGAGCGCGTCCTGTTCCTTTTTGTCTCCATGGTTTACGTCCGCCACCACTTACTTCACTTCTGTCTTTTGTTTTGTGTGTTCCTTGTCTTAGTGAAGCCATTTGTAATTTAATAGCATCTGTTAAAACCACTTCGTTTATTTCTATATTCCATATTTCATCATTTAATGTGATATCTTTTTTAGATTCACCACTAAGTGATAATACTTTAGTTTTTGCCATTATTCTTCACCTTCCTTTTGTGAAGTTTCTTCGTTTACTTCTTCAGTTGGTGTTTCAGCTGTTTCTTCTGTAGTTTCTACTACTTCTTCTGTTTCAACTGGAGTATTTTCAACATTCTCTGTTTCTTCAGTTATAACTTCATTTGTAGTTTCTTCTATTTCTTCAACAACATATGAAACTAATTCTTTTGCTTCATTTTTTCCACCATTTTTAACTGCTGTTCTTATTAACACATAACCCTTTTTAGGTCCTGGAACATTTCCACTTATTAGTAAGCAACTATTTTCTACATCTACTGCAATTATTTCAAGATTTTGTATAGTTACTTGTTCATTTCCCATATGTCCTGGTAATTTTTTACCTTTTAAGACTCTCATTGGCAACATTGATCCACGAGATCCTGGACGTCTGTGATAGTGAGAACCGTGTGTCATTGGTCCACGTGAGAAGTTATGTCTCTTTATTGTTCCTTGGAAGCCTTTACCTTTTGATGTTCCTGTTACATCTACCAATTCTCCAGCTTCAAATGTGTCTACACCAATTACTTGTCCTACTTCGTATGAAGTGACATCTAACCCTTTTATTTCTTTTAAGAAGCGCTTAGGTGTAGTGTTTGCTTTTTTAGCATGTCCCATTTCTGGTTTATTAGATACTTTTTCACGTTTGTTGAAAGCACCTAATTGAATGCTGTTATACCCATCTTTTTCTACTGTTTTGACTTGAGTCACAACGTTAGATTCAACTTCAACTACAGTTACAGGTATAAGTTTTCCGTCAGTTGTGAATACTTCAGTCATTCCAACTTTACGGCCTAAGATTCCTTTTGTCATTTTGTTTCCTCCCTATAATTTCTACATTTTAATTTCGATATCTACTCCACTAGGTAAGTCTAAGTGTGATAATGCATCAACTGTTTCTTTACTTGGACTTTCAATATCAATTAATCTTTTGTGTGTACGCATCTCGAACTGTTCACGTGAATCTTTGTATTTGTGAACCGCTCTTAAGATTGTGAATTTTTCTATGTCAGTTGGTAGTGGAACTGGTCCTGATACTATACCACCTGTTCTTTTTACTGTATCAACAATCTTGCTTGCTGCTCCGTCCAATATTCTATGGTCGTAAGCTTTTAGTCTGATACGAACTTTCTCTTTTGCCATTGTTTACCCTCCTTCGCCTATTTCTAATAGACTTGCTCGACATAAATTACCTGATACTAAATTAAATCTTTACAACTTAACCGGGTGTATCAGCAACCTTATGCTTCCCTGCAGTCATACAGTATCCATTGTATAACACATTTAGGGAAATTGCAACATTTTTTTCACAAAAGTTTCAATTTTTATTCGTGAGCATTTTTCTATTAATTATAGGTATCTATTAAATATATGTAACTATTTGAATTTTAGGAGTAGAATAGGGGAGCGAAATAAAAAAATTCAGTTACTTTAAACCGGATTTTAAGTTGTTTTTAATAGTATATCTATATATCGTTAATTCTATCAATTATTATTTTTAGATTCACTTAATATGTGTTTTCAACATTATTCATCTCTTTATATTAAAAATAGATTACAGTCTAACTTAAGGTACTTTTATTAATTTATAGTTTTTATTTGAATTTGTTTATTGTATAATTTATGTATATGAATCGGAGGTTTTTATGAATATTAAAGTATTGATAGACTTTGACATTTTAGGAGATTATAAAACTAATAGAAAGTTATTTGATGAAAATTTGGAAACATTAAGAATGCTACTTAAGATATATGGTGTAGAATTATTTATATCGTCTAAAGATGTTGAATTTTTTGTTTCTTTAAAAGTTAGTAGCGATAATTTAAACATTATTTTGGAAGAAAATTTAAATGATAAAGAGAAATTTATTACCGATATTAGCACAAAATATGAGTGGGTATTATATTTTAAAAATGGTACAAAAAATATAGAGTGTAATCGTAATATTGTGTATAGTTTTATTGATTTAAAGGGTGATATAGATAAATTCAATAATATTAGTTTTACTGAGCATGCTAAGAATAAAAAGTATTATCATGATTTTTCTGATTATTATATGTTCACGTTAGCCAATGATACAGAAAAGGAAGGACAATTTTTAACTAATGTTTTTAAAAAATATTTAAATAAAGATAATGGTAAAGTTTTAGATTGTTGTTGTGGGGTAGGAAGACATGCTTATATAATGGCTAGTAGTGGTTTTGAAGTTACTGGAATTGATTTTTCAAAAGAACAAATAGAAAATGCTAGAAAAATTCACAATCATAATAATATTGATTATAAAATAATGGATGTTAGAGATTTTAAACTTGATATTAAAGACTATGATATGTCTTATTGTATGTGGACTACTTATAATTATTTATCATTAGATGAAGATTTTAAAAAATTTATAGTATCTAATTATCAGCATCAGAAAAAAGGTTCAATATTGGTTTTAGATAGTAAAAATATTCCAAGATTAGAACCTCATAGATTATATAATAGATATACTGAAAAAGAAAATTTTAGAATGGAGATTTTGATATGAATAAATATGATGAAAAAAATAGCAATAGATTTATTACTATTTTAAAGAGATTGTAGTTTAGAATGGATATAGTTCTATATTTCTTTCCATTTCTGTTACTTCTGGTATTTTTAACATTCTTATATTTAATAAATGTGGTATAATTAAAGTACTTAGTTGACTTGTGAAGGAATAAAGCTGGGTTCCCGAATGGGAGTAGATATTTATATATTTAGAATCCTTTGCTCCTGGGGTCAACTATTTTTTAGTTTATTTTGATTTTTCTCATTCATTTTTTCTTTCACGATTTCAGTAAATTCTGGATATACTTCTAATAAATCTTTTACTGCTCCAGTTAAGCCTTGTAATTCAAAGTCTATATATTTATCTATTAAGTCGCTGTTATCTAGTGGAACATTTCTAGGACGAGTAGGGTACTTGTAGATTTTTAGATTTCCTTTTTCTTCTTCTAGTAGTAGTGCTTCTAGAATGTTTTTATAATGTGTTTTAGATAGTGGAACTAAACTATTTTCAAATGAGATTACCTCTTTGCTCCCTAAGTAATCGTAATGCGAGAATGTGCTTCCATCCAATTCATAAATGTAGCCATCAGTGTTATATATGGATTTTAATACTCCTTCTCTTCGTTCAACTAGAGTAAGTTCTCCGTCTATAGTCACTATCATTGTGTCTAGGTCTCCTTTACCTTTACCCATAAATAGCATAGCAAAAACTTTACTTTGAGTTGCATAAATACACTTTTTTTGATGAGTACTAATACGTGCTTCTATTTCTTTTAATTCTCCATTTTTACTTCCATGATAAACTATTTTCATAAATGCTCCTTATTATATTTATTGCTATATTATTTTAAATTATCTATAATGTTTTTCCTTGTTCCCAGTCAATTCCATAAAAAGCAAGTTGTTCTTGCATTGTGTTTAATCCTACTTCTTTACGACGTTCATCTACTTCTTCTGGGTTTAAAATAGGTAAAACTTGATGACATCCTATTTCTTCATTATATTTTACCTGAGTTCCATATATTTGTTTTCTACCTTGCCTTATTTCTATTCTATCTATATAAGTCGCATATTCTTTTAATCTTAAATTTCCTTCTCTAGCTGCTTGTTCCATTATTGGTAAATATTGTAACTGTGTTTCTAAATCAGCATGTTGTATTACTAAAAACAAGGCCATGTTTGCTTTAAAACCAACTGTTTTTTCTCCTAGCCAACCATAATTTTTTATGATATCTTTAATTATCTCTAAATTAATCGCATCTAACTTAGCACCATTGTCTAGTATTTCTTTTACCTCTTTAGAGTTTATTCCATATTTTTTTACAATTTCACTAGAGTTTATTGAAGACCTAAACTTCTGGTCATCATCATAAACCTTTTCTAGAATTTTCTTAATTTTCTCTATTTCTTCAACTGATAGTTCCATATTTTAATTTCTCCTTTTTCTTAATCTACTAAAAATCTTCATCCATCAGGAACTTAAATATGTTAATGTGTATTATGCCATTAGTAGAATAATCTTCTTCATTGTTCGATATTACATACTTAGGGTAGTTATCAGAAATATAATCAAAAGCACCAAATTCTCTTTTTCTTGTTTCTTCATTCGATAAATCGTAGCAGGCTTGAATGTATTTTATATCCTTATTTTTAATTGCCATGAAGTCTATTTCTCCTTTATTTGTTTTTCCTATGAAAACTTCATAACCTTTATTTATTAATTCATTATATATTAGATTTTCAAAGGAACTAGAATAATTAACATTTTTATTTTTTGTCTTTATCTTTTTTACACCTAAGTCTGTTGCATAAAATTTATTTAATGATTTTAAAACATTTTTTCCTTGTATGTCATATCTATAAACTTTATTTATTATAAATGTTGAACATAGGGCATCTAAGTATTTGTATAATGTGTCTGTTGCAATTTTGTTATTATTATTCTCAAGATAAGTAAGAATATTGGTAGCAGAGAATTCTCTAGTTTCTGTTTCTAGGACATATTGTAATATTTTATTAAATGATGTAATGTCAGTAATCCCTAGTCTTTCTACTACATCTTTTAGAAGAATTGAGTCGTAAACATCTAATATATAGTTTTGTCTAGATTCTATGTTATCAAACATAAATCTTTGTGGGAGGCTTCCCCATTCAAATATATCTAGTAATAGATTCTTATAATCTTCTTTTGGAGTATTTGTTAGTAATACTATTTCTTTAAATGAAAGTGGGTTTACTTTGAAACTTACATATCTTCCTGATAAATCTGTTGAAAGTTCTAAAAATGTCATTTTACTGTTTGAACCCGTTATAAATATGCTTATTTGGTCAGTAACTCTAAGTGAATTTATTGCTAATTCAAAATCTTTTACTTTTTGCACTTCGTCTAAAAAAACATAATATATGTCTTTATCTTTAATTAAGTCTTTAATATATTTATCTAGTTCTTTTGCGTTTGTTATTTCAGAATACTCAAGTGATTCAAAGTTTATATATAATATGATTCTCTTCTATCTTTAAACTTTTTAATTCTTCAATTATTTGTTTTAATATTACAGATTTTCCACTTCTTCTAAGACCACATAAAACTTTGATTAATGAAGTTACATTGTAAAAGTCTCTTATTTTTTTTAGATATCTTTCTCTTATTATCATAATTATTAACCTCTTTATATATTATATAACAGAATATGATTTTTTCAAAGTTTTTTGGATATACTGGAAAAACTTTTTGTTTTCCTAACTTTTTTGTTTGACTGGAAAAACTTATTTTGTTTTAGTAATTCCATTTTCCCATGATAAACCATAGAGAGCTAAGTATTCATTCATCGGAGGAAGGTCTACGCTTTTTCTTCTATCTTCTACTGTTTCTGGGTTGGCAAGCGGTTCTAATTCATATTGTTTCCTATCTTCATTATAAATAATTTGTGTTCCATATATTTGCTCTTTTCCTTGTTTTACTAGTATTCTATCTTCTAACATTGCTAGGTCACATTTTCTAGCATTTCCTAGTTTAACAGCGTTTTCCATAATAGGGTAGTATTTCATCTGCGTTTCTAAACTAGCATGTTGAATAACTAAAAATATTGCTTCACTTTCTTTGAAACCTACAATGTCTTCACTTACCCATCCATATTGTTCTAAAATTACTTCTATTCTTTCTAAATTTAATTTATCTAGTCTTGCTTGTTCTTTTAGTGCTTCTTGTACTTCGTTAGAATTCGGACCATATTTGTCTAAAAATTCTTTAGAATTTTTTCTATATTTCTGGTCATCTTCATAGACTTTATTTAATATCTTTTTTATTTTTTCAACTATATCGCTTGTTATCTCTTTCATATTTAGTCTCCTTAAAGTAATAATATCATTATTTATTTTTTTAGTCTATTTATTCATTAAATATTTGATAAAAGTTTACATAAAAGTAGGGGAGTAAATAAAAACTATGAAGTATTATTCCTACATAGTTTCTGATATTTGTTTTGTTAGTTCATTTAAGACTTTGCTTCTTTCTTCACCACGTTTAGTGTTTATTAAATTAAATCCATATTTTTTACATTCATTAACTAGCTCTTCATTAAATTTTAATATAAATTTAACATTTCTTTCTACGTCTTCTTTTGAACAATATGCTGGCCAGTCAAAAGGTTTAGAATATTTTTTCATATCTTCTCTTATATTATCTTTATTTGCTTCAAGATTAGCAAGATAGTAAATTTCTACTTGTTCTTTATATTTAAAGTTTGCCATTAATTCTGGAGTAAAATCAATATATTCAAAAACAGAGTTAACTCCATAGTTTTCTGCGAATTCTAAGGCGAATTTTACCATTTCTTCTAATAGTTTTATATAATAAGGATCTCCTTCTAAGTTAGAGTGTACTTCTTCAATAGAGTCTGTTAGAGTATCAAAATTATAAAAGTTAAACCCTAACTCTTTATGCAATTTTATTGTTAAAGTTGTTTTTCCTGCTCGCTTGTTTCCACTTATTATTACTACTTTTCCTTTTTTCATTATAAACACCTTTACTTTCTATTTTTTAATTCACTTTTATATAGCTTTTTATAGCTTTCACAGTTTTTTAATAGTTCTTTGTGTGTTCCTTCACTTTTTACAATTCCATCTTCTATATATAGTATTCTATCTGCATTTATTATTGTTGATAGTCTGTGGGCGATTATTAGTATTGTGTAGTCTTTCTTCATGTTTTCTATCGCTTTTTGTATTTGGGCTTGTGTTTCGTTATCTAGTGCAGAAGTCGCTTCGTCAAATAATATTATTTCTGTTTTTTGGACGAATGCCCTTGCGATTGCTAGTCGTTGTTTTTGTCCACCGCTTAAGTTTACTCCACCTTCACCAATTGCTGTGTCATACTTATCTGGCAAAGTCATTATGTAGTCATGTAAGCATGCTAATTTGCAGGCTTCTATCATTTCATTTTCTGTTAAGTTTTCTTTTACTAGGTTTAAGTTTTCTCTTATTGTCATGTTAAATATATAAGGGTTTTGACTTATTATTGTTATGTTTCCTCTTATAGTGTCTTTGTCTAACTTTTTTATATTCTTTCCGTCTATCGTTATAGTTCCTTTTTGTGGTTCATACATTTTGCATAGTAAGTTAAATATAGTTGTTTTTCCTGCTCCACTTTTTCCTACGAATGCTACTGTTTCGTTTGCATTTACTTTGAAGTTTATTCCTTTAAGGACTTTTTCTTTTCCGTAAGAGAAGTGAACATTTTTAAATTCAAAATCTCCATTGATGTGGGGTAGGTGGGTTGTACCAAAGTTTTCCTTTTTAAATTTATCACTATCTATTACTTCATAAATTCTTTTACAAGATAAGTTAAATGATTTTATTCTTTTTTGAATACTGCTTATACTATATAAAACTGATAAAACTCTTTCACTAAAATTATATATGATTAAAGCATTAGCTCCAGATAATTTGTTACTTTTTATTAATAGTATAAATAATATTAATAACATACAATACATTAAATCTTTAATATTAGATGATATATAAAAGTATACTCTGTATATGCTTTGAAGTTCGTGTCTTGTTTTATTGGTATCTTTTATGTTTGCTTTAAGAGCGTTCATAAAACTATCTTCAGAATTTAGCATTTTAATATCTCTTACACCTCTAACTAATTCTCCAATAAAACCAGTTGTTCTCTCATTTTTCTCTCTAAACTCTTTGTCTTTAACGTTTATCTTTTTTAATTTTCTCTTTTCTATAAGATACAATACAAGTATCATAAATATAAGATAAATAAACACTATTTTATTAATTATAAATATTGCGAGAAAGATACTTATGTTAGTTATTAAATTATCTAGTTTATATATTATTTCATTAAAAATTATTGATAATTCTTCTGTGTCTCTAGTTAGTCTTTGAATGAAAACTCCAGAACTATTTTTATCTAATGTTTCCACTTCTAAATTTAAAATATTGCTTCCTAAATCTTTTTGTATTCTTGTATAACTTTCTCTTCTTATTATTTGATAATATCTTGTAGATAAGTAGCTTATTATATTGTAAATGTTTTCAACTAAATATATTATTAATCCTATAAATATAAGTTGATATAATTGGTTATTAGTTAGTTTTAGTATTAGTTGTGCAGATAAAATAGGAATTAAAAGAGCGACTATAATATTAAGTATTGTTACAATTATGTATTTTATAAGAGTTGTCTTTTGGTCTTTTGTATATTTCCAAGTAAGTTTAATGTTTTTCCAAAATTCTTTCATCTTTATTCCTCATTTCTTATTTTTGTTTTATATAGGTTTTTATAGGTTGGACATTCTTTTAGTAATTCTTTGTGTGTACCAACTTTTTCTACAATACCATCATTTATGAATATTATTTTATCTGAATTTTTTATTGTTGATAATCTATGCGCAATTATTAATATTGTATATTTACCTTTCATGTTTTCTATAGATTCTTGAATTAATTCTTGGGTTTCATTATCTAAAGCAGAGGTTGCTTCGTCAAATAGTATTATTTCTGTTTTTTGAATTAGGGCTCTTGCTATTGCTAAACGCTGTTTTTGTCCACCACTTAAATTCACTCCACCTTCACCAATTACTGTGTCATATTGATTTTCTAATGTCATAATAAAATCGTGAAGACAAGCAATTTTGCATGATTCTATCATTTCATTTTCTGTTAAGTCTTCTTTTACTAGGTTTAAGTTTTCTCTTATTGTCATGTTAAAAATATAAGGGTTTTGACTTATTATTGTTATGTTTCCTCTTATAGTGTCTTTGTCTAAATTTTTTATATTCTTTCCATCTATTGTTATTGTTCCTTTTTGTGGTTCATACATTTTGCATAGTAAGTTAAATATAGTTGTTTTTCCTGCTCCACTTTTTCCTACGAACGCTACTGTTTCGTTTGCATTTACTTTGAAGTTTATTCCTTTAAGGACTTTTTCTTTTCCATAAGAGAAGTGAACATTTTTAAATTCAAAGTTTCCATTAATGTGAGGTAGGTGAGTTGCACCAAAATTTTCCTTTTTAAGTTCTTTATTAGATGTTAAGGCAATTATTCTTGAACATGATAAATTAAAATTCTTTATTCTATCTATAAGGTTGCCTGCCATTTCGGCTATTCCTGAGACTTTAAAAGAGTAGTTATATATAATTATGGCAGAGGCAAGTGAAAGTATTTTATTTTTTATTAATATTACACATAATACAATTAGAATTAAATTCATAGAGTCTCTTACAAATCTTCTTAAAAGGTAATATTTATTTGTTATATTTGAGCGTTCATATTCAGATTTATTGACAGTACTTGCTCTTTTTTCTAGTTCATCAGTGAATGTTTTTTCTGTATTTAACATTTTGATATCTCTAGCTCCTCTAACTAGCTCTCCTACAAAGCCTGATAGCTTTTCTTGATTTTTCCTTCTTTCTTTATCTTTCTCATTTACTAGTTTTGCACGTTTTCTTTCTATTAAAAATCTTATGATTACCATAATTATTGTAACAAAAAATATAGTTTTACTTATATAGAATATTGCTATGTATATTCCGATTTTACTTATTATTCCAAATATATTGGAATTAAGAGAATTGAATATCGTTGCTAGAGAATTTGTGTCGCCTGTTAATCTTTCCATAAATACTCCAGAGCCATTTTCGTCAAATACTTTATTTTCTAATTGTAATATATTTTCGCCTAGGTTAATTTGCATGTTGTTGAATGTTTCTCTAAAAGAGATATAACTACATGTTTGTGCTAGGAACATTTGTAAGTTTTCTACGATACCTAATATTAACATAAATATGGCCATTAAAAATAGTTGTGATAAATTTTCGTTGGTAATATTCATTATAACTTTTGCACCTATTATTGGACTAACTACTGATAGGAACACTCCTACTATATTTAGAATTGATACACATAGTATTTTTAATCTTTGACCTTTAGTGTAAGCCAATACGAATTTTATGTTGGTTAGAAACTCTTTCATAATGTACTCCTTTTGATTTATCATATCACTAATTATATTTGAAATCTATTTGTTTGATTATTTTCTTTATTAAGTTTACAAAAAATGTTGATAACTTCTAATTTATACACAATAGAAAAAGCTATGAAAATTTTGAGTGTTCATAACTTTAAATTAAATTATTAATAGAATTCACTTTCGTCTACTAAAAATATGCTCATATAAATAATTAAAAATATAATCTTGTTATTATTTATTTTAATATCTTTGCATTTTTTCAAAGCACTTTTTGGAAAAATATGTATAAAAAGCAACTAAAATTATTATAGTTGCTCTGGTTTAATTAATAAACTTTCTCCTGTCATTTTGTCAGGTTTTTTAATTTCATATATATCTATTATAGTTGGTATTATATCTCTTAGAGAGCCTTCGCTTTTTAAGTTATATTCTTCATTGCAAAGTATAAACGGAACTTTACTTGTTGTGTGGCTTGTTACTGGTTCTCCATCTTTTGTTAACATTTTTTCTGCATTTCCATGGTCAGCAGTTATTATTAGTTCATAGAAGTGTTCTCTAGCTTTTTCAAAGATTTTTCCTAAACAGAAATCACATATTTCAATAGCGTCAATTGTTGCTTGCAAGTTTCCTGTGTGTCCTACCATGTCTGGATTTGCAAAGTTAACCAATATAAAGTCATAGTCATTGTCTAATGTTTTTAATACTGCTTCTGTTACTTCTCCTACACTCATTTCTGGCTTCATATCATATGTGGGAACTTGAGGACTAGGTATTAATATTTTATTAATCTTTGTACTGTTTAAGTCTTTCATTCCATCAAAGAAGTATGTTACATGAGCATATTTTTCTGTTTCTGCTATTCTTGCTTGAGTGAAATCAAGTCCATCTATGTATTCTCCAAATGTATTAGTAGGTTTTTCTGTGTCAAAAGCATATTCAACGTTCTCGTGTATATTAAAGATTGAAGCAAGGCGAAGATTTTCAAAATGTTTTGTTTGGAACATTTTAAAGTTTTCAGTAGTAAGCGCATCTATTAATTCTTTCATTCTTTCTGGTCTAAAGTTAATAAATAACACTGCGTCTCCATCTTTTATTTCTTTACCTTTTGTGATTACACTAGGATTTATAAATTCATCTGTGATTTCTCGTTTATAATGTTCTTTGAAGCATTGTTCATATTCTCTAAATTCGTTTCCCATTCCATACACAATAGCATCATATGCTTTTTTTATTCTTTCCCATCTATTGTCTCTGTCCATAGCATAGTATCTTCCACTTATTGTTGCAAGTTCTCCTAGGTTTAATTTTCTTGCACGTTCCATGAAATCTTTTACAAATGTGACTCCACTTGTTGGACTTGTATCTCTACCATCAGTTATAAAATGGAATGCAACTCTTTTTACTTTGCATAGTTTTGCCATTGCAAGGGCAGCATAAAAGTGATTAGCACTCGAATGAACGCTTCCGTTTGAAAGTAGTCCAATTAAATGAAGTGTGCTACCTTTTTCGTTGACATAGTTCATTAAATCTAGTAGAGTTTGGTTACTAAAAAATGCTTTGGTTTTTATTTGTTCGTTTATGTGAGTTAGTGGTTGGTTAGTTATACGACCACTTCCTATAGTCATGTGACCAACTTCACTGTTTCCCATTTGACCTTTTGGCAAGCCCACTTCAGTGCCACTTGCTTCTAGTTCTGAGCATGGAAATACTGTTGTAAGTTTGTCTAAAACTGGAGTTTTTGCAAGTTTGACTGCATTTCCATAATCACTGCTGTTTAAACCAAAACCATCTAAAACTAGTAATATCACTTTTTTCATATTTGCTTCACCTAGTATTATTTTAGCACATTATTGTTATAATTAAAAGTATTAGCGAACTTTAAGCATTTCAAGTCTTAATTTGTCGGCTATTGTAACTATAAATTCTGAGTTTGTTGGTTTTGCTTTATCTATGTCTACAGAATGCCCGAATATTTCTTCCATTAGATTCCAGTCTCCGCGGTTCCAACTTACTTCTATAGCATGTCTAATCGCACGTTCAACTCTTGTTACACTTGTTTCATATTTTTCTCCAATGCTTGGATATAATTCTTTTGTTATTCCTCCGATTAAGGAAGGGTTATCATATACCATACTTATAGCATCTCTTATGTAAGTGTATCCTTTTATGTGTGATGGGATTCCTAATTCATGAAGTATTTTTGTCACTGAAATTTGAATGTTACTGTTTGATAAATCTAGTATTTTGTTAGTTTTATTTTTACTTGATGTTATACTCATTATTCTTTTTTCTAATTCTTTTAAGTCGAAAGGTTTTAATACAAAGTATTTTACTCCATATTCACTTATGTTTCTTATGGTTTCTTGCTCATTATAACTAGTTACAACTATAACATTTATGTCTATTTTTGATTCTTTGATATTATCTAGAACATACAGACCATCTTTTTTGGGCATGATTAAGTCAAGCAATACTGCATCAATATTTTTGGAATTTTCTTTAATTTTTTCCCAGGCTTCTTCTCCATCATATGCTGTGTCAACTACTTCAATATTTGAATTACTGCTAAAAAATTCTTTAAGCATTTCTACCATTGCTTTGTTATCGTCTACTACCATAATTCTTTTTTTCATCTTTTTTCTCCTTATTTTTACTTTTTTATTATATTACATGTATTATAAAATAAACTAGAGTTTTTATGCTCTAGTTTTGTCTCAAATTGTCGATTTTTGTCGTTAAATGTCGATAGTGACTTTTATTAATAAATTTTTGTGGAATTTTTTATGGTTTTATTTATTTTTTCTCTTAGAATATTTATAATTTCTTTTTCTTCGAGTTTGTTGAGATTAATGGTTTATTTCCTGCATGGTTTAAACTGGTACCACAATGATAAAGATTTTTATTATCTATTAGAAAGTATCTATCATGGAAGTTGTCATTTTTTAATACAGTTAAATGATTATATTGTGATTATATTTTTTTATTTCTTCTTTAAATAGTTTTGATTTAGTTTTAATAATTAGTGTTACGTTTACTTGTAGTTTAGAAATTATTTCCGATTCATTAAAGTCTGCATATCCATCTATTATGACTATCTCTTTTTCCGCTTCTTTCAAAATATTTATTATTCCGATGTAGGCGTCAAAAACTTGTTCATTTAAGTATACTAATTTTTTTGTTCTTTCTTCTTAAAACTAGAAAACAATATTTCAAATTTTTTGTCATGTTCTAATAACTTTTTATCTATCTTTTCTATTTTATTGGATATATTTATAGTATGTTTTAATAAGATATTACTTTTTATAAAGGTCTCATTTGTACAAAAGCGTCCATAATTTTTATGCTAACTTCGGTTGCTATTTTTGTTTTTATAATTGTTGTTAACATTGCTATTCCCTGTTCTGTAAAAACTCTAGGATTTTTGTATTTACCTCCTCTAGTTTCTATTTTTTTGTCAAATTTTTTGACTAAAAAACTTTTACATTCTTCATCTGTTAATTTCCAACTAAATCTTTTGGGGACTTCTTTATATTATTTTTTACAGCTTGATTTATTTCTTTGGTTCCATTTTTACATACATATAAAACCACTAGGTCACTATCTAGCATAACCTGTTTTCCTCTTATATCATATATTAAATTTTCTACTCTTAATTTTTCTTTTAAATTATTCACAATTCTATTCATTTCCCAAATAAAGGCGTAGTCAATGATATTATTTTGCCTTAAAAAGAAGTATAAGTGAAACTATTTTTAAGATAAACACCATACATTATAATTTTCTAGTTTCTAAAGTTGAGTTTAATTCTTCTATTCTACTATCTAGAAAACTTATATATTCTGTTATATATTCTCTATCTAAAAATAAATATGGAACTTCTTTGATTTTTTCTTTAATATATTGTATGTTTTCTATGCGACTATAGTCTATTCCATTTATCAATATGATAATAAGTGTTCTTTGAATATCTATAATACCTGGAATATCTTCTTTGTCCACATCACAAATAGTTGAATATCCAGTATATTTATTATTGTTTTTTAAAAAGAAGTCATTTGATTTTTTAAAAAATATGTTCCATTCTTCTGTATATTTTGGATTCATTTCTCTTTTTAAAAAAAATGTAAAATCTTTTATCTGCAATACGTCCCTGCTAAATTGTATTAATCTGCCTAAAATATTGTAGCCATTAGCATTTGGATATGCTTCGTGTGTTAATAGTTCGGTAAGACATTCGATATGAAATTGCATGTAAGGTGTTGAAACTGGTACTAAATCTCCATATACAAACTCAGTTATAAAATGAATAAATTCATGGGCTAGGAGCGATTCTAAATCCGGACTATTTAAATAAGTCTCATCTATTGATATTTTGTTTTGCCAAACTTTATAATTAATTTCTTTTGATTTTGATACTGGAAGAATAGATATGGTTAATATACCTTGTTTGCTTAAAAACATTAGGTATCCTTCTTCTATGTCAATATTTCCTAGATTGCCATAACTTCTTAAACGATTTACTTTTTCAATATATTCTTTGAACTTTTTTGAATTAAGTATTTTGTTTTTATCATATTCTTCTTCTCCTAAAGCTGCATGTTCAAAAAACTCTTTATAATTTATTTTTGTTGTATATCCATCACGGTTGAAAATTTCTTGAAGATTGTACATAACATTTTTAAATGGAATAATTAATTCAGAATTAATATTCATTCTTTTTAAATTTTCTTCTTTTGTTAAATCTATAAAACTTGTATCTTCCATTTAGACTCCTTTTATTAAATTAATTATTTCTATCATTTCGTTAATGTTTGTACTATTTCTTCCTAGTATGACTCCATCTGTTATTTCTAATATTTCTTTAATATTATTTTTATTGACTGAACCTCCATATATAAAAGGGACGTTTATTTCAAAATGCTTTGTCATATATTCTTTTATAAAGTTATTTACATATTTTATTTGTTTTAAGTTTATTGTTTCTCCTTCTATTTTGGATGCTGGCTCGAATGCAATTATTAAGTTTTTTAATACACTTTCTTCTATACCATTAAAGAAAAACTTTAATTCTTTTTTTAATATTTTTTCATTTTCATCATGTCCTAGGCAAAGAATAGTTTTAAAACCTAGATTTATACTTCTAAAAAATTTGTCTTTTACTTCTTGATAAGAATCAAGTTTTAACATTAATCTTTCTGGATGTCCCACTAAGGTGTAACTTACGTTTAAACTTTTTAAAGTTTCTAGCGATATTTCTCCAGTATATGAGCCAAAATTGTAGCTATAAAAATTTTGTGCACCTATCTGTATTTTAGAACTCTTAAATTCTGATAAATAGGCTAGAGTAGGCATCAAAACTAAATTTATATTTTCTATAGCTTGAGTTTCTAATACGTTTTTATAATTTTGTAGTTCTTCATATGAAAGATAACTTTTATGATTAAGTATTATTGTTTTCATAAATTCTCCATTTTTATATTTTATTTTCTTTTAAATAATTAATTATATTTAAGAAATTTTTATCGTCTTTATATTTATCTCTATCAAATTCAATCCATGCATTAGAAATATTTTTTTCACTGTCTAAAACTTTTTTTACACTCGGATTATTTATAATAGGATTATTAGGTTGATCATTTAAATCAAAGCATCCCTCTTGGTCATACAACTTCATTTGAATATCACATTCTAATTTATCACAATGATAAGCAAACTTTGCTTCTTCAGTACTTCTCTCATTGTATTCATCAAGCAATGATGATATTTCATCTTTTCCAAGAAAATCTTTTAGTATATAATCTGTTGCTTTTTTACCTTTAATTAGTTTTTCTTCTCTTGTGGTTTCGAAGAATGCTAAGTCTCCAATTTCTATTTCTTCTAATTCGTGAATTGCTAACATATAAATAATTTTCATTAGATTTAGTTTATATTCAAACTGGTAATAGATAGATATTGCTAGCATTTGCACTCCATAAATATGTTCTGCTACGCTTTCTATTCTTTCTCTTTTTGCATTCCATATAATTGGACCTTTTCTAATAGTGTCTTTTAATTTTGTACATAATTTATAATAATTAATTGTTTCTTTTATTTTATTGTTCATTTTTATCCTCCATAATTTTTAATGTTGGTAGTTCTTTTCCTTCAAGATATTCTAGAGATGCACCTCCACCTGTAGATAGATAGTAGGGAGTAAAATTATATTTTTTACTAGCGTTTCCTGTGTCTCCTCCACATACTACTGTTTTTACTTTCTTTGATAATAAATAATTAAATAGTTCTTTTGTTCCGTTTTCATATTTTGGATTTTCATATAATCCCATAGTACCATTAATCAAAACTAATTTTTCATTTTCTAAGTGAGAAGTAAATAATTCTATTGTTTTTGGACCTATATCGAATATACTCTCATCATTAGATATATTATTTATTTCTTTGATACCGTTTTCAGTTACAACATCAATTGGTAAAATTATTTTATCTTGGTCTATCAACTTTTTCACTTCTTCTATTTTTTCTTCTTCAACAAAGGTATTTCCTACATTAATGTTTTGGCTTTTTAGGAAAGTTCCACACATAGCACCACCAATTAGTATTTTGTTTGAAGTAGGTAATAAATTTTTTATTACTCCTATTTTATCACTTACTTTTGCTCCACCCAATATTATTGTTTTTGTTTCATTTTTAATGATGTCTAATTCTTTTAATTCTTTTTCTATAAGAAATCCAACAGCATGCAATAGATACTCACTTATACCATATGTTGATGCATGAGCACGATGGGCACTTCCAAAGGCATCTAAAACAAATACATCTCCTAAAGAAGCCCAGTATGATGATAATTCTTTATCACAATTACTTTCTAATTTATTTGGATAGTCCATGTATCTAGTATTTTCTAATAATAAGATTTCTTTGGGGTTTAAACCATTAACTAAATCTTCTAATTCTTTGCCTTTTAATTCATGAGAAAACTTTATTTTTTCATTTAAAAGACTTTCTAATTCTTCTTTTACAGGGAGTAGAGTGTTCTTTTCTTTATCTTCTTCTGACTTAATTTTTCCTAAGTGGGACATCAATATTATCTTAGCATTATGCTCTTTTAAATAATTAATAGTTTCTAAACTTTGTTTTATTCTATTATTATCTATGACTTTTCCGTCTTGAATAGGAACATTGTAGTCAACCCTAAGTATTACTTTTTTATTTTCTACGTTTAAGTCTTTAATTGTTTTCATATTTATCACCTTATCTCTATTATACTATTATATATAGAGAAAGAGATTAATATATAAAAAATTTAACATTTTATTTACTTAAAAATTTTGGGCGAATACTATTGACAATTGAACATATATTCAACTATAATATAAATAGTTGAGCAATTATTCAACTTATGGAAGGAGTTTTTATGGGAACTAAGGATATATATAAATTTTGTGATTGTAATATTATTCACGAAGATAAAGTATTAAATGCTAAAGAAAATATGCCAGATGATGTTATTAGTGATGAGGTAAGTGATTTTTTTAGAATATTAGGAGATACTACTAGAATTAGAATTTTATTTGCATTAGATAATAGTGAGATGTGTGTTTGTGACATTGCGAATGTTTTGGGTATGACTAAATCTTCTATATCTCATCAACTTAGTACTTTAAGGCTTAATAAAATAGTTAAGTGTAGAAGAGAAGGTAAAGAAGTTTATTATTCTTTGGATGATGAACATGTTAAAGAGGTTTTTGAAGTCGCTACTAGACATGTTATGGAGAGAGGAGAAGAGAATGAAGAAATATAAATATAATATCAATAATTTAGATTGTGCGAATTGTGCTAGGAAAATTGAAGAAACTTTAAATAAACATAATGATTTAAGTAACGTTTGTGTTAATTTTAATACTTCTAAACTTTCTTATGAGAGTATGAAGGAGGTTAGTATAAAAGAAATAAATAATATTATTAAAAGAATAGAACCCGAAACATATATTTCTAAAGAAGAAGTAAATAAGAAGAAAGAGTTTTCTTTATCTATTTTGATAATAGCATTACTAATTGGTTTTATTGGTTATTTTGTAGATATGCCTGTATATTTGAAGATTGGATTTTATATAGTTTCATATAGTTTACTTTTATATAGAACTACTTGGAATGCTATTAAGTTACTGTTTAAGAGTAGGACAATTAATGAAAATTTACTTATAACTATTTCTTGTGTGGGAGCTTTGGTTATTGGCGAAGTGCTTGAAGGTATGATGGTTATAACTTTATATACTATTGGAAAGATATTAGAAGAAAAGGCAGTTAATAATTCTAGAAAGTCTATTAAGGATTTAATTGATATTAAAGAACCTTATGCTAATAAATTAACCGATAATATAGAGCAGAGTGTGTTAGTTGAAGATATTGAAGTAGGGGATATATTAGTTGTTAAAAAGGGAGAGAAAGTTCCTGTTGATGCGGTTATAATTAATGGAAATACTAGTCTTGATACTTCTCTTTTGACTGGGGAAAGTGAACTTGCTTTAGTTAAAGAAAATGATAAAGTATTATCTGGAAGCATAAATATGGGAGATGTTATACAAATTAAGGCTTTAGAAATTTTTGAGAATTCTACAGTTAATAAAATTCTTGAAATGTTAGAAGAAGCTACAGATAAGAAAACTAAAACTGAGACTACTATTTCTAAAATAAGTAAAGTGTATACTCCCTGTGTGGTGATACTTGCTATTATGATTATTATTTTTATGCCTATATTAACTCAAGTTGGTAGAAGTGATGCAGTGTACCGTGCTTTAACTTTCTTAGTTATTGCTTGTCCTTGTGCGATTGCTATATCCGTACCTTTATCTTATTTTACAGGTATTGGTGTTGCTAGTAAGAAAGGAATTTTAATTAAAGGAAGTAATTTCTTGGATAATTTAAGTAATGCTAAAAATATTATTTTTGATAAGACTGGCACACTTACGAATGGTAGTTTTACTGTTACTGATATTAAAGTAATGGAAAATAATTATTCTAAAGAGGAAGTTATAGATATTCTTATGAAAGGCGAGTCACTTTCTAATCATCCTATTGCTAAATCTATTATGAAATTAAAGAGTAATGTACCTAACAATAGAGATGTTAAAAATTATAGAGAGATTGAAGGAAAAGGTATTACATTTAATTTATATGGTAAAAATATATCTATTGGAAATAAATCATTATGTAATTGTAATGAAGATACTGTGTTACATTTGAATATTGATGGAAAACATATTGCTTCTATTTCTATAGACGATGGTATTAAAGACAATGCTAAGGAGACTATAGATAGTTTAAATAAATTTAATATTAATACTTATATGTTTACTGGAGATAAAAGAGAAGTAGCTCTTAATATTGGTAAAAAGTTAGGAATAGACGTTATTAAATATGAGATGCTTCCTACAGATAAATATAAAAACTATGAAGATATTTCAAGTAAGGATATAATAAGTATTTTTGTTGGGGATGGTATTAATGATGCACCTGTTTTGAAGCGTGCTGATATAGGCATCTCTATGGGAGGTGTTGGAAGTGATGCTGCGATTGAGGCTAGTGATATTGTATTAATGAATGATGATGTTTCTAAAATACCACTTGCATTTAATATTTCTAAATATACTAAGAAAATTATTAAACAAAATTTAATATTTGCAATTGGAGTTAAAATTATCATTCTTGCTTTCTCTGTATTTGGTCTTGCAAATATGTGGCTTGCTGTTTTTGCAGATACTGGAGTAACGCTTCTTACAATCATCAATACTTTGAGAATTATGAGAAAATTTAGATAGGGTTAAATTAGAGAATTAATGAGATTCTCTATTTTTATTGTTATTTATTTTTTATTCTTCTTTATATTTTTTTACATTTTCTATTCTTACTTTACTTTTCTTATCCTTAAATCCTCTAAGAGATAATTATTTAATTTTAATATTTCTTACTTTTATTGCTAAAATACTATCTTTAGGAAAAGATAGTTATGAAAGCCTCTCAACTAATTGGAGTTACTTTTTGGCGTAAGATATTATCTTAAATACTATAAAACGATTTTATCTCCTAAAAATATGTAATATATAACATTTTTATGTGTGAAAAATATGCAATATAATGCATTTTCTTGACATGTAATAATTTTTTTGTTAAAATTGTGATAGGTGATACAGTATGTATAGGAAGTTTAGTAGAGTTTTAGAAGATTGGAATAATAATAGTTCCTTTATTCCTTTAATGGTTGTTGGTGCTAGACAAACTGGGAAAACATACATACTAGATGAATTTTGTAGAAAAGAGTTTAACAGTTATGTTTATATTAATTTAGAAAAAGAAGAAGGTATAACTAGTATTTTTGAGGAGACTGTTAATCCTGTTGATGTAATTAAACATATAGAAATAAGTAAGAATATTAATATAGATGTTCAGAATACTGTTATATTTTTTGATGAAATACAAGTTAGTGAACGTGCGATTATGGCACTTAAATATTTTTGCGAGGAAGAAAAGTATCATATTGTATGTGCTGGTTCTTTACTTGGTGTAAAGTTAAGAAGATTTAATTCTTCTTTTCCTGTAGGCAAAGTCATTATTAAGTATTTGTATCCTATGGATTTTGAGGAATTTATGCTTGCTACTGGTAATGAAAAATTGTTAGAAGAAATTTCTTTGTGTTTTAGTAATTCTAGTAAAATGTTAGATAGTCTTCATAATAAGTGCCTCGATATTTATAAATCTTATTTGTGTATAGGTGGTATGCCACAGGCTGTAGAGGATTACATTAACAAAGAACAAAATTTGATGTCTTTTAATAGAGACATACATAGCAATATTATTACTGCTTATATTGCAGATATGAGAAAGTATGTTATTAGTGCTGAAGAGAGCATTAAGATACAATCTATATATGAGAGTATACCTAAACAACTTGGAAATGATAATAAAAAGTTTAAATATTCTAATGTATCTAAAAACTCTAATAAAAGACAATATGAATTACCTTTAGATTGGTTGTTAGCAAGTAATATGATAGTTAAATGTAAGAAGATTAAGGTCCCAGAGATGCCTTTATCTATATATGAAGAAGAAGACAATTTTAAAATATATTTAAGTGATGTTGGTCTTCTTAATTATTTGGCTAATGTTAATTTTTCTGATATTATGTTAGATGGTAATTTCTTATTTAAGGGTGCGATTACTGAGAATTATATTGCTAATACTTTTACTACTAATGGTTTTAGTATATATTTTTGGAGAAGTAAATACGAGGCAGAGATTGACTTTATATTACAAAGAGAAGGTGGTATTATACCAGTTGAAGTAAAGTCTTCTATTAATACAAAGTCTAAAAGTTTGAATGAATATATTAATAAATATAACCCTAAATATTCTATACGGTTATCTATGAAAAACTTCGGATTTGATAACAATATATATAGTATACCTTTATATGCAGCTTTCTTAATAAAAAAATAGTCAGTAGTATTTACTGATTATTTTTTTTACACCAATGTGCTAGTGTTCTTATCATTTGAGCAGTGTATCCCCATTCGTTATCATACCAGGCTGCGATTTTAATTAATGTTTTTTTATCTTGTTTTATTACTTTAGTTAATAGTGAATCTACTATTGCTCCTGTTTCTGTTCCAATAACATCACTACTTACTAGAGGTACATTTACTATTTTTAGGACGTCGCTTTGATTAGATTTTATAAGTCTATTTACTTTGTCTACTGTTGTACTTTCTTCTACCAAAACTGTAAGATCAACAATACTTCCGTCTCCAACTGGAACTCTATAAGCAATTCCGTCTAGTTTTCCATCTAGTTCTGGTATAACTTTTCCAATTTGTGATGCTGCTCCTGTAGAGGTAGGAATTATGTTTAGACTTGCTGCTCGTCCGCGTCTAGATTCTATACCTTTTTTGTGTGGAATATCTAAAGTTTCTTGGTCATTAGTAATAGCGTGTACTGTTGTCATAAAGCCACTTATTACTTTATAGTTTTTATGGAGTATGTCAAGTACTGGTGCTAAGCAGTTTGTTGTGCAAGAGGCAGTGCTTATAACTTTATCTTTATTTGAAAGTAATTCTTCATTTACACCAAATACTATAGTTTTAGCATCATCTTTTGCTGGTGCACTTATGATAACTTTTTTTGCTCCTGCTTTTATATGAGCTTTAGCTTTTTCTTTACTTGTAAATACTCCTGTACATTCAAGAACTACATCTATTCCTAGTTCTTGCCATGGTAAATTATTAGGATCACTTTCTGAATATATTTTTATTTCTTTTCCATTTACTACTATTTTATCATCTTCGTATCCAACTTTTGAATCTAAAGTTCTATGAACTGAGTCATATTTATATAAATAAGCTAGGGTAAGAGAGTCTGTTAAATCATTTATTGCGACTACTTCCATGTCCTCTCTTTCGCTTATTTGTCTTAATGCACATCTTCCTATTCTTCCAAAACCATTTATTGCTACTTTAATCATTTTATTATTCCTCCATGACATTTTAATCTATATATTAATTTCTTGCTTTTATATATTTCTTCGATACCTTCAAAATCTTCTATATTCCCATTTGATGTAAACTTATAGATATATTCTCCATTTATAAATTCACTAGGTCCTCTTACTGGAAGAACTTTTTCATCTTCTCCCACTTTCATTAAAGCAGGTCTTAATGCCATATCCATTGTTTCTTCTGATAAGTTTTCATCTAGGGTTACTCCATAATAATTCATTGCCCAAATAGGAATTTTAGAATCACTATATATAACTTCTTCCCCTATAAATTTTATTCCTCCAAAGTATGTATCGTGATAAGTAAATGTTCCATTAGTATATTCATAATCTTTTGAACCTTTTCTTGAAGATTCTACTTTTTCAATGTTTTCATTTGCATATGTTTGTTGTTTTGCTTCTATTAAAAATTTTATATAATCCTTATACATAACTCTCCTTTATTCAAAATATCCATTTCCTACAAATTCTCTTAATAATGCTGTGTTAGGTAGTGTGTCTACTGGTATGTTTAAGAAATATTCTAGGAAGTTTATTATTCTTAATGCCTCTGAATAATATTTACTTTTGTAATTTACTGAATATAAAATTGGGATTGCATAAGTTTTTAATATTCCAAGTTCGTAAATAAGTGCTGTATCTAAAACTTTGTCTGCTTCTTTTTGATAAGGGAATATGTATTTTTCTTCTGAGACTCTTACATTTTGCCAACCAGCAAGTGTTGCTTCTGCAGAATATCCTCTGGTTCTATAGTCTCTTACTAGTCTTCTTATAAGTCTTAAATCAACTGTAGATATGTGGTTGTGTCTGTCTAAACCTAATGGTGTGAATGGACTTATATATATTTTATATTTGTTTTTTCTATCTATTGATTTTGTTAATTCTTCATTTAATGTATGTATTCCCTCGATTATTATTATGTCTCTGTTTTTTAATGTTATAGGAGGGTTTTTAAATTCTTTTTCTCCTGTTAGAAAGTTATATGTAGGTATTACTATTTCTTCTCCATTTAATAACTTTGTTAAATGCGTATTAAACATGTCAACATCTATTGCTTCTAATATATCATACTCGTATTCTCCTTTTTCGTTTTTTGGAGTTTCTGCACGATTTTTAAAGTAATCATCAGTTGAAATTACAAATGGGTTTATTCCAAGACTTTTTAAATATAATGATATCTTTTTTGAAGTTGTAGTTTTGCCCGAACTAGAAGGTCCTGCAATTAGTATTAATTTTAAATCATTTATTTTAGTTTTTATTTCATAGGCTATTGTCTGTAAATCTTCGTTTTGTCTTATTTCATTAAGTTGAATAAATTCTTTAATTTTCCCATTTATTACAACATTATTTACTTCTGATACATAGTTTACTCCTAGTCTAGTTGACCAGTTTCCATAAGACTTAAATACATTTAATACGTCTTCCATGTGAGTGTATGGTGGAATTATTCCATCATGTGGGTTAGGGTATTGTAATATTATTCCTCCATCTTTTGTAAGAGTTAAATCAAAGTTATTTAGTATGCCTGTGTTTATAGGCATTTTACTGTAAAAATATTCATAATAATCTAATAAAGAATATAGTGTTACAACATCTCTAGTCATTTGTTTATATAGATCTACTTTTTCCTGTTCTTTTGTTCCATTAAAGTATTTAATTGCCTCTTTTCTATTTGTCGTAAGTCTTTCAATTTTTAGGTTTCTATTAGATAGTTCTTTCATTTTTGCTTTAATATCTTCGACATCTTTTTCTGCTATTTCTTTGTCTATTTTAGTGTAAATACCTTTATCTAGTGAATGCTTCAATTCTACATTAGTATTAGTTCCATAAAGTTCTTTTATTGCTGCAATGTATAAAAATTTAAGACCACTTCTATATATCTTTGCTCCCATTCTTTCATTTATGTGTATGAATGTTAAGTTTGTATCATCCTTTATTCTATATGATAACTCTTGTACTTCGTTGTCTATAAGTGCAGCGATTATAGTAGATGGTCCATCTATTTTTTGAATTAATTCTTCTATTGTTCCTCCACTTTTAAATATTACTTTTCCTTGATTAGTTATATCTACGATTATGCTTTCTTTCATTCTTTTTCCTCCTAGTATTATTCTCTTTTTATATTTTATCATACTTTTATGTTTTTTTGTAAAAAAGTGTTTGTATGTTACAATTCAAAATGTTAAATAAAATGAAAAATTAGCATAACTATGCTAATAACTTAAAATTCTATACAATTTCTTGTGTTTTTTGTTTTTCCACTTGGACAACAAAACCATTCGTCGTATTCATATGAACCAGATACATTACTTCCATTTGTTAATGAATAGTTAGAGCCGTAAGAACCACATATGCCTTTATCAATTTCACCTTTTATTGCAGTAGAATTATCTGATATAATTAATCCTATTATAATTATATAGATAACACTTATTATTATTGCTATTATACTGATTATTAACCCAGCAATCGCAAAGCCTTTCCCTGTATTATTTTTCTTTGATGAGACTAATGCTACTATAGAAAGTATAAATCCTATTATTCCAAATACTACACCTATTACTATAAATGATGTTATGAATCCTATTATTGAAAGTACAAATGATACAATTCCCATAACATTTGTAGTGTTATTGTTGTTATTGTTTTTTCCACCATTTAGCATTTTTCCACATTTTAAGCAAATATCTCCACCTTCTGATATTTCGTTACCGCAGTTAGTACAAAATTTACTCATATAAATCACTCCTATCTATATAATTTTATCATATTATTTAAAATTTTTTCAATAAATTTTCATTTTGTTGTATAAAAACTTATTTTTTTACTAAATATATAATAGGGTGATTTTAGTGATTATACCAACTATAGTTGAAAAAGAAAAGGGTTATGAGAAAGTATATGATTTATACAGTAGGTTACTAAAGGATAGGATAATATTTTTAAGTGGAGAGATTACAGACGAGGTTTCTAATGTTGTAGTAGGGGAGTTGTTATTTTTAAATAGTCAGAGTGATGATGATATTTATCTTTATATTAATAGTCCTGGTGGTAGTGTTACTGCAGGTATGGCTATTTATGATACCATGAATTTTATTAAAGCTGATGTTTGTACTATATGTGTTGGAATGTGCGCTAGTATGGCTGCTTTTCTTCTCTCAAGTGGTGCCAAGGGGAAGAGGATGTGTCTTCCTAATGGAGAAGTTATGATACATCAACCTTTGGGTGGTGCTCAAGGGCAAGCTACTGAAATTCAAATTGCAGCTGAAAGAATTATTAAGTTAAAGAAAAAATTAAATATGGAACTTGCAAATAATACTGGTCAAAAGTTAAATAAGATTGAGAGAGATACAGAGAGAGACCATTTTATGGATGCTAGTGAAGCTTTAGAATATGGAATTGTTGACAAGATATTAGAAAAGGATAACCTTGATTAGGCTATCCTTTTAATGTTAGGCGATTTACACCTTCTAGATTTTGAAATGAGTCAAAACATTTTTTTATTATCTCAATGTTATTATTTGAATAGTAATTTTCGACATAATCTTTACTATTAAGAACATCCATAGTTTCTCTAAACATTTTTGTTAATTGTTCTTGTGTTAATAATTGAATACTGCTTCTTAGAATTAAGTTTCTAAATACAATTGCACCTTTTTGTGGTGGAAATTCATATTCATGGCTATATGTTTTAAGTAGCGCTACTATTTCTCTTTCACTTATCATTTTTGCAATAGCATACTTTTGATGTTTATAATAACATTCTGGCACTTTTAATAGTGAACCTATTAATTCTGATTCAAGAAATGGATGTTCTAATCTTTCAAATTTTGAATTAATAAGAATTCTTTCTAAATTGCTATCTAATATTATTAGTGAATATTTATAGTCAATTAAAATGTTGCTAAGAGCTATATTTCCTTCTTTTATAATCTCATCTTCTAGTAGTTTGTAAAGTAATAATGAAATATCTCTTCTAAAAGATGTGCTTATTTCAACTAGCCCAATATAACTATTTATAGATTCTTCATCAAGAAAATTTTCACTATCTAAAACTTCTTCAGGTAATAATTTAGAAAGTTCACTTCTGAGTGTCAATTTTGCATTTCTTGCCATTTTATTTTTTAATCTTAATAATATTCTTGTAAGATGAAGATTATTTTCTTTATGTTGAGTGTTTTGAATTATTGTATTGGCAGTGTTATTTTGATCAACATAACCTAAAGATTTTAATTCTTTTTCTATAAATTCCATAGTTTCTTTGTTTAAATCAATATTTGATAACATATTTTCTTCTAAGCCTTTTGTTGATTTTAAGCAGTTTATTAGTGACTTATATTCTTCACTTTCTTTTTTGTTTGATTTCTCTAATTCAGCCATACTTCTATATGTTTCCGTTATGGATTCGCTTATGCTAATTAGTGCATTTAATTCTTCTTTTTTCATAATTCCCCCTTAAATAATAGTTGATATTATAACACTTCTGCAAATATTTGTAAATAATTTTGTACATTTTTGTGGTTTTTATTTTTTTATGAGTTATTTCACTTAAAATTATATTTCATATTCTTAATATTTTTATACTTATGTGAGGGTTATTTTATGTAAGATTAAATATCTTAAATATACACATTTAATCTAAATATATAATTTAAACTAATCTTTGAAAGTTTATATATAAAAGAAAAGAGAGTTTAAAAGCTATTTATTAACTTTCAATATCTCTTTAAAATTAATAAATTCATTTTCTAAATTCTTATGATTTTAAATACCTGTTTCATAAATATTGCACTATAAATAATTTAATAAATCCGCAAATTCTGTATAGCCACTTTCAGAATTTAAATGTCCTCCGTTATGAATCATGATTTGATTTTTAGTTATAGTATTAGCAAATTCTTTTTCTGCTTCATATTTAACATATGGATCATTATCAGAATAGAAACAAATGATGTCATCACAATAGTTTTCGATATCTAAAAGATTATCAAAATACATACTTTTATTAACTGTATCATAATCTTCATCAATACCAAAATAATTATTAAATCCACAAACAAGAACTAATCTTTTTACTCTTATTCTATTCTCCACTAAAAATTTACAAATAAAGATAGATGCTATGGAATGAGCAAATATAATTGTGTTGTTATTAATGATATTTGCTTCTACATAGCTTTTTAAAAGTTTAGACCAGTTATCATAGGTTTGATATCCAACACCTGTAGGAAAATCAGGAGAGTACACTTCTAATCCTTTTTCTTCTATTTTTTTCCTCAAATATGAAACCAGTTAACAAATGGACTTCCAAAACTTCCATGTAATAATAAATAGTTACTTTTCATATTATTTTTCCCTCTTTCATTATTTTATATTATTCTGACTTTGATACTATTTCTTTTATTTTTCTAAACCTATGGTTAATACCACTTTTTGTTATTTTTGTATTAGTTTCTATACTTATTATATTTGCTAATTCTTGCATAGAACTTTCTGGGTATTTTTCTTTATAAATACATATTTCTTTTATTTTATCATCTAATAAATCAAAGTCTTTTATGCTTTTAAGTTTTTTTATATTCTCAAGTTGCTCATTTGATGAGAAAACTATTTTATCAATATTAGCTTGTTCACAATTGTTTAGCCTATTTGTCATATTTTTGTGGTCTCTATATATTCTTATATCTTCATAGTAGAATAGGGCATTATAAGCATTTAATAACTTTATAAAGTCACTTATTCTTTCTGATTCTTTTATGTAGACCATATAATTTTTTTCTCTTTTTAATACTTTTGAGTTATAGTTTAATTCATTTAGTAGATTGCATATGTACTCTGCTGTTTTTTTATTTTCTATTATAAATTCTAGATGATATCTGCTAGTACTAGGATCGTTTACACTTCCACATATTAAGAATGCTCCTCTAAGATATGATTTTTTTTCTTCTAAAGAGTCACATATGTAATTTCTTGGAAAATGAAGTCTTTTCCCTTCTTCACTTATTATTCCTAAAGATTTTAGTATTTTTTTATTTTCATCTTTTACTGTTATATGTATTAAGTAATTTTTATTTAGTCTATTTACTTTTTCTTTTTCTAATGTAATTCTCGCTTGAAATAAGTCTTTTAGAATTTTGTATATTCTTCTTGAAACTCCTATATTTTCAATATATATGTGGAATATATCTCTTTTAATTTCTGCACTTATATTTACTATTGCAGATAGTTCTGCTATTAATTCGGATTCATGATAGTTTATGTTTATTATTTCATTTTTTATGTTAGTTGTAAAAGACATGTTATCACCTTACCAAGTTCTTGAGTACCAATATTGCCACATAGGTGGAAAGTTTATTTTTTCTCTTGGGTTAAACATTGTTAGTCTGTGAGATGTAGTATGTCCAGTAGCAAGTGTTAAGTGTAAATGTGCTCCGAAAGTACAGTCATCATATCCACCATTGTAAGTGGCAGTTGAACTTCCTCCAGTGTATCCAATTACATCTTCTGCTGTTACAATGTCTCCTGATTTAAAATCTCCAAATGCTACTAAGTGCATATATACCGATGTATATTGTTCTCCTTTTATATTGTGATAGACATATATCATCTGTCCACCACATCCAGTTTTAAATCTTGCTTCAACTCTTCCTGCGGCGACAGGGTATACTGGCGTCCATTCTGGGACAGCTAAATCTATACCACTATGAGAGTCTACCTTTCCATTTAATATTCTCCATGAATATTCACTAGATACAGTTCCAGTCTTTAGCGGTCTTAAAAAGCCTGTCGCAGTTATTAGTGGGTAACAAACTGATAATTTATCTGTTCTTTCTTTACATCCACTGTCTCTCATTCTTTGTATTTCTTCTTCTAATGCTTCGATTTGGTCATTAATAGGTGCTTCATCTTTTATCATTTCATTTATTTTAGAACCTAACTCGGCCATTTTTATTCTGCTTTCTTCTCTTTTTACTTCTTGCTTTTTTATTGTCTCTGCATTTTTCTCTTTTAATTTGTTATTTTGAATTATTAAGTCGTTCATTAAATTAATTTGCTCTTTGTTATATTTACTTAATTGTTCAACAACTGATACACGATGAATAAAATCTGTAAAACTTTTTGCTTTAAATACATATTCTAAATAAGATTTTTCTCCATTAGATAATTGTAGAAAAACTAGAATGTTATCAGTTTCTACTTTTTTAGCTTCTATTTCTTTTCCTAATTTATCAATTTCTTCATTTGCTTGTTGAATTTCTTTACTTAAATTTTCTATTTCTATTTGAATTTGATATATTTCGTTTGATAATCTATCATATTCTTGTTGTGATATTTGAATTTCATTATCTTTTTCTGCTTTTTGTCTTTCTAATTCTGCCAGTTCGTCTAATACGTCACCAAATGTTACACGGTCTGCCTTAATATTTATTGGAATTATTAGAAAGGCTAGTAAACATATTAAAAGAATTTTTTTATTATGTCTTACCATTATATCTTTAAATGCCTCCTTACTGACAAGTACGAACCAAATGCACCTACTATTACTCCTATTAGTATTAAAATTACTGATAGATGGTATAAGATATTATCTGGATTTACTAGAGTTATAACTTCTGTAAATAGTATACCATTTAATTTTTGATATAAGAATATATAGCCATAACACGCTAAGAATATAGGTATTATACTTCCTAAAAATCCTAGTATTACTCCTTCAAAGAAGAACGGTAATTTTATATAAGAGTTAGAAGCTCCAACTAAACGCATTATTTCTATTTGCCTTTTTCTGTTATTTATAGTTATTTTTATTGTATTACTTATTAGAAATGCAGTTACTACAATTAGGCCAATCACTATTATTACTGTTATTTTCTTTACAACATCAAATATTTTGACTAATTCTTCTACCATTCCTTCACCATATTTAATTGTATTTACATTTTCCATTTCTTTTATTTCTGATGCAGTTGTTCCTATTTTTTCTGTGTCTATAACTTTTACTAAATATTCATCTAGTAAAGGATTTGTTTCTTCGTCATATTCTCCTAGAATGTTTCCTATACCTTCTGAATCATTTGCCATGTCTTTTCTTATCTCTTCTTTAGACATAAATGTTATGCTATCAATGTTTGAAAGTTTCTCTATTTCTGCTTGCATTGCTTCAATATCATTTTCACTTGTTCCTTTTTCTATGTAGACAACTATGGTAACATCTTTTTCTATATCATCTGTAAATTTATTGACATTTTCAGATAATATTATAGAAACTGCTACAAGTATTAATGTTATTGTTATACATGAAATACTAGATAAGCTTAGTGAAAAGTTTCTAAATACACTTTTGAATGCATCTCCTATATTGTTAAATAATATTCTTATCGCTTTCATTTTAAGTATCCTCCTTTTTCTTTGTCGCTTATTAGGATACCTTTTTCTAATGTTAATACTCTTTTTTGATATTTGTTTACTATATCTTTATCGTGAGTAGCCATTATGATTGTAGTACCTTCTTCATTAATCTTGTTTATTATTTCCATGATTCCCATTGAAGTATCTGGATCTAAGTTTCCTGTGGGCTCATCACATATAAGTATTTTTGGACTATTTACTATTGCTCGCGCGATTGATACACGCTGTTGTTCTCCTCCAGATAGTTGGTCTGGATAACTTCTAAATTTTTCTTTTAGTCCAACTTTTTCTATTGCATTCATTACTTTTTTTCTTACTTCTCTTTCAGGTAATCCATATATTTCTAATGCAAATGCGACGTTTTCATATACTGTTAAACTAGGTAATAGTTTGTAATCTTGGAATACTATTCCTAATTTTCTTCTTAGTTTATATACTTTTCTATTTTTTAGTTTAGCGACATTTATTCCGCCTACAAATACATCTCCTCGTGACGGTTTTTCTTGTCTATATAGAAGTTTTATTAAAGTACTTTTTCCAGATGCAGTTGCGCCTATTACAAATATAAAATCCCCTTTTGGTATCGATACATTTATATCACAAAGTGCAGTTGTTCCATTTTTGTATTGTTTGTACACATTCTTTATTTCTATTAAATTCATGTTTTCCTCCTTCTAAATTATATCATTATATTCTCATGTCATGTAGTGGCAATTTATACCTGTTTGTTCCACCATATACTTCGTATGCATCAAGTATTGTTATGAATGCATCTTTGTCAATTGAGATTATTTTATTTTTTAATTTCATGTATTTTTCTGTGGGAACTACACACATTATGATGTCTCCTTCTTTTTTCTTATATCCTGTTGTTACTTTAAGTTCGCTTATTCCACTTTTTATTTCATTTATTATAAAGTCTTTTATTTCTTTTGTTTTTTCGGATTTTACAAATATTACTTTTGAATCACTTATTCCAATCAAGAATGAATCTATCATTTTGGTTTCAATGAACCTTATTATTAATGATATTATTAGCATTTCAAAGCCTAAAACTACGGTACTTGTTGCTAATATTATAATATTTAAAATAAATAAGGCTTGACCTAGAGGAATTCCAAATTTCTTTTTGAGGATTATTCCTAATATGTCTGTACCACCAGTTGAGTAACCTGCTAAGTATGCACATGTGTATCCTATTCCCATTAGTACTCCTATGGCTACTACATTTAAAAATACCGATGTTATGTGGATGTTCAGTATGCTGTTTATATTTTCAGTAAGATATACTACTGAAGTGTATATAAGAGAGCCTATTATGTGTGGTGTAGTTTCTTTTATTCCTAAAGTGAATGCACTTATTAATATAAGTAGTACGTTTCCAAGTATAAGTATGTACACTACATCAATTTTGAATAGATAGTTAAATAGTATACTTAGCCCTGATAGCCCACCTATCATATAGTTGTTAGGGACTACTAAGACATTGAATGTTATTGATATTATAAATATACCAATTAGAAAAATAAGAAAGTTAATTAATTCTTTTTGTTTCTTTTTTATCATATCATTTCTTTTCTCCTATACTATTACATTATATCAAAGAAACACACGTTTTTCTACTATATAAAAATACTTAATGTAAATATTAGTTTATGTTATGTTTACACTGATTTTCTCATTTTTTTAATTATTTTGCTAGGTTTGTGTTAGAATAATATTGTAGAGAGGAGCATGTTTATGAATATTTTAAATAAGGCCAAACTTAATTTAAATTACCGTGAATTAAGAGATTTAGGTATAGATGATAAGTTATTGTCTGAAATTTTAGATAATAAGGATTTTCTTAGTGTGTATAAGAAAGAGTTTAGAGAGTTTATTATCGATCTTAGTAAAGCTGGAATTAATAAAGATGTTATAAGATCTCATGTGCATGCTGTTTATGAACTTCATAAGTCTAATAATGCTTCTAAGTATATTGAGTTTATTAGAAAAAATGGTTTTGAGAATAGGGTAGTACGTAATATTAATGTTTTTAAGGATGAAAATTTTATAGAGTTATATAACTTGATTGGTTATGATATTTTTAGTGATAATATCAGTGAAGTTATAGATAAAGGCTATGGTAGTAGGTTACTTCAGTATAAGAAAAATAATCCCAAAGTGGATTTAAATAAGATTAATGTTAAATTTTTTGGAGATAAAATGTGGAATGTTATTTCTCAAAATCCTTATATTGGAGATAAGACTACTCTAGAGTTATTTGGAAGGAAAATGGATATTCTTAGTGAAATTGTAGAGAAAGATTATTTTGAAGGACTTAAATATACTTATGAAAATATTTCTGAGAGTCGTAGATTTATTGAAAGTGATTTGGGTAATAGAAATACTATTGCTTTGGAACAGTTTTCAATGGAGTTTATTCAAAATATTGGTGTAGAAACTTTAAGTGAATTATATAGAAAATCAAGTTTTTTATATAGTCAAGAGTTTGAAAAGATATTCCAAATTTGTTCTTATGGAAATTATGATCTTATTAAAGACTTGGTTAGTTATGATAGGTATGTTTGGTTTAGAAATGTTTCCCTAGAAGATATGAGTAAGTCTTTAATAGAAGCTAGTATAGGAAATTATAATAAATCTGAACTTGTGTTAAACAAATATTTTGGTATAGAAAGAAAAGATATGAATTATTTACCTTTGTTTTTGGAGACTATTAATAAAACTCAGTTATCTTTTGAGTTTAAAGAAAAATATGAAACAATTTTAGAACTTCTCAATAAACTTTATACTGCTAGTGATGAGGAAATTATTAGTATCGCTCAGGCTCTTGATAAGGATAGTGTTCGTAATTATGAAAAGTTAATTTTTGAGATGGAGAGAGATGGTAACGAATTAGTAAAGCAACAGTTTAGTAAAAATTTATTGGAGAAAACTAGTCAAATTGAGAATGTTGCTAAGCATAGTGTAGTAAATAGTAATGGGAAAAATATTGATGTTTATGAATTAAATGGACATCCATTTACTATGTTGGTTCATAATGTAATTTCTAATTCTATGTCTTCTAATAATGATATTGCTGAGAAAATACTTGAGAACCCTAGGTTATTTAATGAAATAAATGGTGGAAATAATTTTATTTCTACTTCACTTATTTCAGATAAGGCAATGATAACTTATGGTGTATCAGATAGTCGAGGAACGTCTATAACTTTTGGTTTTGATAATGTTCCACCAGAAAATATCAAGTATACTTTTATTGGTGATGCAGGTACTAATAGAAAATTGGATGGTAATTCCAATCTTAATATGAGAGATCAAGGAATTAGTTCTAATATAAATACAGTAGGCTTAGTAGATGATATTATTACAAAAACTGCTGAAATAAATAACAGAACAAGTGCTCCGCATGGAAAATATAATGAAATATTGTTAAAAAGAGTTAATGAAAATGAAAGGTTAAAACCAAGTTATATAGTATGTTTTGATAGAATTAACGATATTGAATTAAAGGCTGCTAGTGAATTAAATATTCCAATATATTTAATAGATAGGAAGTACTACTATTCATATGTTGAGAGAATGCAAAAACATGGTTTAGATATAACTATAGCTGAAAGTGAAGATTTTGCAAGAACATTAAAAGTAAGTTAAAAGAGTTTGTGCGTAATTACAAACTCTTTATTTATGGTATGTTTCATTATTCATTATTTTAAATGCACGATATATTTGTTCTAATAATATTCCTCTAAATAGTCCATGAGGAAATGTTAGTTTAGAAAATGACATTAATTTATTACTAATATTTAATATTTCTTCATCTAGCCCTTCTGAGCCACCTATTATGAACGTTATGTTAGAATTTCCATTAGTTAGATTATCATTTATTAGTTTTGTAAATTCTAGGGTAGTGAGTAATTCACCTTTTATGTAAGTCGAAATTATATAGTCTCTGTTATTTATGTGTTTTGTTATTTCTTTTGCTTCATCATGAATATTTGAATCTTTTAATTCTATTATTTCTAATTTATGATATTTGTTTATTCTTGTTTTGTAATCATTGACTAATTCAACTAAATATTTTTCTTTGAGTTTGCCAACTACTATTATTTTTATCATATGTTCACCTTCGTTATTTCATTTTGTGATGCACATTCTAAGTTTTTAAAGTCTACTTCGTTTTCTTTTAATATTTTAAGATTTGTTTCTAATGCTAGAGTGGGGTCGTTATTTGATTCTGATATGTGAGCTAGTATTACTTTTTTTGTGTTAGGTCCGATTAGTCTAGATAGATATCCTGCACATAATTCGTTTGATAAGTGGCCTTTATCACTTAAAATTCTTCGTTGTAAGTATTCTGGGTATGGTCCATTTATTAGTTTTTCAGTGTCATGGTTACTTTCAAATATGTAATATTCTTTGTCTTTCAGATATATAAAGTTTCTATGATTTAGGTATCCTGTGTCTGTTAGGTATACTACGTTTTCGTTATTGTATTCAAATAAATATCCGTTTGCTGTTAAAGCATCATGAGATGTTGGAATAACTTTAATAAAGATATCGTCTAAAAACATTTCATCTGTTAGATAAACACTTTGTTCATACTGTTCTTCTAAGATGTACTGTTCAACTTCTTTTGTTATGTAAAGATATGGTTTTACCTTTTTTAGAAATACTTTTAGTCCATATGTATGGTCGCTATGGTCATGAGTTATGAAAACGGCGTCTATTTCTTTTGGATCAACTTTTATTAATTCTAGTCTTTCTTTTATTTGTTTATAGGAAAACCCTACATCTATTAGAATTTTCTTTGTTCCAAAGTCTATAAATGTAGAGTTTCCTTTTGAACCACTTCCTAATACTACTATTTTCATATTAATCGTATTCCACACTTAATGGATCTATGTATTCTCCATTTACAACAATACGGAAATCAAGGTGTGTTCCTGTACTTGCTCCTGTTGAACCCATATATCCAATTATTTGGCCTTTTTCTACGTATGTACCATCTACCATTCCTTCTGCAAAGTCTGACATATGCATGTAAATTGTTTTTAAATCACTTTGTTCATTCATTGAATCTTTGTGAGTTATGTCTATATAATAACCCATATCTGACCTGTAACCTATAGATGATATGTATCCAGAACGTGCTGCGTATATAGGCGAACCATAACCAGTACCTGATATATCTAAACCTCGGTGGAAAGTACGTGTTCCGTCAAATGGATCTGTACGCCATCCAAAGTATGATGTTATTACGTAAGGCTTTAGTGTAGGCCATCTCCAGTTACCATTATTTCCTATATATTGAGTAGATAATCCACCATATACTACTATTTCATTTATTGCTGGAATTAATATTTCTTCATCCATTTTTATTACTTGAGTTGGAGTTCCATTTATTGTTTCTGTATAATATCTTACACGACTCATACCATTTTGTCCAACTTGCTTTGTGTATTTTTTTCCTATGACAATTTTATTATCGTATTCTGTTTCTGTTTGATATGTTACTTCTGCATCTACTACACGGTTTGTTTCTACTACAACGCTTATTAATGGGTTAACTAATCCAATATTTACTTTTTGTCCTGGGTATAGTAGGGCAGTTTCGCTTTTTATTTCAGGATTAACTATTAAAAACTCTTTTACGTTTAGTTCATACTCGTTAGCAATTTCTTTTATTGTTTGTCCTGCTTCTACAGTATGCATTCCTTGAATTTCGTCTGTTCCAAATAATAAGAATTGACTTAGTTCATTAGCATCTTTATAAATTTTATCATCTGTACTAAGATATTTTTCTTTTATTGTAATATTTTCTTTTATAGAAATATTTTCTAGAGTCTCTCCAGTATCAACTATTTCTTCTTGTTCATTCGCTAAATATTTTTCATAAGTTTCATCGTCTACGAAAGATTTAATTGTGTTTGTTATAGCTGTGTCAAAATCTTCTTTTTTTAAAACATTTATTTTTTGTATTTTGTCTTCACTGTGTGCGATTGTAATTTCATAACCTTTTACACTGAAAGATTCGACATCTTTTATTTTGTCATAAACTGTTTCAACTGAATCAACTGAACCCTCGTAAGTTACTAGTTTTGTTGTTTCAAGTCCTATTGGAGCATATATTTTATTTACTTTAAATTCATTTCTAAGACTTTTTTGTTCTTTATTTATTAGATTGTATAGTTTTTCTTCATCTTCTATCACACCTATAGTTTCTCCATTAAGATACACTTGATAGACTGTGACTGGATAATTTGTAAAAGTCTTACGTTCTGAGCCTAGAATAAACACTAGACTAGACAGTATTATTGAAAATAGAAACCCCCAATAAATACTTTTTCTACTCATCTTCATTTTCCTCACTTTTTAAACAGTTTTTGAAATTTGTATATGGTCTTTCAAAAACTAAATTTACAGTACCTTGGCTTCCACTTCTGTTTTTTGATATTATTAAGTCTACTTGTGAAAAGTCTGGTCTGTCTTTTGCGTTAAATTTATAGTAATCATCAATATAAATGAACATTACCATATCAGCATCTTGCTCGATTGAACCACTTTCTTTTAAGTCGCTCATAAGTGGTCTTTTATCTTCTCTTGCTTCAACACCACGAGATAACTGTGCTAGTGCGATTACAGGTACTTCTAATTCCATAGCAAGTTTTTTTAAATCTCTAGATATTTCACTAACTTCATTTGTTCTTTGTCCTGAATACTTGCTAGAACTACTTATTAATTGAAGATAATCTATAAATATTGCATCTAAGCCTTTTTCGCTATTTTTAAGTCTTCTACATTTGCTTCTTATTTCTGAAACAGTAATTCCTGGAGTATCGTCTATCCAAAATTTTGTGTCTGCGAGTAAACTTAGAGTTTCATTATACTTCTTCCAGTCCATATGGTCAAGTTTTCCTGTTCTTAGTTTTAATGATTCTATTTGTCCAACTGCTGAAAAAAGTTTATTTACTATTTGTATTGCAGGCATTTCTAGAGTAAAGAATGCTACTGATTTTTTACCTAATATTGCCATATTTCCTGCAATGTTAAGTGCAAGAGATGTTTTACCCATACCAGGACGTCCTGCTAATATTATTAGTTCGTTTTCGTGAAATCCTGTTGTACGTCTATCTAAGTCAAGAAAGCCTGTAGCTATACCTGTTATGTCACCACCATTTTTTGCTAGAAATTCTATTTGCTCTTGAGCTTGGTCTAAAACTTCTTGTATAGTTTTAATTTCTTTTGTCATTCTCTCGCTGTTTACACTTAAGATGTCCTTTTCTGCTTCTTCTACGATGTTGTTTAAGGATTCTTTTTCTTCATAACAATTTTCAATTATTTTTGTTGATTTTGCTATTAGAGACCTTAGTACATATTTTTCAAATATTATATTTATATAGTATTCTATATTAGCTGGTGTTGCGACTGTATCAATTATTTCAGTTATATATTCTATTCCACCTATAGTACCTAAAGATTTTTCTTTTTCTAATTCGTTTGATACTGTTGTTACATCAATTGCTATGTCTTCTCTTCTAAGTTTTTGTAGTACTTCAAATATTTTTTTATGTGTATCAAGAAAGAACATATCACTATGAAGTTCTTCACAAACTTTATCTAAAGCACTTTTACTTAAAAATGCACAGCCTAAGGCATTTATTTCTGCTTCAATGTTTTGTGGTTCTTTTCTTGCCACTAGGACTCACCCCCTAGGAGTGTTACTTTTAGTTCTGCATTGACTTTTTTATGTAAGTTGATTTTTACAAAGTGTGTTCCTAGGCAATTTATGTTATTTGCATTTATAAGTTTTTTATCAATTTTTATATTTTTCTTGATTAGTTCTTCACTAATTTGTTTAGAACTAATACTACCAAATACACGTCCTTCTTTGCCCGTATTTACTTGAAATTTCAATTCCATTTTCTCTAATTTATTTTTTAAGTCTGTCATTTCTTTAATTAATGATTCTTCTTGAAATTTTCTGTCTTTTAATTCTGTGTCTAATAGTTCTTTACTTTTATTAGAGTAAGGTACAGCCTTTTTTTCTTTTATGAGAAAACTTGCAAAGCCATCTTTGACTTCTTTTATTTCATCTTTTTTCCCGGTTCCTTTTACATTATCTATTAGTATAATTTTCATAAGTCCTCCGTTTTACAATTATACCATATCATGTTATAAAATGCAAAATCGTGAGTTTTGGAATTAGTAAAATAGAATAAAATAAGTAACAAAAAGTTCTTTTAAGATTATAATACCTTTAAGGTTCACACTAAATAAAAAGAATGATAAAATTTTATTCAGAAAGAATCAAGGAGGTATTTTTCATGGGAAAACATAAAAAATGGAATTTAGAACAAAAAGTTAAGATTGAAAAAGAAGTTAAAAATGGAGCTACTATTTCATATCTAAATAATAAATATGGAATTTCTGGTATGGGAACAGTAGGTAGATGGAATCAAGAATATGATGAAGGAGGATTAGGAATTGATAATCGTGGTAAAAAGAAATATCAAGTAGAATTGGAGGATATTGATATATTAAAAAAATCCTATGCTCTTCTGATGTTAACTATATAAAATGTTCTGACAGAACTTTATATTTATCAGCTATAAAAGATTACTTTAACAATGAAATTGTATCACTTTCAACAGCAAATAACAATGATATAAATTTAATAAAAGAAAGTTTTAAAGATTTGAATCCGCAAAAAGAAGCGATAGTAAATACAAATCAAGGAGCAGTATGTTTTGCTTATGAATACGTAGAACTTGCAGAAAAGCTGGATTTAAAAGAAGTATGTCACACCATGTGCATTGTTGGGAGAATTGTCCTATAGAAAATTGGTTTTTCCAACTCAAACATGAATGGCTTTGTCAATTTTGAAATTAAAAAATACGTCCATTGGTATAACAACGAACGTATTCAAAAGAATCTTGTATATTTATAACTTGTTCAATATCGTCTTAAATATTCAAATTAATTAATATTTTTATTTAGTGAGTACTTGACAGGTACTAATATCATGCCCTTTTCTTCTTTTTCTTAGGTTTTATTATTATGAGTGTTATTATTATTAGAAATACTACTCCAATGTAATAAATTATGTTTTCTTTTAAGTAATTCCATACACTAAAGTTTAATTCTATAGTAGTTATTGCTTTCATTTCTTCAAGTAACTCTCCATCATAAAATACTTGTATAGTTCCGACTTCTGTTCCTTTTTTTATTGTACTTGAAATTTCTTCTTCACCTTTATACTTTATTTCAAGCTTAGATTCATCGTATGGTTTTTCTATATATCTAGAGATAGTTATTAGAGAATTGATTGGTACTGTTTCCTCTTTGGCATATTTAGTAGGTAGTTCTTTAATAGTTTCTCCTTCTTCTACAAAAATTCTTTTTTCGTAGTTTTCTTCAAGTGTGTCATGTAATTTTGTTATATCAATTAGATGCCTTGCGCTTCCTGATACATATGGTGCATTTATTGTTATTGTTATAATATTAGTATCGTCAATTTTTGATAATGTAGCTAGACATTGGCCAGCTTCATCTGTGAAGCCAGTTTTACTTCCTTGTATATATGATAAATCATAGTTATATTTTTTATTAAAGTCCACCACTGTAGAATTTAATTTTAAATTATTTGAAGTTGTATAAGTTTTTGTAGTATATATTTCTTTAAAAGTTTCGTTTTCAAGTGCATATTTTAAGAGCATTAAAATGTCTTTTGCTGTAGAATGGTGTCCATTTGCATCATAACCTGTGGTGTTAACAAAACTTGTATTTTCTAAGCCTAGTTCGTTTGCTTTAGAGTTCATTCTATTTACCATTTCATCAATAGAACCAAATAGGCTAACTGCTAATGAATCTGTTGCATCTGCTCCTGATGGAAGCATACTAGCATATAATAAGTCTTTATATGTTAAAGTATCTCCAACTTGAAGTCCTGCAATGGAAGCATCCCAGGGAACATTAGCAAGCATCTTTTCTGTAATTGTTACTTTCTCATCTAGATTTTCTATTTTTTCGATAGATACTATAGTAGTCATTATTTTAGTTAGACTTGCTATGCTTGTTATTTCTTCTGAGTTTTTTTCATATATAACTTTATCTTCATCTAAATTATATATTATAACGTTTTTTGAGTGTAATCCATTTATTTCAAGTGCTTGGATACTTAGTGGCACGGTTAAAATAATTGTTAAAATTAAATATACTATCTTTTTCATATTTTTTATTCTACCATATTATATTCTAAAAATCTTTAAATAATTATTTTGTTTTAAGATTTTACAATATTTTACAAACTTTTTTATCTACTTAGCAAAGTACATAGTGAAAACACTTTTTGCTTTATCTGATAAGTATTTAAGTGAGATTTCTATAATTAATAGTTGTACGCTTAATGAGAAAACCATTAGTAAGAATTTGGAAGATCAAATTTTAGATGAAGTTTTCTCAATAATTACAGTTAATTTGAATTTAGAAAGTACTGGAGTAGTAGAAGAAGATAAAGATTTTGAAATAATAAGAAGATTTAGGAGAAGATATAGTTGACTTCATGATTAAGGATGAAATAATAGAATATAATAATTTAGACTCTACTGGATTTGTAGAGTCTATCTTTTATTTATAATTTATTCTTTCATCAAATTCAACATAATCTAAATATATCATTAGAAGCATATACCACTTACCTGTCACTGGATCACTTAAAATTATATGATCTCTTCCTGCTTGTTCTATAATTCCAGTAAATATTTTATCTCGCCAGTTGATTGAATCAGTAAAGCTTAAATATACTGTAGCTTTTTTACCTTTATTTAATCTAAGAATATTTTCTATGTAACTTTGTTCCATAGTTAAATCATTTAAGCCTCCTGGAGCTTCAGTGTCCCTTTCATACATAGTGTCCATTGGAAACATTGGATTCTTGTAATAACTTCCGTTCATTTTGATTCCTCCTAATTATAAGATATGTAACTATGGAATTTTGGACACTTTTATTATATAATTTATATAGGAGAGAAATTATGAATATAAAAGTTGGAGTAAGTAATAGGCATATTCATTTATGTAAAGAAGATTATGAGTTCTTTTTTGGTAATATAGAGTTTACTAAGTTTAAGGATTTATCTCAAAATGGAGAATTTGCTTCTAATTTGCTCGTTACTATTAAGACAGAGAAAAATGAAATAAAAAATGTTAGAATAATAGGGCCACTTAGGAAACATTCTCAAGTGGAGATAAGTAAAACGGATTCTTATAAGTTAGGGATTAATCCTCCAATAAGAATGAGTAGAGATTTTAATGGTGCGGTGGATGTTACTTTAAAATACTTAGATAAAGAAAAAGTTATTAAAAATTCTTGTATTATCGCAAATAGACATTTACATGTTAATAGCAGTGATTTAAAAAAGTTTAATATGTTTGATGGAAAAAAAGTAAGAGTTAAAATTTTAGGAGACAGAGGTGGAATTTTAGATAACATTATAGTTAAGTCACAAGATAATTATAATTTAGAATTACATCTAGATACTGATGAAGCTAATGCTTTCAATTTGAAAAACGGAGATGAAGTTATTTTGTTAGGAGATGAAGAATGATGGAAACAAATTATAAAGAAATATTTTTTGAAAAAAAACAAGAGTTAGAATCTCTAGGGAGGTCACTTTGACTATACTAATAAAAAAAGAGAAATTCAAGAATTAAAGACCATTAGTTCTGATGAAAATTTTTGGAGTAGTAGTAATTCTAATGAAATTCTTAAGAAATTATCTTTTTTAGAAAATAGTGTGACTTTGTATGATAGTATTTTAACTATGGTTAATGATGATTTAGAAATTTCTGAAATGGCTAGTAGTGATGAAGATTATCAACTTTTAAATAAAGATTTAGAATTTATTAATGATAGTATTAATAAACTTACTAATGAGATTTTACTAAGTGGTGAGTTTGATAAGAATAATTGTTATATTGAGATTCATAGTGGTGCTGGTGGTACTGAGAGTAATGACTGGGCTAATATGATTAAGAGAATGTATTTGAGATATTTTACTAAGACTAATTATAAATATGAAATAGTTAGCGAACAACTTGGTGAGGAAGTTGGAATTAAAGGTGTTACTATTAATGTGAAGGGATTAAATGCGTTTGGTTATTTAAAAGGTGAGACTGGTGTTCATAGGTTGGTTAGAATTAGTCCTTTTGATTCAAATAAAAGACGTCATACTTCTTTTGCTTCAGTTTTAGTTACTCCAGAAATTGATACTAGTGTAAATGTTATAATTAGAGATGAAGATTTAAGAATAGATGTTTATAGAAGTAGTGGAGCAGGGGGACAAGGTGTAAATACTGCGGATTCTGCTGTTAGAATTACTCATATTCCAACAAATATTGTTGTTACTTGTCAAAATGAGAGAAGTCAAATAAAGAATAAAGAAAAAGCTATGGATATTTTAAAAGGTAAACTTTATTTACTTGAGAAAGAGACTGTTGATAAGAAACTAAATGAATTAAAGGGCGCTGTTATGGATGTGAATTTTGGAAGTCAAATTAGAAATTATGTAATGTGTCCTTATAGTATGGTAAAAGATTTGAGAACTTTGGAAGAGACAAGTGATGTAAATGGAGTTTTAGATGGCAATATTGATAAATTTTTAGAAAGTTATTTAAGAAGTTAATTACTTTCTATTTTTTTTATTATTTCATTTGCAATATAGTTATAACCTTCTAAGGATGGAAAAGCATGCTCTTTATTTGGAAGATAATAAGTTTTTGAGCTAAATTCTGAAGCTATTTCTACATAATTAATATTTTTTGTTTTCTCTAAATCCTTTAATTTTATATCTATGTAATTAAATAAACTTTTTAATTTTGTTTCATTTTCTTCATTATATACTAATGGATTATAATAGCCAATTACATAAATTTCTGTCTTTTTTATTTTTTGTATTTCATCTATTAAAATCTCTAGTTCTTTAATCATTTCATCTATAAATTCGTATAATCTTTCATTTGAAGTTTTCCAATTATTTGATCTAAGCTTTGCAAATAATTCTTCACTTCCAATAGAAATTGTTATAATATTAGCATTTTTTATAGCTTGTGGTAGATTTTTTTCTTGATAAACACTGGGATTTTTTATATTTTCTAGTAAGTCTTTTATTCTTAAATCTTCACTTATAAATTCTTTGTTTATTGTCATTTTTTCATCTTGAGACAAAAGGTAATTATAAAGATAATCAGTGTACGATTCACTATAAGTATCAAATGGGGTGTGGCCTTTTGCTAATTCATCGCCTATGGCAAGATAGTTTGTTGTTTCTTTATATGTTAAGTTATAAATTATGTATACTCCAATTAATGCAAGAAAAAATATTACAAGTTTTTTCTTTTTCATAAATATCATCCTCGTAATATTTTACTCGATTATTTGAATTTTAGCACCTACATTAGTTAATTTTTCTACAATGTCTTCATAGCCTCTTAAAATTAGAGATATATTATCTAAATATGACGTTCCTTCTGCTATTAGACTTGCCAGTACAAGAGCTGCACCTCCTCTTAGGTCTGGAACATAAAGATTTTGTGCAGTTAATTTTGTATGACCTTTAATTGTTAATAAGTTTTGTTCTGTTATAGTAATTGCTCCCATTGATTTTAATGATTCTGCGTATTTAAATCTTGATTCGTAAATTGTTTCTAATATAGAAGATATTCCATTTGCTTGTGTTAAGAGAGTTGCGAAAGGTGGTTGGATGTCAGTAGGGAATCCTGGATATGTTTCTGTAACTATAGATGTTGGGAGTATTTTCGTGCATTTAGAAATTATTACCTCATTTTCTTTTGTTTCATAAGACACTCCACATTCTGATAATTTTTTTAATACCGATTCGATATGATTAAGATTAAGATTTTTTATACATAAATTTTTTCCTATCAAAGCTCCCATTATAATGTACGTAGCAGCTTCTATTCTATCTGGACATACGTTTATTTCTCCATTGTCTAAGTTTTCTCTGCCCATTATTCTTATTTTATTTGTTCCTGCACCAGTTATTTCACATCCAGCACTTATTAGAAATTCTGCAACATTTACAATCTCTGGTTCTTGCGCTGCATTTTCAATTATTGTTTCCCCTTTGGCACGTGAGGCTGCTAACATTATATTTATTGTTGCTCCTACGCTCGCAAAGTCTAAATGTATGTGAGCTCCTGTTAATTCTTCTGCTTCAATTATGTATTTATTTTTAATTAGCGTAACTTTTGCTCCTAATGCTTCGAATCCTTTGATATGTAAATCTATAGGTCTAGCTCCAATTACGCATCCTCCTGGAAATGAAATTTCTGCATAATGAAATCTTGCTAGAAGAGTACCCATAAAATAATAAGAAGCTCTCATTTGTTCACTTAAATCTTCTGGAATTGGAAAATTTTTTAAACTAGTAGTATCAATTTCTAACTCTTGATTTTTTATCTCATATTTACAGTTCAAAACTTCTAATATTTTTAATAAGTATTCTATATCTCTTATTTTTGGAACACTTAAAATTTTACTTTTTGAACTACAAAGTATTGCTGCTGGTAGTAGTGCAACTGCACTGTTTTTTGAACCACTTATTTCTATATTTCCTGTTAAAAGATTTCCACCTTCTATTTTTAATTTTGGCATAATAACGACCTTTCCTTTCTTATACTATAATATTTTTATATCTTATAAGTCAATATTTTCTAATTTTATTTACATATAAAATACACTATTGTTATACTTAATAGAATTACACCAAGTAGTTTTGAATTTTCCATCGCTTTTGACTTTAGAATACTTCCTAATGTAAATCCTGCATAGGTAAATGTAAAACTTAAGATAGTAAATATTAATGAACCGAGATAAATATTATCTGTTATGTATTTTAATCCAATTCCAACACTAAAACTATCAAATGAGACAAGAATAGAGAATATAATTATATTTATTAAATTTAAGTCATATTCTTTATCTGTTTCTTCTTTTAGTGATTTAATACTTTCAATTAAAATTATTATTAGTACTAGTATTAGAATTATTTTAAAGTTAGTGTGTACTATCATATTTATTACGTTTCCAATTTGCATTCCTAAGAGTGGCATGATAAAGTGAAATATTCCAACTGAAAGTGATACTAATAACACTCTTCTTTTAGGCACACTCAAAAGGCCATATGAGAGAGAGAGAGTAAAAGCATCCATGCTTAAAGACAAACCAATTAAAATTAATGATATTATTTCCAAAAAAATTCACCTAGTTAATTATAGTAACGTTAGGCGAATTTTATTCTATTTAAAATATTTTTTTATTATTTCACTTATAAAGAATTTATATTCTACTTCTTCACTTTCTTCTGCGTCTATCATACAAAGCGGTGGGAATAGTACACACCAGTAGTTATCTCCAGATGATTCTCCTATTTCGATTACCATCGATTCGTATTCTCCACTTGGGTATTTTACACCTTTATATATTTTTTCTGGAAAGTAATTCATTCCATAGTTTATTTTATAATCTTTTGTATAGTTCTCTTTTTCAAATAAATCATTTATCTTTTCTTCTATTTCTGGTATTGCAGAGTTTATTTTTTCTCTGGAAGTTGTTATGTCTGTGCTTGATGCTTCTATATTTTTTATTACATCGTTTATTTCGTCTTTTATTTTTTCTTTTATAGTTATGTCTTCAATAGTATTGCTATTTGGAATTATTCTGAATCTTATTGATGTATTTGGTACTATTACATAGTCTTCTTCTTTATTTATAAATGTTATTACTAATATAAGTCCTGCGATTATTATTAATAGTTTTTTCATTAAAAAACCAACCTTTCTGATTAATATTGTGGTTGATTTGATTTTTTTATTCATTAAATTTAATTTTCACTTATTCTTGTAGCTACACCATTATCTACTTTGTATACTCTTTTTTTGTTTTTTTCGATTTTAGCTTCTATTTCGCTTTGTAAATCTATTCCTAATATTTCTGATAGTCCCATTAAATATATTGCAATGTCCGCCAGTTCTTCTCCTAAATCTTCTTTTTTTCTATAATACGCTTCATATGCTTCTGCTACTTCTTTGTACATAAAGCAAAATTCCTTTTCTATATTATCAATATTAAATCCTTTTTTTACTTTGTTATTATAGGCTTGTTTTTGCATTTCTCTTATATTCATTACTTCTTCTACCTTTCTTTTTCTAAGATGTATTTTATGTCTTCTGCTGCGATATCTATATTTCTCATTCCATTTCCTACTGGATAATAAGTAGGGTAGACTTCATATTTTTTATTATTTATTTCTTTTATAAATTTTGTTTTTCTACATTTAGATACATTTATAGTTTGATCCAAAAATATACTACTTACTTGATTGCCAAATGTTATTATTTTTTTAGGATTTATTATTTCTATTTCTTTATATAACAAATCCAAGTATTGTTTATAGACTTTATCTGGTAAAGGTCTTGCATCTATTTGATTACATTTACCTAAATTCGTTATAAAATATTTATGTTTTGAAACGTTTCGATATACTTCTTCGGCAAAGTCTTCTGTCCAGTCATTGGGTTTGATTTCTTGAATTTTTTCAAAGACTGGTTTGTCTAGCAAGTTTATTTTATAAAACAATTTCCATATATTCTTTGTTCCTATCCAGGGAGAGCGTCTACTTTTCCAAGTACTGTAAGAAGCTATGTTTCTACCTGTTGGGTTCATAAATACGAAACAAACTATTGGATTCTCTTCACAGCCACCATTATAAATTGAATGAAGGCTTTTATCTCCATATTCTTTTTGCAATTCGTCATATTTCTTATCTAAATCTTTTATTTTCATTTAAGTCTCCATGTTTCTAAAGATGAATAAGTATCTGATTCTTCCTGTTAAATCTTTTTCAAAGGAATATTTAATATTTGAAGTAATATATTTATTTATAAGATTTGTTATTTCGTTTTTACTTTGTTCATTTATTTCTAATGCTAATATAGATTTGTTTTTTGTGTATTTTTCATAGTTTTTTATTATTACTTCTATATGGTTTATTCCTTTTTCTCCACTAAATAGAGCTTGATGTGGCTCGAATAACACATTTTTAGGTAAATTCTCTGCAGTCATTACATATGGGGGATTACTTACTATAATGTCAAAATCTTTATCTTTTATATTATCAAATAAATCACTTTCCATTAATGTAACGTCTAATTTTAAGTTTTCTTTATTCTTCCTTGCTACTTCTAAAGCTTCTTTTGAAATATCGGACATTGATACTTCTACATTTTTTAGTTCTTTTTTTAAGGTTAAACCTATACATCCTGAACCTGTGCATAGGTCTAGAATTTTTAGATTATTAAAATTATTTTTCTTAATGTATTTTATCAGTTTTTCTACTAAGTATTCTGTTTCATATCTTGGAATTAAAACGTTTTCATTAACTATTATGTTTAACCCATAAAAGTTAGTGTACCCTATTAAGTATTGAATAGGGTAGTTGTTTTCTAACTTTTTTATATTTTCTTTAGTTAATCCATTTACTTTTTTTAGTTCTTCTAATTCTCTTTGCGGAATATTTAGATTATTATTCACTAGGTACACCCATTTTAAGTTTTTGATCTTCCGTAATTAATGTTTCTATTAAGTCTTCCATGTCACCTTCCATAATTTTGTCTAGGTGCATTACAGTATAGTTTATTCTATGGTCAGTAAGTCTATTTTGTGGATAGTTATATGTCCTTATTTTTTCTGAACGGTCTCCTGTTCCTATTTTAGATTTTCTATCTGCTCCTAGCGCTGCTTCTTGTTCTTTTTGTTTTAAATCATAAAGCCTAGATTTAAGTATAGTTAATGCTCGTTCCTTATTTTTAATTTGACTTCTTTCTACCTGGCAATATACCATTAAGCCTGTAGGTACATGAGTTACTCTTACTGCAGAGTCTGAGGTATTTACACTTTGTCCTCCTGCACCACTAGAACGGCAAACATCTATTTTTAAATCTTTGTCTAGGAGTTCCACTTCTACATCTTCAGTTTCTGGCATGACTAAAACTGTAGCAGTTGATGTATGAACTCTACCTTGTGACTCTGTTGCTGGAACTCTTTGAACACGATGAGAACCACTTTCATATTTTAACTTTGAGTAAACATTGTCTCCAGATAATATAAATTCTATAATTGAGTAGCCTCCAGACTCGCCTTCAATTTCATTGGTAACTTCTAATTTCCATTTATTTCTTTCTGCATATTTCGAATACATTCTAAATAAGTCTCCTGCGAATATGTTTCCTTCGTCTCCTCCTGCTGCTCCTCTAATTTCCATTATAACATTTTTGTCATCATTTGGATCTTTAGGTAGTAACATTATTGTGATGCTTTCTTCTAATTTTTCTTTTTTTACGGTTAGATTTTCTATTTCGGTGTGAGCAAATTCGCTCATTTCTGGATCGTGTGACATTTCTTTGGCTATTTCTATGTCTTCTATTAATGAATTTAATTCTTTTCCTGCATTAACAATAGTTTCCAAAGATGTTTTTTCTTTTGAAAGTGTTGTCATCTTTTTGTAGTCATTATATACTTCTGGCTTCATTAATTCTTCTGTTAAAAAATTATATCTTTCTTCAATTATTTTTAATCTTTCTATCATGATTTCACCTTTCTTTTTGTCTTATATTATATTATAGATAAGGACAATTTAGCTAAAGGTCTATTTCATTTTCTTCGTCTAAAACAACTAAATCTTTTAAGTCATCTTCTGGAGTGTCATCGTCTGCTTCTTTTGTTTCATCTAAATACAATTCATCTTCTTCATCTTCTGACTGCTCGTCTTCTGCATCATCTAGGATTTCATCTTCTTCGTCTTCTACTTCTTCTAATTCGATTTTAGCAGTATGATTTTCTCTTAAATCCCAAAATCCTTTTTCAAGTTGAATAAATCTTTTTTCTGTAGCAAGTAGTGTGAAGAAATCTGCTATTTGTGCTTCAAATTCACTTTCACTAAGATTTAATATCTCGCAGATAATCTTGAATATATCTGCAGTTTTCATCTTTTTTCCTTTTTCTTTAAGTATTTCGTATGCTAAGTCGTCGAATGACATTGTTTCTAATTCTTCGATTGTTTTATTCTTAAATTTCATGTTTTTGTCTCCTTTACTTATCACTCAAAATTATACTTATATTTTGTAATAAATCAAGTGGTTTTTTTAATCTTTTTTATTATATTCTAAATATGTACATTTTATATGTATTTTTTGCTTATATTTTTAAGTTTTTTTTTAATAATAATACTTAGGAGAAAATTATGAGAAAATTGTATTTTTTGTGGAAATGTTTTGTTTTTACTTTTATTCTAGGTATGCTTGCTTTACTAGGACTTTATTTATATGCCTATATTACTCCTAAAATGGATATTCATGGTTCTAATAGAATTGTCATGTTTGATAAAGATGGCAATGTGTTTTACGAAAATTCTTCTAATACTTCTTGGGTAAGTTTATCAGATGTTAGTCAATATGCTAAAGATGGGATTATTGCGACAGAAGACAAGAATTTTTATTCTCATAATGGTTTTGATTATCTCAGAATTATTAAAGCTATGTATAATAATATAAAAACTGGAGAATTAAGTCAAGGCGCTTCTACGATTTCTCAACAGTATATTAAGAATTTGTTTTTAACTTTTGATAAAACTTGGAATAGAAAGATAGAGGAAGCGTATCTTACTTTTGAGTTGGAAGTTCATTATAGTAAAGATGAGATTTTGGAAGGATATATTAATACTATCAATTATGGTGCTGGAAATTATGGTATAGAGGATGCGAGTTTGTACTATTTTAATAAGCATGCTAAAGATTTGACTTTGGCGGAGGCTTCTATGATTGTTGGTATTCCTAAAAATCCAACTTATTATAATCCTATTTATTATTATGAAAATGCTAAGAATAGACAGAAAGTAGTTTTGCAGAGTATGTATGATAATGGATATATTACTAAGGAAGATATGGTTAGTGCTGTTAATGAAGAGTTAACTTTTCATGGAGTTAAGGCTAATAATTATGTTGTAAGTTCTTTATATTATAAGGATGCTGTTATGGATGAACTTAATTCTATTTCTGAGATACCAAAGTCATTAATAGATACAAGTGGGCTTATGATTTATACTAATATGGATGTGGATGCACAAAAGAATTTAGAAAGCATTGTTCAAGAGGAGATGGCAGAGACTGGAGAATTACAAGTTGGCGCAATTATTAGAGAACCAAGGTCTGGAAATGTTGTTGCTTTAATAGGTGGTAAGAATTATAATGAAAGCCAGTTTAATAGGGCAGTTGATGCCAAGAGACAAGTAGGTTCTACTTTTAAGCCTATTCTTTATTACGCTGCTTTAGAGAACGGAATGACAGCTTCTTCTACTTTTGTTAGTGAGCCTACTACTTTTACTATAGGTAATAATGAGACTTATAGTCCTACTAATTATGCGAATAATTATGCTAATAAGCCTATTACTATGAGCGAAGCCATTGCTTTATCCGATAATATTTTTGCAGTTAAAACTCATTTATTTTTAGGTACTACTGTTCTTAAAGATACGGGAAAACGAATGGGTATTAAGACAAATCTTCCTAATAATGTTTCTCTATCTTTAGGTACTACTGAGATAGATATGATTGATTTTAGTAATGCTTTTGCAACATTAGCTAATAATGGTATTAAGAATGAACCTAGATTTATTAGAAAAGTTACGGATTTAGAGGGTAATGTTTTATATGAAGCAAGTTATGAAGAAGAAGCAGTGTTAGATAGTAGATACACCTTTATTTTGAATGAGATGATGAGTAATACTTACAATTATGATTATATTGATTATACTAGTCCCACCTTACTTCCTGTAAGCGGGTTGTTAACTAAAAAGTATGCCGTTAAGTCTGGAACAACTAACACTGATTACTGGGTAGTGGGGTATAATCCAAATGCTTTAGTTATAATTTGGAATGGTTTTGATGATAATCAAGATATTAACCAAGTGCCTTCTAAGGTAACTAAAAAGATATGGGCTAGAGTAATTGAAGCTTATTTAGAAGGAAAGGAAGCGTCTTGGTATGATATTCCTAAAGGTGTTACTGCTTCAATTGTTAATCCTATTTCTGGAAGTACAAGTGATTTGTCTGTTAAGGATACTTTATTTTATATAAAAGGTACTGAGCCTAGTTTTGATTTGGCAAGTTTAAATAAAAATGACTCTTAGTTTATCTAAAAGTCTTTTTTTGTTGTTTTTTTATTTTTAAAATATCTTATTAAAAATACAAGTAATAATAGAATTGAACTTATTATCAAAGTACATAGCCACATCACAAATTTACCCATATTTTCTAATGCATATAATCCTAAATCTGAAAGATTATTTAATGCTACTATTTCAATAAAACTTATTATTATAATTGTATCTACTATATAAAATATTTTTGTCGTCATATAGTTTTAATCTTTCTTTATTTTTATTATTATTTGATACATATCTTCAAAGTCAAATTCTTCTGTATCTACTTGAAATCCTAAATCTTCGATTTTTCTTACTTCATTTCTTGCTACAGTTATTGCAGATGATATGCTTTTAGTATTTGAATTTTTTTCTATATTTTGTTCTAGTGGTTTTGGTTGTTGTTGCCTAAATTCATCTATGAGACTGCTTCCTGGGGCATATGTAGGTTGTGATACAGGTGTTGGATCACTATAAGGTTTTTCAAAAGTTGGAGTAGGTATTTCAAATGGCGTTTCTGGAGTTTCCAAGTTTTGAAAAGGATTTACTGCCATATTCGATGAATTTACTATACTACCCATATCTATATTTGTTGGTACATCTTCTAGCGATACTTTCTTAGGCGTTTCTTCTACAGCAGTATTGCTACTTTCTTGAGATTCAGTCCTCATCAACATGTCTATGTCACTTGGTTTATGTTCTGGTATTATATCTACTGAATTAGATTTTATACTATCTATATCGACATCAAATGCAGCTGGATTTATATATGAAGAAATAGTAGGTGTAGGTTGGACAAGATTATCAAAAGTTGGAGTTTTTATAGTTTCCACTACTGGGGCGACGGAATTTTGTGGTTCTTCTGGAGTTAGAACTTGAGAATTGCCTGAACTACTTTCGCCATAGTTCTCTATAGCGTCATTAATAGTCTCTGGACTTCTTCCTAACAATTTGCTTATTTCTTCATCAGTTTGTCTAACTGTTAATCTCTCACCTATAATTCTATTTAGCATACTTATTTGCATATTTGGGTTTGCAATTGCTAATAGACTTCTAGCATGTCGTTCAGATATTTGATTTTTAAGTAATGCTTGTTGTGCAGCCTCAGTAAGATTTAATAATCTTAATTTATTTGCGATAGTAGGTTGAGTTACACCCATTTTATTTGCAAGTTCTTCTTGTGTAAGATAGCCTTTATCTAAAAGCTTTTTATAAGATTGAGCTTCTTCTATGGCAGTAAGATTTTTCCTTTGTAAGTTCTCAACTATCGCTACTTCAGCACTTTTTTGGTCGTCAATATTCATAATTACTGCTGGAACTGTAGTTAATCCTGCCATCACTGATGCTTTGTATCTTCTTTCTCCTGCAATAATTTCAAATTTTTCTCCAATACGTCTTAGTACTAGTGGTTGTATAATTCCATGCATCTTTATTGATTCTGCAAGACTCTGTAATTCAGACTCATTGAATGTTAGTCTTGGTTGAAACCTGTTTGGTATAATTTCATCTATTCTTACATTAATTATTTCACTTTCTCTGTTCATATAATCAGCCCCATTTCTTATTCTTTATTTATATATACATTTTATAGTATTTTGATTTTTTTTTCAAGTACTTGTAATATATTATTTTTTATAATTAGAATAAATTTAGCTATGAATCTTTTTAATATAATAAAAGTATATTATTATAAATTTATTAGGTGTTTTAATATGAGAAAGTATATTAATTAAAAAGATATTGATGATAATATGATGATTGAAATAACTAATGATATAAAGAGAGGAAAAATAGCTATTTTTAAAACTAATACAGTATATGGTATGTATACCAATGCTTTAGACGAAACTGCTTGTCAAAGGATTTATGAAATTAAGGATAGGCCTAGAGCAAAACCTTTATGTGTTTTAATTTCTGATATTTCTACGTTAGAGAAAATTGTAGATTTTATTGGTCCAATAGAGCAAAAATTAATTGAAGCTTTTTGGCCTGGTTATCTAACAATACTATTTAAAATAAAAGAGAGCACTTTGCCTAATATTGTTTCTGAAACTGGAATTGTTGGATTTATACTTCTTAAAGATGGACTATCTTATAATATTATTAAGCACGCTAATGTCCTATAGTTGTTCCTAGTGCAAATCTTTCTGGTAGTAACACAGGCATTAAAATTGATAATATTATGGATGAGTTATATGGAAAGGTGGATTATATAATAGATAGTGGGGACATAAGTGATGATACGACTTCTACAATAGTAGAGGTTAAGAATGAGAAAGTCATTATAAGAGAAGGTAAAGTTAAAAATGAAGAACTTGATAGAATAATTTCTAAATAAAAAAGTACTTTTGATATTAATATCTTAGTACTTTTTATTTATCTTAAGTTTTTTAATTCTTTTGAGATTTTGCTATAGTCTCTAGGGTATAGATGGTTTGTTTCTTGAAGTTTTCTTATTTTAAGAATTGTTCTTTTTGAGTTTTCGTAGGGTAGGGTATAAGTTATCGTTTCTTCTAAAGAACCATCTAATTCTTTTATAAATTCTTTAGTTACTTCTAATTCTTTCTCAATATTAGATTTTAAAGGTAAGAATAAACCTTTTACCTTAATAGTAGGAAATTCTAATTCAGTAATTATTTTTAAGTGTGATACTGCTCTTGATGTTGCTATGTCATATTCTTCTCTATGGGCTTTTGCAAAATCTTCTGCTCTAGAATTATATATTTCTACGTTATTCAAGTTTAGTTTTTCTTTTAAAAAAGTTAAGAATGAAACTTTTTTTCCATTAGACTCAACTAATGTTATTTTTTTATCTTTGTTTATAATTGCTAAAGGTATTCCTGGGAATCCTGCTCCTGTCCCAATATCTAAGATTGTTTTGGCAGTTTTTAATTCAACTACTTTCATAAGACAAAGTGAATCATAAAAGTGCTTCAAATATATTGATTCGTCTTCTATAATTGTAGTAAGATTAAATTTTTTGTTATATTCTTGTAATAGATTTTTATAAGTTTCAAAACTATTCAGTTCACTTTGAGTTAATGATATACCTAGTTTCTTTAATTCGTTTATAAACTCATCTTTATTCATAAGGATACTCCTTTTTTAAGTATACAAGTAACATAGTAATATCTGATGGATTTACTCCACTTATACGTGATGCTTGACCTATTGTTAATGGTCTAACACTTTCTAACTTTTGTCTTGCTTCAGTAGCAATATTTCTTACTTTACTATAATCTATATTTTCTGGTATTTGTTTTTTTTCTAGAGATAGCATTTTTTCCGCTTCTTTTTGAGTTTTTTCTATATATCCTTGGTATTTGATATTTATTTCTACTTGTTCTTTTGCTGATTCATCAAATACAATATTTAGTAAATGTTCTATATTATCAATTTTTATTTCAGGTCTTCTTAAAAGTTCTATAGATGAAACACTTACATTTATAGGGCTAGATGATAGAGTAGATAAGTAGTTATTTGTTTCTTCTGTATTATTTATTTTGGTTTTAGTAAGGTATTCTTGTAATTCAGTTATCTTTGCTAGTTTATTTTTAAATATATTGTATTTTTCATCATTTATAAGTCCTACTTTTCTTCCAATTTCAGTTAATCTTATATCTGCATTATCATGTCTTAGTAATAGTCTGAATTCAGCACGAGATGTTAGAAGTCTATACGGCTCGGTTATACCTTTGTTTATTAAATCATCTATTAGAACTCCAATATAGGCTTCATTTCTTTTTAGTATTAATGGATCTTTATTTTTTAGACTTAGGCTTGCATTTATTCCTGCGATTAGACCTTGTGCGGCTGCTTCTTCATAGCCACTTGTTCCATTAATTTGTCCAGCAGTGTATAAACCTTTTATTTTTTTTGTTTCTAGAGTCATTTTTAGTTCAGTTGAGTCTATTGCATCATATTCTATTGCATAGCCATATTTAGTTATTTTTGCATTGTGAAGTCCTGACATTGAATGAATTAGTTCTTCTTGCAAATTTTCTGGCATTGTTGTAGAAAAACCTCCTACATATATTTCATCGCCAGTAAGTCTTTCTGGTTCTAAGAATATTTGATGCCTTTCTTTATCTCTAAATTTTACTATTTTATCTTCTATTGAGGGACAGTATCTAGGTCCTATACCTTCTATAAGCCCACTATAAAGAGCACATTTATCAAGGTTGTCTAATATAATTTTGTGTGTTGTTTCATTAGTGTAGGTAAGATAACATGGAAGTTGATTTTCAATAGAGTAGGTAGGTTTATAAAAATTACTGAAACTTAGGTAGTAGTTGTCTCCTTTTTCTATAAAACATTCATCATAATTTATTGTGTCTTTTTGAACTCTAGGAGGAGTTCCTGTCTTTAGCCTTCTCATTGTGAGTCCTAATTCTTTCATGCTTTCACTTAAGTAAAGTGATGGTTTTTCACCATGTGGACCACCTTTTTCCTTTGAATGTCCTCTTAGTATGTCTGCATTTAAGTATGTTCCAGTAGTTATTATTACTTTTTTTGTTAGTATTGTTTCGCCACTTTCAGTTTTTATTCCTTTGATGGTATTGTTTTCTACAATTAATTCTTTTACTAGATCTTCTTTTATTTCTAAGTTTGGTGTTTTTTGTAATGTTTTAATCATATTTTCGCCGTAGGTAGTTTTATCTGCTTGACATCTAAGACTTCTTACTCCTGGACCTTTTTTGCTGTTTAACATCTTGATTTGTAAATGAGAAATATCTGCATTTATTCCCATTTCTCCTCCAAGAGCATCTATTTCTCTTACGACGATTCCTTTGGCTGAACCTCCAATTGAAGGATTACAAGGCATGTCTGCAATATTTTTTATGTTTCCTGTTATTAGTAAGGTCTTCATGTTCATTCTTGCAGATGAAAGGCTTGCTTCACAACCTGCATGTCCTCCTCCGATTACTATAATGTCATACATTTTTATTCCTCCTATTTCCCTAGACAAAATTTACTGAATATTTCGTCTAATAATTCTTCTTTATAAGTTTCTCCTATTATTTCTCCTAATAAATTCCATAATCTTTCTAAATCAATTTGTATGAGGTCAACTTCTATATTGTTACTGTTTGCTTCTTCTATTTCGTTAATTAGTTTTAAACTTTGTTTGATTAACGAAATTTGTCTAGCATTTGATATGTAAGTAAAGTCGCTTGTTTCTAATTCATTTAGATTAAATAATTCTTCAATTTTTTCAAGTAATTCTTTTATTCCTTCGTTATTTTTTATTGATGTTTTTATGTAAGTAAATGATTCTAATGTTGTTGTTTCTATTTTGGTATGTAAATCGCTTTTGTTTATTAGTACAATTACTTTTTTGTCTTTTATTTTTTCTAATATTTTTTTGTCTTCTTCACTTAGAGGTTTGCTTCCATCAATCATCGTTATTATTAGGTCTGATTCTTCTATTATTTTTTCACTTTTTTGAACACCAATTTGTTCTACTAAGTTGTCAGTCTCTCTTATACCTGCTGTGTCTATTAAGTTAAGAGTTATTCCTTTTAGAATGATACTTCCTTCAACTATGTCTCTAGTTGTGCCTGCAATGTCAGTTACTATGGCTTTTTCTTCGTTTAATAGTTTGTTTAGCAAACTGCTTTTACCTGCATTTGGTTTTCCTATTATTCCAACTGTTATTCCATCTTTAATAAGTTTTCCTTTTTTGGATTCTTTCAGTATGCTTTCTAATGATTCTTTTATTTCTTTTATTCTATTAGATAGTATTTCGTTAGTATAAGTTATTGCATCTTCGTATTCTGGATAGTCTATGTTTACTTCAATATTTGCTATTATTTCTGTGACTTTGGATTTTAATGTCTTTATCATGTTAGAAAGTTCTCCAGTTAGGCCTTTCATTCCCATTTTTCTTAAACTTTCAGTTTTTGCATTTATTATATCTTCTATTGATTCTACTTCCATTAAGTTTTTTCTTCCATTTAAGAATGCTCGTTTTATAAATTCTCCTGGTTCTGCTAGACGAGCACCATTAGATAGTATTAATTCAAGTATTTTGTTGGTGCTGGCAATTCCTCCATGACAATTTATTTCTACAATATCTTCTCCTGTATATGTTTTTGGACTTTTAAATACAGAGACCAAAACTTCGTCTACCTTAACTTTTCCATCTATTATGTAGCCATAGTTAATAGTATGTGATTTAACTTCTGTAAGATTTTTACCTTCAAATACTTTTGAAACTATCTCTATTGACTTGTCACCACTTACTTTTATAATGTTAATTGCACTTACTCCCACGGCAGTTGCGATTGCAGTGATTGTATCATTCATTTTACATCCCTCCGAATGTCAAAAATTATATCACTTTTTTGGCTTATTGTAAATTATATGTAGTATTTCCCAGGAAATAAGGGGCTTGGGAAATAATAAAAACTCCAATTATTTGGAGTCTATTTTCTATCAAATATTTTTAATTTAAGACTTTTAGTATTCTCTTTAATTAAATTAAGGTCTGCTATTCTATTCAATGAATAATCTAAAAAGTTAGTTGAACCATCCAAAACAAATAGCTTCCTTGGATGATTGAATTCTTTAAGATTAGCTCCTGATGATTTCATTTGCATGATTAATTCATATGCTTCCTCTAGATACATGTTATTTATAAGCCAGTTTATTAATCCCATAAATTTTGTTATATTTCCATTAATATTTAGATAAGGTTTAGCTTGTTCATATATATATTTAAATTGTCCTATATATAATTCTTGATTAGGAAAAATAACTGCTTGATTAAAAGCTTCATTACTTGTTTGGATATTTGGGTCAATCATTATTTTACCAGTAGGAAATTCTTCTAAGCTACTATAGGCATGTTTTGTTGTTCCATCTAATGTGAATGGATATACCATAAATTCATTTCTTATAGGTTTATACTTAGTAGGATAACCTATCTGACTTATTCCTTCTGTAAGATATAATTCTATTTCTTTGATTTTTTCTGCTGAGCTTTTTAATTGTTCTAGTTTAAGTGTAATTATAGAGAAGTCTCCTGAATCTAAATATTTTATAAATAACTTCCCATTGTCATCTTGATATACAACATTAAAATCAGCTGGTACTAGGACTACATCATTTAATGGATTTAAACCACATGGATTAAAAACTCCAATTATTTTCATATTGTTCTCCTTTCTTTTGTTAGTTATTTTAGCATAAAATAAAGAGTAAAACAACATAAATGCTTTACTCGGTTTCTGTTTTTTTGTTTTATCATAAGTATAATTAATATTCAAATTATTATATGATTTTTGAAAATTAAATAGCATATAATATTATACTAATTTCTTCTAAAACTTAGAACATAGGGTTTACTCATCATTTTTTTATTAAATTCTTCGTAAACTTTTTCTAACTCATCTGGTCTAAATTCTCTATTTGATTCATTACAACATTTTTCTATAGTTTTTAATTAAATAAAATGAAGGGTCTAGTGTTAATGTTTCCTGTATTAATATATATATGATGTTAAACAACCTTTTATATAATCATCAACATTTTCTTTTAGTTCATCATATAAATTTCCATTACTTTCAGGTAAATTCATATCTTCATGACATTTTCCAAATGAGCCATAAAATACTGGAGTACAATTATCTTCTAAAATCATAGTTTCCCTATATTTAGTTAGTTTAAAAAATTCTACTTTACTGAAATCTTCTCCTAAGTATGACAATAGGTGAGCATAATCCAAGTAGAATAATGTTAATTCAGCCCGATTTCTACAATCTTTTTCTCCTATTTTACCTACAAATATTCTTGACCATCCTTCACATGTACCTATTAAAAAGTTATTTGGATAATTATAAAATATGTTGAAATTTCGCGGTCTCCTAAAATTTGATATGTTTTAAATATTTTATGTTCTTTTGGAATTTCGAATAAACTTTTAATTCCTTCTTTTCTATATTTATTAATTAGTTCATTTGACATATAGTACATCTCCTTTTTCTCATATGTTAATTAAAATTTTTATAAAGTCAATGAATTTTATTTTTAGTTATTTTTTTATAAAAAAAGCAATATATTTTTAATATATCACTTAATGCTTTTAATTTTCTTTTTCTTTATATTTTATTACAACACATCTATTAGGTTCTTCACCTTCACTTAGTGTTTCTATATATTCAAATTTACTTAGTGCATTATGAACTATTCTTCTTTCATAAGAATTCATGGGGTCTAGTTTAACGGGTACTTTTGAAAGAGTAACATCTCTAGCTATTCTTTTAACGTTTTTCTCTAGGAAATAATTTTGTTTTTCTTTATAGTTTTCTATATCTATTATAATATTAACGTACAAGCCTATTTGGCTATTTATACTGTTCTTTATGAAAGTTTGGATACTTTCTAATATATGTCCACGACGACCGATTAAAATATTATTGTTGTCAGAATGAATTTTGTAGGAAATTTGATTTCCTCTTATTTTTTTTTCTATACTTCCATTTATTCCAAAGCCTTCTAGGAGTCCTTCAATTAAGTTTTTTCCTAGTGATGCCACGTCTTCAACTTTTACTATTTCTAAAATGGTTTTCTTTCCTTGAAAAAGGCCAGACTTTTCTTCCGTTTCTTTAATAATTATTTCTTCTAAAGTACAATTTAATTCGTTTAATGCACTTTCTATTATTTCCTCTTTATTCTTTCCCTTGTAAACATATTTTTCCATAAATTTCTCACCTTACTTCTATTTTTTCTTCTTATCTCTTTTAAATATATAGTTTTGTATTACTGCAAATGTGCTTGTTGCTATCCAGTAGAAGCCAATTCCAACATTTAATGTGAATGACATGAAAGTTATAAACACTACCATCATCTTTGTCATAAATTTTGTTTGTGCGACTTGGTCGCTATTCATTGAAGTGGCATTCATATTCTTAAATGAGAGGTAAGTTACTAAGGCTATTAGAATTACTATTATAATGTAATAATATTGTCCAGATTTCATTGCTTCCCAAGGGGTAGTTCCTAAATCAAACCATAACAATCTTTCTTCTAGTATAACTGGTATTCTTTGTATTGCTTCTAAGAAGGCAAAGAATAATGGTAATTGAATTAAAGATACTAAGCAACCTGAGAAAGGTTTAATATCATATTTTTTATATATCATTAGCATTTCTTGATTCTTCTTAAGCATTGATTCTTGATCAGTTCTGTTAGAATATTTTTTTTCTAGTTTTTCTAGTTCTGGCTGTGCTTTTTTCATGTTTTCAGACATATTAATTGTCTTTTTACTTAACGGCATTACTAATAAACGTAATAGTACTCCTAATATTATTATTGATAAACCATAGTTTTTAACAAGACGACCAACTTGAATTATTAACCATGCTAGAGGTTTTACAAATATATTAGTGAACAGTCCTTCATATCCTCCAGAAGTTAATTTAAATTCTTCACATTTTGGCAGTTTATTTAATTTAACGTTCTCGTTCTTATCATAAGCTTCTAGAGATTTCTCATCAGTAGGCTTACATAAAATATTTTCTGTATACATCTTTTTTGTATCTTCATCTTGGAATGTTCTAGTACAACCTGTAGTTAGCATGCATGTTAGCAATATTAATATAACTACTTTTTTAGTTTTTTTCATTTATTGTCTCCTTTATTTGTTTTATTAGATTTTCTCTTAAATCATTGTAAGAGGCAGTAACTGCATCTTTCCTTATTATTATAACATACTTTCTATTAAAAGCCATTTTATTTTTCATTAGTATATCTTTTATTCTTCTCTTAATCTTATTTCTTATGTGAGCACGCCCTAATTTCTTACTTACACTTATACAATACTGATTATCTCTTTCTTCTCTTTCTATATTATATATAATATAAAACTTGCTTACTGTTTTTTTTCCTGTTTTAACAATGTGAGAAATTTCTTCATTTTTTCTTATAATATATTCTTTATTCACTTTTATCACCTTTTATTACTTAATTCATTAACTATTTGATAACTTTTTATTAGAAAAAAACGACTATATATAAGATTAGTCGTTAGTTGTTTGCTAAATTTTTTCTTCCTTTTTGTCTTCTACTATTTAATATATTTGAACTTCTAGACAAAAATCCTTGTTTTTTAGCTTTTAGACTCTTTTTCTTAGCTACTGGTGTCTTTTTCATAATTTTTTTGCTCCTTCCCACTTTTTTTGCTTGACGTAACTGATTATAAACTATAGAATAGTATTTGTCAATATTTATACACATATCCACAGTGTGTGTTAATAAAGTTATAAACATGTGTAAATGAAAAATGTGAATAATGTGAATAACTTTGCAAACTTACGTAAAATAAAAGAAAAATTAGTGGATAACCTGTTGATAAGTACATGTTAATAACTTTTTCTTAAAATTTTGCTTTGAAAATAGAATAATTAGGGTTAAAATGAAAGTGGATAAATCAGTCAAAGCGAGGTGATTCTATGGACAAAGAAAAAATATGGGAAAAGTTTTTGGAACAAATAAATCAAAGAGTAAGTGTTGTGACTTTTAATACTTGGTTTAAAGAACTTAAGTTATTAACTATTAATGATAAGGATATAGTAATTATCGTTCCATACTTAGCTCATAAAAACCATATTATAAACAATTATATGGAAATGGTAGAAGAAATATTCCTAGAGCTGTTAGGAGTTGTTCATAATATAATATTTTGCTTGGAAAGTGAATATAAAGAAAGATTAGAACAAGAACGGATTAATAGCCCTAATATGAATAACTTGATTAATGAAAGTCAAGAAGTCATTGAAAAATTTGTGCAAGAGAGGAAGACAAATCTAAATGATAAGTATACTTTTGAAAATTTCGTGGTAGGAGATTCAAATAGGTTTGCTTTTAGTAGTTGTTTAGCAGTAGCTCAAAATCCTGGAAAGCTTTATAATCCACTTTTTATGTATGGAAAGAGTGGTCTTGGTAAAACTCATTTGATGCATGCGATTGGTAATTATATTAATGCTACATCTGATTTAAAAGTTTTGTATATTACAACCGATGAATTTATGAATGAGTTTATTAGTATTACTAAAGATAGTGGTAATAAAGAAGAGAACTTAAATTATATAGATTTATTTAAAAGTAAATACCGTGATGTAGATGTTCTTATGATAGATGATATTCAGTTTTTAGGAAGTGCTACTGTTACTCAACAAGAATTTACTAATACTTTTAATAGCTTATATTATAATGATAAGCAGATAATTATTTGTTCTGATAGAAGTGTTGATGACTTAAAAATGTTTGCAGATAGGCTTAAGACACGGTTTAATTGGGGACTTAAAGCTATTATTGCAGTTCCAGAATTTGAACTTAAAGTAAAAATTATTAAGAATAAAATAAATAATTATGATCAAACTTTGGAAATTTCCGATGAAATAATTGATTTTATAGCTTCTAATTGCGGTAGTGATGTAAGAAATATTGAAGGTGCAATAACTAGATTGTTTGCTTATGCGGCAATTTGGGGTATAAAACAATTAACTTTAGAGAATACTTTAGAGGCTCTGGATGAATATACAAATAATATGCTTTATGTTGATAAATCTATTAATAAGATTATGTCTGTTGTTGCTAATTACTTTAATTTAACTGTTGATGATTTGAAAGGTAAGAAAAGAAGTAAACAAGTTGCTAACGCTAGAATGATAGCTATGTATTTATGTAGAACTTTAACAGATGAAACTTATCCTAGAATAGCGCTTGAATTTGGTGGTAGAGATCATTCTACTATAATTCACGGATACGAAAAAATTTATGAAGATATTAAAAATAATGGCGAGCTAGAGAAGATAATAAATGAGTTAAAATTAAAGATGAGTGAATAAAATGTCGAAAAATGTCATGTTATTCACAATAGTGGGTGCTTGTAAACTCCTAGAAAACTTGATAACTGGAGAGTTATTCACAATATCCACTTTAATAATAAAAATAAATTAAAAAAAGGAGATATTAAAAATGAAATTAAGAATTAATAAAGATACATTATTAGAAAATTTAAACTTTGTTGGAAAGGCTTTATCTAATAGAAATATTATACCAGTTATAAATGGAATACTTTTTGAACTTAAAAGTGAAGGGCTGTATTTAACTGCAACAGATAATGAAATAACTATTAAGGCTTTTATAGACAAGTCTGATATTAAAGAAATAAGGGAAGAAGGAAGTATTGTAATATATGGAAGGTTTGTTTTAGATATTGTTAGAAAGCTTCCTAGTGGAGATATTGATATTGAAGAAGTAGATGGAGGAAAGGCTATTATATCTACTCAAAATAGTAAATATAATTTAAATTGTTTTGATGTTAATGATTTTCCTAAAATTAATATGGAAGAAATACAAAATCCTATAATGCTTACACCAGGCAATTTTAAGGCAATTGTTAATCAAACTGTTTTTGCTACTTCAACTCAAGAGAGTAAACCATTACTTACAGGTATTAATTTAAAAATTCAGGGAAATAGTTTAGAATGTGTTGCTACTGACTCTTATAGATTAGCTAAAAAGCATATAAGTTTTGATGGTATTACTACGGAAAATGTTAATATGGTTATACCTGCTAAGAATATTAATGAGTTTGTTAAGTTAATTGATAGTGATGAGGATAAGATTGAAGTTCATTCTTTTACTAATAAAGTTTTGTTTAAATATAGAAATATATTGTTTCAATCAAGTTTATTAAATGGTACTTATCCTAATACTGATACATTAGTTCCAGATAATTTTGAAATAATTTATAGAGTCAATTTACAAGAGTTCTTTAATGTAATAGACCGTGCTTCTATTTTGGCTCAAGCTAAAGATAAAAACATTATTTCTTTGGAGACTCAAGGAGATAGATTGATTATTACTTCTAGTAGTCCTGAAATAGGTAAAATTGAGGAAGTAATGAATATGGAAGTTATTAAGGGAGCAGATATAAAAATTTCTTTTAGTTCTAGATATATGATTGATGCACTTAAGAGTTTTGATAGTGAAGAAATTACTTTGTATTTTAATGGAGAGATTAAGCCAATAATAATTAAGCAGGATGATAATGGGGACTTATTACAATTAATTTTACCTATAAAAACATATTAATTACTAAAAATCACACTAAAAAGTCTAGTGTTAGATGACTTTAGTGTTTTTTTTTGATTTTATGACAAAATTCGACAATTTTCGACAAATGTTCATGATAGAATATCAACCCAAAGAAAGGAGGTACTATGAAATACGAAGTTAATGAAAGAACATTAGCTGTTATTCCTTTAAATGAGGATAGATGTAAGATAGTAGAAGAAGATAGAAGTTATAATATTAATAGTTCTTCTTTTAAAGTTATTGAGCATAGCTGTGAGTATTTTGGTGTTAGTTATAAAGCAAGGGTACAAGGTAGTTATAAACTTATTAAATCAAGGTACAAAGTTCCTATTATTATAGAAGAAGCATCTGGAATGGTAGTTTTTCCTATAACATCTCAGTATAAGAATAATAATTTTTGGCTTAGTTACAGTAATATTTTAGAATATTATCCTTGCAATAGAAAAAAAGGTAATACAGTTATTAGATTTAAAAATGGATTTAAGATAGAAATCCCCGTGTCTTTCTACAGCTTTAATAATCAGTTTTTAAAAGCATCTAGACTTAGTTCAGTCGTAAGTGATAGAATGCTTAGAAAATATTAAAAAAGCTAGTGTTAAGAATGTGTTTGTGATATAATAAGTAATAGGTATAGGAGTACTAGTATACCTATTATTTTTGTTAGTACTCATGTAAGAGGTTTTAAAATGCGTATCAAGAAGTTAGAGTTAACAAATTTTAGAAATTATGATAAGTTTAAGTTAGAGACAGATGAAAATTTGAATATTATTATAGGCGAAAATGGAGTTGGTAAGACTTCAATCCTAGAAAGTATTTATGTTTGTAGTCTTGCAAGAACTTTTAAAAGTAATGATGAAGATGTTATTTTAAAGAAAGATAAGCTTTTTTCTAAGATTAAAATCGATTTAGAGGTACAAAATAAAATAAAAAAATTAGAGTATACACTTACTGATAAAGGGAAAAAAACTAAAATTAATAGTAGTTTAAAGAGAAAAATTAGTGATTTTATATCTCAATATAAAGTTATTCTGTTCTCCCCTGATGAGTTAAGGATTATAAAAGAATCTCCTAATACAAGAAGAAATTATTTAAATATTAGTCTATCTCAAATTAATAAGACTTATATTAAACTTTTAAATAATTATAATATTCTTATTAAAAATAAAAATGATTATTTAAAAAAAATGTATATCAATTCTAATATGGATGAGACTTACTTAGAAATTCTGGATGTTAAGATATCTGAAACTGGTAGGGAGATTTGTAATGTTAGAAAAGAATATATAGATAAGTTAAATAAGTATATTAAGAAAATCTTTAAAAAGTTTAAGAAAAATGATGATTTGTATGTAAAGTATAATAGTCAATTTTTAGATAAGTCTCTTACTGAAATAAGAGCACTTCTTAAAAAAAATAGGTTTAATGAGATAAACTTAGGGTTAACTAAGACTGGGATTCACAGGGATGATATTGAATTTTTACATAATGGTAATAATTCTAAAGATTTTAGCTCTCAAGGTATACAAAAGTTAATTTTACTTTCTCTTAAGATGGCAGAGTTAGAGGTACTTGTTAATGATTATTATGAGGAACCAGTGTTGCTTTTAGACGACTTGTTTAGTGAGCTTGATAGTGTTAATCAAAATAGTATTTTAAATAATTTAAATAAAAATATACAGGTTTTTATTACTACGACGGATTTGAATAATATAAAACCTAGTATGGTGAAAAAATCTAAGGTTATTGAACTTAGTAGGGAAGGTGAAAGAAATGAATGAGGAACATTATAATGAGAATGATATTCAAGTTTTAGAAGGACTTGAAGCTGTTAGGAAGAGACCTGGTATGTATATTGGTACTACTAGTGAGAGAGGACTTAATCATTTAGTTTGGGAGATAGTGGATAATTCTGTTGACGAAGCATTAGCAGGGTATTGTGATGATATTGAAGTTATTATTAATAAAGATAATTCAATAACTGTTAAAGATGATGGAAGAGGTATGCCTACTGGAATTCATCCGAAGACAGGTGTTAGTACTGTAGAGACTATTTTTACAGTTTTACATGCTGGTGGAAAGTTTGGTGGAGGTGGCTATAAAGTTAGTGGTGGGCTTCATGGAGTTGGTGCTAGTGTTGTTAATGCTCTTAGTTCTTGGCTAGAAGTTAAAGTTTATCAAGGTGGAAAAGTATATTTTCAAAGGTTTGAAAATGGTGGTAAGCCAGTAGGAAGTTTAAAAGAGATTGATACTTGTGATATAAATAGAACTGGTACTACTGTAACTTTCAAACCAGATTCAGAGATTTTCCAAGAAACTACAGTATATAATTATGATACTTTAAGACATCGTACTAAAGAACTTGCTTTTCTTAATAAAGGATTACAGATTAAATTAATAGATTTAAGAGAAGATGATAAGAGTGAGGCATTTCTTTATAATGGTGGTATTATTGAATATGTTAAGATGCTCAATGAGAATAAAAAAACTATACATGATACAATAGTTTATTGTGAAGGAGAAGAAAGCGGTATTGAAATAGAAGTAGCGTTTCAATATAATGATGGATATAGTTCTAATATTTATTCTTTTACTAATAATATTAATACAGTTGAAGGTGGAACTCATGAGGATGGAGTAAGACTTGCGTTGTCTAGAGTTATAAACAATTATGCTAGGAGTAATAATATTTTAAAAAGTAAGGATGAATCTTTAACTGCTGATGATGTTAAGGAAGGGCTTGCTATGATAATTTCTTGTAAACATCCAGATCCTCAGTTTGAGGGACAAACAAAGACAAAATTAGGAAATTCTGAAGTTAGGAGAATTGCTAGTAATGTGTTTGGAGATAAATTAGAAAAGTTTTTACTTGAAAATCCTAGTGAGGCCAAGCAAATTGTGGAAAAGGCTATGCTTGCTTCTCATGCTAGATTAGCTGCAAAGAAGGCGCGTGAGATGACTCGTAGGAAAGGTGGACTTGAAATTACTAATAAGTGGGGGAAACTTACTGATTGTAAGAGTAATGATCCAACTATAAGTGAGATATTTTTAGTCGAGGGAGATTCTGCAGGAGGAAGTGCTAAAGAAGGTAGAGATTATATGACTCAAGCAATTCTTCCACTTAGAGGTAAAATTCTTAATGTTGAGAAAGCTCGTCTTGATAGAGCATTGGGTAATGAAGAAATTAGAAGTATTATTACTGCATTTGGTACTGGTATTGGAGATGAATTTGATTTATCTAAGTTAAGGTATCATAAAATAGTTATAATGACCGATGCTGATGTAGATGGTGATCATATTAGAACACTTTTATTAACATTATTTTATAGGTTTTTTAGACCGGTTGTTGAGGCAGGTCATGTTTATGCAGCACAGCCACCTTTATTTAAAGTAGTACATGGTAAGACAATTAAGTGGTGTCTTGATGAAAAAGAGAAGGATGACTATATTGCATCTTTACCAGAGTCTACTAGATATGAAATAAGCCGTAACAAAGGTTTGGGTGAAATGGATGCTAAAGAGTTAAGAGAGACTACTATGAGTATAGAAAATCGTGTACTAAAGAAGATTACAGTAGAGGATGCTATGCTTGCTGATAAAGTTTTTGAAACACTTATGGGCGAGGATGTTGATCCTAGGCGTGAGTTTATTGAGAATAATGCTCCATATGCTAGTTTGGATTTGTAGGAGGTTTTTGAGATGGATAGATTAAATAATACGAACATTGTAGATGAGATGAATACTTCATTTTTGAATTATTCGATGAGTGTTATAGTTGCACGTGCTCTTCCAGATTTAAGAGATGGCTTGAAGCCAGTTCATAGAAGAATATTGTATTCTATGTATGAGAGTGGTTATACTCCTGATAAGCCTTTTAGGAAAAGTGCTAAGACGGTTGGAGAGGTTATGGGTAATTATCATCCACACGGTGATAGTGCGATTTATGAGTCTTTGGTTAGAATGGCTCAACCATTTAGTTTTAGGCATACTTTAATAGATGGACATGGTAACTTTGGTTCACTTGATGGTGATGGAGCTGCTGCTATGCGTTATACAGAAGCAAGGCTTTCTAAGTTATCAATGGAACTTTTAAGGGATATTAATAAGAATACTGTAGATTTTGATGACAACTTTGATTCTACTAGAAAGGAACCTAAAGTTTTACCTAGTAGATTTCCTAATATTTTAGTTAATGGAACTATGGGTATTGCAGTTGGTATGGCTACTAATATTCCCCCACATAATTTAGGGGAAGTAATAGATGGATGTGTTGCATATATAGATAATAACGATATTACTACTTTAGAATTAATGCAATATGTAAAGGGACCAGATTTTCCTACTGGAGCAATTATTTTAGGTAATTCTGGTATTGTTAAAGCATATGAGACTGGTAAAGGTTCAATTACTATAAGGAGTAAAGTTGAGATAGACGAGAGTGGTGGAAAGAGCAAGCTGATTATAACTGAAATACCTTATCAAGTTAATAAACGTGATCTTCAGCAACGTATTGGTGAATTAGTAAGAGATAAAATAATTGATGGTATTGCCGATTTACATGAAGAGACTAACCTTGAGAATGGTATAAGAATAGTTGTTACTATTAAGAAAGAGGCTAATGCTAATGTAGTTCTTAATAATTTATATAAGCATACTGCTCTTCAAACTACTTTTGGTATTAATTTCTTGATGCTTGATCAAGGACAACCTAAATCTTTAGGATTAAAAGAAATTATTTCTAAATATATTGATTTTCAAAAAGAGGTTATAATTAGAAGAACTCGTTTTGAATTAGAACGTGCTGAGAAGAGAGTACATATTTTAGAGGGCTATAAAATTGCACTTGATCATTTGGATGAAGTTATTAAGATTATTAGAGAGAGTGAAAGCGATGTTTTAGCTAAAACTACGTTGATGGAGAGGTTTGGTTTATCTGAAATTCAGGCAGAGAGCATCTTAGAGTTAAAGTTAAGACGTTTAACAGGCTTAGAACGCGCTAAGATAGAGAGTGAGTTACAAGATTTACTTAAGTTAATTGAGGAGTTAAAATCAATTTTAGGTAGTGAAGAGAAAGTTCTTAATATTATTAAGGAAGAATTAATCGAAATTAAAAATAAGTATGCAGACGATAGAAGAACTAAGATAGATATGACTGCAATTGAGTATATTGAAGACGAGTCCTTGATTCCTGAGAATGATGTAATTGTTACTATTACTAATAAGAATTATATCAAGAGAATGACTACAGATACTTATAAATCTCAGAATAGAGGTGGTGTTGGTATTAAGGGAATGACTACTAATGAAGAAGATTTTGTCGAACAGATGATAAACTTATCCACACACGATTTTCTATTATTCTTTACAAATAAAGGAAGAGTTTATAGGTTAAAGGGCTATGAGATTCCAGAATTTTCTAGAACTAGTAAGGGTATTCCTTTAGTAAATCTTATTCAAATTGAGAAAGAGGAGAATGTTACTGCTGTTGTTAAGATAGAGAAAGACAATGAGTATAAGTATTTAGTTTTTGGTACTAAGCAAGGTGTTATTAAGCGTACATTGATAAGTGAGTTTGATAATATACGTCAAAGTGGTAAGATTGCTATAACTTTAAAAGATGGTGACGAACTAAATTCTGTTAAGAGATCAACTGGAGATAATCAAATACTTATGTGTTCTTCTGCTGGTAGAATGGTAAGATTTAATGAGTCTGAAGTAAGAATTATGGGCCGTACCGCTGCTGGTGTAAGAGGTATAAATTTGAGTGATGAAATTTGTGTTGGCATGGAAGTTACTGAACCTGCTATGGAAGTTTTGGTTGTAACTCAAAAGGGTTATGGTAAGAGAACAAGTTTGGATGAGTATAGAGAGACTAAGCGTGGTAGTAAAGGTGTTAAGTCTTTAAGTATTACTGAGAAAAATGGTTCTATTGTCGGCTTTAAGTCAGTCCAAAGTGATAAAGATTTAGTTATTATTACTAATAATGGTGTTGTAATTAGATTATCTATCGATTCTATCTCTATGATGGGTAGAGTTACACAAGGTGTTAGACTTATTAACTTAAAAGATGAAAATATTGTTTCTTCTATTTCAGTTATTAACAAGAATGAGGAGGAAGAATTAGAAGAGTCTAAAGTTATTAACAGTGAAAATGCAGATGTATCTGTTAATGAGGAATTTATCAACAATGATGAAGAATAAATAGATTAATGAATTGTATAATTTAAGCAAGATTTCGAAGATTTCTTGCTTTTCATTTTAAATGTTGAAAATAATGTTTCACGTGAAACATTATTTTTATTTAAAGAAGTATTTTATATTGTCTTAAGACTAGGTTTTGTTGTTAAAATAAAAAATTATTAATGGTAAGCGTTTAATAAAATAATATTTAATTGATAATATATTTAAAGTATAAAATTATATGATTAGTTTATTAAATTTTTTAAGATAAGTAAATATTTGGGAAGATGAATAATAGAATTAATTTAATATTAAATATTTATCGAACAATAAATTAGTTTACTATAAGTAAATATAGAATTATCTAGTTTTAAAAATTACAATGTTCCACGTGAAACATAATTATTATTATTATTTAAGTTAATTATATTTCAGTATATTGCTTAGATGAAAAGGTAATAACATTATACATGAAAGCATATATTAGTTGCTATTTATGGATTATTTTATGCTTACAATTAAAATGCTCGAGATGTTTCACGTGGAACATTAAATGTGTTTTATAATAGTAATTGAGTGACTTACAATAGGTGTATTATAAAAATGTAAGTATTAGATTATTATTTTAAATTGGTGATTTAAATTTCTGTAAATGTTTCACGTGGAACATTAAACGTTCAATTAATAGTAATAGAGCGAACTTAAAGTATTAGATTATTATTTTTAATTAACTGTTTTAATTTTTTGAGAAGGTTTCACGTGGAACATTAATTACATTAAATATTTATTTTAAAATGGTTGATTATTATTAATAATATGTTATACTTTATTTGTGCAACATATAAGGCGGAAACAGGTCAGGATTGGAAGATAGCAGCCTTAACGTTTATTATATGTGTGCACTTTTTTTGTAGGTGATTATTTATGATTGATTATTATGAAAAAGTATTATATACCTTAGCATTAAGGGCTTTGAGAAATGATGAAATCCCAGTGGCTGCAATTATTGTTAAAAATGGTAAGATAATTTCTAGAGCATATAATAAACGCAGAAGTAAATCTAACCCATTATTACATGCAGAAGTACAGGCGATAGTAAAAGCTTCTAAAAAAATTAAAGATTGGCGTTTATCAGGTTGTGAGATGTATGTAACATTAGAACCTTGTCATATGTGTAAGGAAGTTATTAAAGAGAGTCGTATTGAAAAAGTTTATTATTTTTCTATTAATAAGAAAGTTATTAACTATAAAACTGATTTTAAGTTTTTAAATAATAATTTTTCTATTAAATACGAAAAGTTATTAACAACTTTTTTTAAAAAGTTGCGTTAAAATATATTTTTATAAACAATTAAATGTTATAATCTTATTAAGAGGAAAGGAGCGTTATATGTCATATACTGCTTTATATAGAAAATATAGACCGAGTAAATTTGAAAGTGTTGTTGGACAAGATACTATAGTTTCTATTTTAAAAAATTCAATTATTAACAAACATATAAGTCATGCATATCTTTTTACCGGACCTAGAGGAACAGGCAAGACTAGTATTGCAAAGATATTAGCGCACGCTGTTAATTGTGAAAATTTTAATGGAGATATATGTTCAGAATGTTCTACTTGTAATGCTCTTATTACTAATGAATCTGATATTATAGAAATTGATGCGGCTAGTAATAATGGTGTAGAAGAAATTAGAACTCTTAGAGATAATGTTAAATTGCTTCCTAGCGTTTGTAAATATAAAGTTTATATTATTGATGAAGTTCATATGCTGTCTACTGGCGCTTTTAATGCATTACTTAAAACTTTAGAGGAACCGCCAGCACATGTAATATTTATATTGGCTACTACTGAGCCAAATAAAATTCCTGTTACTATTTTATCTAGATGTCAACGTTTTGATTTTAATAGAATAGATTTAGATTCTCTTGTCTCTCGTTTGAATTTTATATTAAAAGAGGAAGATAGAACATTACCTGAGAATATAGTTAGTTTTATCGCAAAAGTGTCTGACGGTGGACTTAGAGACGCTATTAATCTTTTAGATCAAACATTATCTTTGTCATTAGATAATATATTAATAAGTGATGTCGAAGCATTAAGTGGCAAAATATCTACCGATTTAGTTTTTGAAATATTTGAACTACTAAAAAATTCTAATTATGTAGAACTATTGAAAATTATTTCAGATTTTGACTCTAAGGGTAGAAGTTATGCTGATTTAGTTAACAATATGTTAATAATTATTCGAGATTATAGTATAAATTCTAATGTTAAAGGCTATTTTGATTCTGATTATTCTCATAAATTACTATCTTTGTCTTTAAATATTAAGGATTTAGTTGGTATTTCTAAGATTTTAAATGAATTACTTAATGAATTAAAAAATTCTAATAATCAAAGACTAATTTTTGAAATTTACATGATGGATTTAATATCAGTTATTAACAATAATTTTTCAAATGAAGTTATTTGTTCACAATCAAATTGCGAAGAAGAAGTAATTAACAGATCAGATACCATTGTTTCACAGGAAATTAATAAGATAGATGAGACTAATAACAATAAAAGTGACACTGAAAGATTATCTACTGAAAGTCAGATAGTGGAAGATAGTTCTACGATAGAGGATAGTTCTGATATAAAAGAAGAAACTGTTATTTCAGATAAGAAAGATGATAATAGCATAGATTTTCTAGAATTAAAAAGAATTAGGATTAATAATGTATTTGCAGGTGCTAATAAAGATATATTAAATAAAATTCTTAAAGATTATGATAGAATTAATGATTATATATCTAATAAAACTTATAATATTATTGCAGCTTTACTTATAGATGGCAAAGTAGTGGTAGCATCTGATAAGTATTTACTTTTTAGTTTTAACGATGAGTCATATATTAGTTTATTTGATGCTAATTATAAACATATAGAAGTCTTTATGAATGAAATATATGATATTCCATTTAAAGTAGTTGCGATTACTAGTCTAGAATGGGAGAAACATAGGCAAGAGTTTATTTTAAATAAAAAAAATAACATTTCCTATGTATTAATTCCTGAAAATGATGTAAAATTAGAGGTGGGTGAAAGTTCTAATGAACTTGAGAACTCAGCAATGAATATATTTGGAGAAGACACGATAAGTGTTAGATAGGAGAGAGATATTATGAATATGGGAAATATGCAAAATTTAATGGCGCAAGCACAAAAAGTGCAAAAAGAATTAGAAAAGGCTAATGCCGAAATTGAAGCGTCTACTTATGAAGGCAAGAGTGGAGCAGTTACTGCAGTTATTACTGGTGAGTCTATAGTTGAAAAAGTAACAATAACTGATGATAGTGTATTAACTGATAAGGAATTATTAGAAGATATGATAGTACTTGCTCTTAATGACGCATTATTAAAATTAGCGGAAGATAAGAATGAAAAATTAGGTAAATATACTGGAGGTTTGGGAGGACTATTTTAATTCATGATTTATCCAGAAGAATTTGAACATTTAATGGAAAGTTTTCAAATGTTACCTGGTGTTGGAGAAAAATCAGCAGAGAGATATGTTTATGCTGTGGATTCTATGGAAAATGATAAAATTGAGGAGTTTGCTAAAAATTTGGCTCAATTTAAAAAGAATATTAAAAGATGTTCTGTGTGTGGGCATATTACTAATAAAGAGATATGTCCGATATGTAGTTCAGATGCAAGAGACAGCTCAACTATTTGTGTAGTTGAGGATTCTAAGAGTGTCTTTATGTTTGAAAAGACTGGTAAATTTGAAGGTGTATATCATGTTTTAGGTGGACTTATTTCTCCTGTAGATGAAGTTAATCCAGAAGATATTAATATTTCTTCATTAGTTCAAAAAAGAGTGAATGACAATGTTAAAGAAGTAATAATTGCTCTAAATCCTTCTATTGAAGGAGAGACCACATCATTATATATACAAAAGTTACTTGAAAAAACTAATGTTAAGGTATCGAGATTATCTTATGGAATACCAATGGGAGCAGATATAGAATATTTGGATCCTTTGACTATTATAAGAGCTATAGACGATAGAAAGTTTTTATCATAAATTAATCTTTATATAATACTATTTAGTGGAGGAGACTTTATGCACATAATAGTATTTATAATAAAAAGGTTAGTTATGGCACTTTGTATGCTCTATGCTTTTGATGTCATAGTAAGTAGTGCAGGTGTAATTGTTCCAATTAATGTTGTTACTATTTTGTCAGTAGCGTCTTTGGGACTGCCTGCTATATTTGGACTTGTAGTACTTCAAGTTCTAGTGTAGGAGGGCTTTTATGAGTAATAAATTAATAGAATATTTTGATATGTTAAATAAAAGTAATAGAATTGGTCATGCTTTTTTAATCTGTAATACTAGTTTTGATAATCTGAAAGAGAATTTAGAGATTATTCTTTCTGATTATTTTTTTCATAGTAAAATTAGTATAGAAGAAAATCCAGATGTCTATATAATAAAACCAGAAAATGATAAAATTGTTAAGGAAGAAATATTAAAATTACAGGAGGCTTTTAAAAGTTTTTCTCAGATTAATGAATGTCGTGTATATATTATAGATGGTGCTGAGAAAATGAATGATTATGCTTCTAATTCTTTACTTAAGTTTTTAGAAGAGCCTGAGAAAAATATATATGCTTTTTTGATTTCCTCTAATGTGATGAAAGTTTTAGAAACTATAAAGTCTAGGTGTCAATTAATTATGCTTGATAATGTAGTATTCTCAAGTATAAATGATTTATCTAGCGAATTAATAGATAATTGTGTTTCATTTGTGAGTAAGTTTGAAAAATCTAAAGAGAAAACAATTGCTTATATATATGATTATTTTGGTAAGAAGGAAGAAAAAGAGAATATAAAAAATTTTGTTATGATTCTTAAATATTATTATAGAGATATATTAAATTATAAATTGTTTAAAAAAGTCGAGCATTTTTCTAATTATAGTGATAAAATAGAGGATATTGCAAATAAAAGAAGTGAAAAGTATTTAACTAATATATTAAAAATTTTAGTTAAAGAGGAAAATATGTTAGAATATAATTTGAATTTAGGGTTATTCTTAGATAAATTAATTATAGAAATGGGGAGAGTAAAAAATGAATAGAGTAGTAGGTGTTTCTTTTAAGCAAAATAGTAAGATTTATTTTTTTAATGATAATGCTCTTAAAATAAATGATGGAGATATGATAATCACAGAAACTGATAGAGGGCTTCAGTTAGGCTATGTTGTTGCTTCTGATATTATGAATAAAGAAGTGGATGATAAAATGAAGAAAATAGTAAGAGTTGCAACTCCAAAGGATGTCATGATATTTGAGAAAAATAAGGTAGATGCTTTTAAAGCTTTAAGTAAGGCAAAAGAAATTTCTAAGAAATTAAATCTTAATATGAATATTATAGATGCAAATTATACTTTTGATAGAAATCAATTGTTATTTTATTTTGTATCAGAGTCACGTGTGGATTTTAGGGACATGGCTAAGCAGTTAGCATTTATTTATAAAACTAGGATTGAACTTAGACAAGTTGGTGTAAGAGATAAGGCAAAGCAAGTTTCTGGTATTGGTCAGTGCGGTAGGGAGCTCTGTTGTTCTTGTTTTTTGAAAGATAATTTAGATTCAGTTACTATTAACATGGCAAAAAATCAAAATATTGCTTTAAATCCTAGTAAAATTAATGGTCAATGTGGAAGACTTTTGTGTTGTTTAAATTATGAGGATGATGTTTATACTGAGAATAGAAAAGATTTACCTAATGTAGGGGATGTGGTTAAAACGCCTAATGGGGAAGGTAAAGTTGTTTCTATTGATATTTTGAACAAAAGTTACGTGGTTAATGTGCCTGATGAGGGGAAGATTCAAATCTTAGTTAAAAGTGAGTGATTTCTTATGGAAAAAATAGTAAATGATTTAGTAGGATACGAGGGATTAAAAATAGCTCAAAATAAAAACTATTTTAATTTTAGCTTAGAGTCTGTTGTTTTGCCTAGATTTTGCGAGATTAGGAGTGGAAAAATTAAGATTATGGATTTATGTACTGGAAATGCACCTATTCCTCTAGTATTAAGTACTCGCACTAATCAAGAAATTATTGGTGTAGAAGTTCAAAAAGAGATTTATGATTTGGCAGTAGATTCAGTTAAGATTAATAATTTAGATAATCAAATAAAAATACTTAATATGGATATAAAAGATATCTTTAATAAATTTGAAACAGATAGTTTTGATTTAGTTACTTGCAATCCTCCTTATTTTAAGGTTAGTGAATATAGCAATTTAAATGATAATAAAGTAAAATCTATAGCCAGACATGAAATTTTGGTTACTTTGGATGAAATTGTTAGTATTTCTAGGAAAATTCTTAAAAATGGTGGTAGTTTGGTAATTGTACACCGCGCTGATAGGTTTGCTGAGTTATTATTAACTTTGAAAAAAAATAATTTTGAAGCAAAACGAGTTAGATTTTTACAACCTAAGATAGGGGAAAATGCTAATTTAGTTTTAGTAGATGCTAAGAAGAATGGAAATGTAGGTTTGAAAGTTTTACCACCTTTAGTATGTCATAATGAAGATGGAAGTTATACTGAAGAGGTTTTGAGAATGTTTGAGAGGTAGTTTATGATACAAAAGAGTTATGAGAAAGAAAATAGTAATTTATATATAGTTCCTACACCTATTGGTAATTTAGGAGATATAACTTATAGAGCAGTTGAAATTTTAAAGAGTGTAGATGCGATTTTTGCTGAAGATACTAGGGTTACTCTTCAACTTTTAAATAGTTTAGATATAAAAAATAAAGTTTTTCAATGCCAAAAATTTAACGAAGTTAAGGCTAGTAAGAGTGTTATTAGTATGTTATCTCAGGGAAAGAATGTGGCTATTGTAACTGACCGCGGTACACCTCTCATTAGTGATCCAGGTTCGTTAGTTGTTGATACTGCGATTAAGGAAGGGTACAATGTAATTGCTTTACCTGGGCCTTGTGCTTTCTTGCCTGCTTTAAATATGTCTGGAATTTCTTCTTTAAGATTTTTCTTTTATGGTTTTTTGTCTTCAAAAGATAGTCAAGCCATACGTGAATTAGAGATGTTAAAGAATATAAAGTTTACGATTGTTTTATATGAAGCACCCCACAGATTAATTAAAACTTTACAAAATATTTATAAAATTTTAGGAAATCGTGATATTTCTATTTCCCGGGAAATATCTAAGATCCATGAGGAAGTGTTTAGGGGAACAGTGCTTGAGGCAATAGATATTTATACAGAAGTTAAAGGAGAAATTGTTATAGTAATTGATGAGTGTAGGGAAGATATTGACTATGATGAAATGCTTAAGGAAGTATATAAGAAAATAGAAAAAGGCTGTAGTAGTAAGGATGCTATAAAAATGGTTTCAAAAGAATTTGAAGTTAGTAAGAATATACTATATAATAAATATGAGGAGAGTAAAAAATGAAATTAATAGTAGGGCTTGGTAATGTTGGTAAAGAATATGAGTGTACTCGTCATAATGTTGGATTTATGGTTATAGATTCTTATTTGAGAGATGTATCTTTTAAAGAGAAAAATCAGGCTATGTATTTTGAACAAAATTATAGTGGTGAGAAAGTTATTTTTATTAAGCCTACGACATTTATGAATGATAGTGGTTTAGCTGTAAGAAAATTTGTGGATTTTTACAAAATTAATGTTAGCGATATTTTAGTGATATATGATGATATGGATTTTGAAGTTGGAACTTTTAAGCTTAAACCTAGTGGTTCTAGTGGTGGGCATAATGGAATTAAAAGTATTATTAGTAATTTAGGTACTGAAAACTTTAAAAGAGTAAGAATTGGTATATCTAAACCTAAAGGTGATACAATAAATTATGTTCTAGGTAAATTTAGTAAATCCGAAATGGATGAGATTTCTAAAGTTACTAGAAGAATAGCTGATGTTATCGATGACTATATTAGTTTGGATTTTGATAAGTTAATGAGTAAATATAATTAGAGGTTATTATGATTGAGAATCTATTTGATTTAAAACTTGATAATGGACAGAGAATATCTGTTAGTCAAAATGAAATATACTTTCAGTTTTTGATGTATATGTTTTTTGCGTTAGATAAGAGTTTAGTTATAGTTACACCAACTTTAAGTGATGCTAATAAAATTTATTCTGCACTTAATGATAAACTTGAAAATATTTTTATTTTTCCAGACGATGATTATTTAACTAAGAAGGCTATTGCTACTTCTCCAGAACTTCAATATATGAGAATGCGTTTTCTTAATGATATTAATAGTAGTGAGAAGTGTATTTTGATATGTCATACTAATAGTTTGCTTAAGAAGTTGCCTTTAAAAACAAAACTTGAACAGAAGAAGATTTCTATTTATAAAGATGCAGTTATAGATAGAGATGATTTAATTAGAAAGTTAGATGATATTGGTTATAAAAGAGAAAGTTTGGTTACTAATACTGGGGAATATAGTGTTCGTGGTTTTGTAGTTGATGTTTTTCCTATTTTTGAAGACCATCCTATAAGAGTTGAGTTTTTTGATAATTTGGTTGAAGATATTAAATATTTTGATGAAAATACTCAACTTAGTATGAATAGTGTATCTGAGTTTTCAATTAAACCAATTCAAGATGAATACGAGGGTAGCAGTTCTACAGTTTTGGATTATTTAGATGATAGTGTGTTAATATATCAAGATTATAATCAAATAAAAAATGTTGAGTATAGTATAACTGAGCAGATGAGGCATTATGATGATACGACTTCTATGAACAGTTTAAATGATATAAAGAATGATTTTGTTTTGTGGATTGATACTATAGATAACAGTAATAGTTATGATTCCATGATAAAAGCAAAGGCAATAGTTAATTATAATAATGATAAGAATAGTTTTGTAGAAGATATAAATAAGTATAATTCATTTTTGTGTACTAGTGATGAGGAATTTGTGAAAACTTTAGGTGTGGATAAGTCTAAGGTTATTAACATTAATATTAGTTCTGGATTTATATATAATGATATTTACTATTTTTCTAAGAATGATTTGTGTCCTGTTAAAAATAATGTTAAGTATGATACTGGATATAAGTTAGGTAAGAAGATTAATTCTATTGATAAATTAGAGGTTGGTGATTATGTAGTTCATAAAACTAATGGTATTGGTGTTTATATGGGAATTACTACTATCAATAAAAATGGAATGGCTAGAGATTATATCCTTATTAAATATAAGGGAGATGATAAATTATATTTGCCAGTAGATAATATAGACAAACTTTATAAGTATTCTTCTAAGGATGGAGCTAAACCTGTAATTCACAAACTTAATAGTACAGAGTGGCAAAAAACTAAGATGAAGATTAAAAATAAGATTAAAGATATTAGTAATGAACTTATTAAAATTTATAAGAATAGAAATATTGCTAGTGTAGAGCCTTTTATGGAAGATACTCCAGAACAAGTTATGTTTGAGGATGAGTTTATATATGATGAGACTCCAGACCAATTAAAGTGTACTTCTGAGATAAAAAGGGATTTAGAGAGTTCTAAACCTATGGATAGACTTTTGTGTGGGGATGTAGGGTATGGTAAAACTGAAGTAATGTTTAGAGTTATGTTTAAAGCAATTATGAATAGTAAGCAAGTTATGTATTTGTGTCCGACTACACTTTTATCTTATCAACAATATATGTCAGCTAAGTCTAGGTTTAAGAATTTTCCAGTAAATATAGCAGTTCTAAATAGATATACTACTAAAAAAGAGACTAATGACATTTTGGAAAGATTGAAAAATGGTAATATTGATATAATCTTTGGAACTCATAGGCTTTTAAGTGGAGATGTTCAATTTAAAGATCTAGGGCTTTTAGTTATTGATGAAGAGCATAGATTTGGTGTTTTACATAAGGAGAAGATTAAAGAGATTAAGTCTAATGTTCATGTTCTTAGTGTGTCAGCTACTCCAATTCCTAGAAGTTTGCAGATGAGTTTGATTGGGGTTAGAGATTTGTCACTTATTGAAACGCCACCTAAAAATAAATTTCCTGTTCAAACTTATGTTATAAATTATGATCCTTATATTATTAGAGAGATTGTTCTTAAGGAAAAAGCTAGAGATGGGCAGGTCTTTATTCTATATAATAAGGTAGAAGATATGCCTAGTTTAGTTAGTGGTTTTGAGAAGTTACTTCCAGAGGTTTCTCTTAAGTATGCTCATGGAAAATTAAATAAAGATGATATGCAAGATATTATGTATGAGTTTAATAATCATGAGTTTGATGTTTTAGTTAGTACTACTATTATTGAGAATGGTATCGATGTCCCTAATGCGAATACTATGATAATTATGGATGCTGATAGATTTGGTCTTTCTCAGTTATATCAAATTAGAGGACGTGTTGGTCGTGGAGATAATCAAGCTTATGCGTATCTTATGTATGATAAAGCTAAAGTTCTTACGGATACTGCAGTTAAAAGATTGGAAGCAATTAAGGAGTTTACTGAACTTGGTAGTGGGTATAAGGTTGCTATGAGAGATTTGAGTATTCGTGGTGCTGGGGATTTACTTGGTCGCGAGCAGGCTGGTTTCATTGATTCTGTTGGAGTTGATATGTATATTGAGCTTATTAATGAAGAGTTAAATGGTGAGAGTGAAGATGAAGAAGAAAATCTTACTAAGATTGATGATGTTTCTAATCATATTGGAAAAGAGTATTCGGAAGAGGATTCTATTATAATTGAGATACATCAAAAGATTTCTCAAATAGAGACTAAGGAAGAGTTAGATAATTTAATTAATGAAATAGAAGATAGGTTTGGTAATGTTACAGAAGATTTAAAAGTTTATATGTATCAAGAGTTAGTTGAAAAGATTATTAATAAATTACAGATTAAAGTTCTTTTAAATGATAAACTTAAGTTTTCTATTAGACTAGATGAAAATGTTTATAAGCACCTTAACGTAGAAGAACTGTTTATAGAGTCTACTAGGATTTCTACAAAGTTTAACTTTGTTTATAGGGGGAATGCAATTCATATAACATTAAGTAAGACTAATAATGAAAAACATTACATTTATTATATTTATGATTTATTAAGTTACATAGAAAAAGTAGGGAATAAATAATAATATTCTCTACTTTCTTTAATTAATTAATTTTTTCTAGTATATAGTAACCGTTAATCATTTTTCCATAAACATAATCTCCGCTTTTCCATTCAACAGAAATATAGTCTTTATTATCTATTTTTAGGTATTCGTACTTACTTAGGGTGTTAGGTGCACCTAGTTCAGCAATATAGTTTTTAGTAAATTTAAGATTAAATGTGTTATTAGCATTATTAAAATTGTAAATTGCTATGCAGTCATTATCATTAGATACTATTATTTTTTCTAGATATAGACTTTCTTTATAACTTTTTTCTTTAGGATTAAATTTTTTTGGAGTTTCTACAAAGTCTACACTTTTCCATGTTCCAATTAATTTTTCATCTTTTATAAATTCTATATTCATGTCATCTTTTATTTGAATTTCTTCTCTTGTGTATTCTTTACTATCTTGTTTTTCATATACTGCATATTTTCCTATTTTGCCATTAACTGGGTCAATTATGCTTAAATACATAATATCATTATCTATTTCATATGGACAAGGGTTATTTTTAATGTATATAAATCCTTTAGTCCATTTTATTACCCAGTATTCTTGTCCTTTAGGCATTAGATATAACTCATTAATTTTAAAATCGTCATCTTCTATAAACTTTTTGTCTTTTGCTTCTTTGATGGTGTTACTTATTCCAAGTAGTTTCCACTTTCCAATTACTATATCATCATTAATAAATGCTTTCATATTTTTAATTCCTCCCTTAGTTTGTGTGAAGGATTTTAGTGTATGAATATTTTTAGAGATGTCTTTTAGTTTTTGTTCGTATTCTTTTACTTTTTCGTTTATGTCATTTTCTTCAAATTTAAAATTTTTAATTTCTTGTAAAGACAGGCCTAAATCTTTTAGAATTAAAATTTTAGTCATTGTTTTTATGCTTTCGTCATCGTAGTAGCGGTATCCTGTGTAAATATCTATATAATCTGGACTTAATAAACCTTTTTCGTCATATAGTCTTAAAGTTTTAATAGATACATCAAAAATATTAGCAAATTCTCCAATTTTTATCATACTTTTTTCCTTTCACATTTAAAGTATATATCTACCCTTAAGGGGAGAGTCAACACATTTTTTTTAAAAGAACTACTTGTTATTAGTGCTCATGTGCTTTTTCCAGTTTTCTTTACATTTTTCTATTAATGCTAATGCTTTTTCTTGGTTATGGAAATCTTTTATTTCAACTTTTACTCCTTGCAATGTTTTATAGTTTTGGAAAAAGTCTTTTATTTCAGCTTTTTGGTGTTCTGTTAAATCTTCTAAATTTTTGATGTTAGAAAATCGTGGATCTTTGTCTACCACTGCGATTACTTTTTCGTCATGTTCTCCGTTATCGATTACAGTTAGGTATCCAAGTACTCTAGCACCTACAACACATCCTGGAAATGTTGGGTATGAACTTATTACAATAATATCTAGTGGATCACCGTCTTCTGATAGTGTATCTTCTATAAAACCATATTCTCCTGGATAAGTAAGTGCACTGTAGAGAACTCTGTCTAATGTAATTCTTCCAGTTTCTTTGTTAACTTCATATTTATTTTTTGTTCCCATTGGTATTTCAATTATACATTCTACAACTTTATTCATATTATCACCTATATTCAGTATAAAAGATTAAAAGTTAAATGTCAAATAGTATAATTTTATAGATATGGATTAAAATAATAATCAAGAGGTGTATATGAAAAATACTGGAGTTATAAGAAAAATTGATAATCTTGGGAGAATAGTAGTGCCTAAGGAAATTAGAAAGAATTTGAACATTCATAATGGGGATGATGTTCAAATATTTATAGATGAAGATAGAATAGTGTTAAAAAAATATAAGAAAGTTTTGACTATACGTGAAAATGCTCAGAAGTACTTGTCTAAGGTTTCTAAAATAAGTAATGGGAGTATATATATTATAGATAAAGATGCAATTATTGCTGGAGATAGTGAAGAATTAATTGGGAGTAAGATTGATAGTAAGATAGTTAGTAAAATAGAGGAAAGAAAAAGTGATAGTGGGCATAATATATTAATAGGTGGTAAAGACGTAGAAAAGTATTATTATATGGAACCCATTATTGTTGATGCTGATGCTATAGGTGGAATAATAGTACTAAGTAGTAGTGATATTACAGATAAAGATAAGACTATAGTTTCAGTGTTAAATATGATATTTTGTATGGAATTTTACTAAAAGTGTACAAAATAATGTGACTTGCAAATGAAAATGTCCTAAAAATTTAGTTTGTTTGCAAGTGAAAATGTCTTAAAGAATTAACAGTTCAGAAACGGACTGTTTTTTTTGATGTTTGCAAGTAAAAATGTCCTATAATTGTCATGTGTGGAAAGG
>CAJUGE010000010.1 GCA_910586295.1 uncultured Bacilli bacterium | reverse complement strand
TTTAGTAATGATTTATTTTACCAATTTAATTATACTAAATCTTGGAATGGTTTTCCTTAATTTTAAAGCAAAAAAATCAGAAAAGTTATTCACAATTCTGATTTTTTTCATGTAAAGATTTATTTTTACCTAAACTCAAAAGTCTCGACTTTTAAAAATTATTACAGCAACAATCTGTTACATTTGATACACAGTTTTCTTCACAACAAGTGTAGCATGGACTATAAGAATGTTTGTAGATGTGATGATTTACTATTCTTGTGTTTATTGGCATGATGTGTGGTACTTCGTGAACAAATTCTCTGTGTATTACTCTTTCTTGAGGACATTCATAGATTGGACTACAAGGTGTACTCATCATAGCACTTCCCATTCCATATCCATATCCTGCATTCATAGATGAACAACAACTTCCTGACATAGGCATTCCACTCATTTCTACTGATTTGTTTTCAGTGAATGTTTCTTTACTTGAACTTGTACTAGATTCAACTTCGTATCCACTGTACATTCCATTATTTTGATTATACACTAACCTCACTCCTTTTCAATATATCTTATGTTCTGGAGTGTTTTTGTGTGTAGGCTAATTTAAGAGTAGTAGATTTTACCTTTAAATTCATATCAATATCTTTATTATGAATACTTTTGAATATTCTTATTACTAATTGGACTATACTCTTTCTCTAATATTCCATTTTTCATAGTTTCTTTAGTCATAATTTCTGTAACGTTTCATTTCTTCAAATTATTATATCGTTATTGGTAGAGTTTAGAATGGTAACTTCATGTTTCCATTTGTTAATTGTTTCATCATTTTTTTCATATTTTCAAATTGATTAAGTAATCTGTTTACTTCTTCTACTGATGTTCCTGAACCTTTTGCAATTCTCTGCTTTCTAGACGCTTTTAATATTTCTGGATGCCTTCTTTCTTCTGGTGTCATAGATAATACAATTGCTTCTACTCTAGCCATTATTTTAGGATCTATATTAATGTTTGTAAGTCCTGCTTTTTTTGCGCCTGGAAGTAGCTTTAATATATTTTCAAGAGGACCTAGTTTCTTTATACTGTTCATTTGTTTTAAGAAATCTTCTAAGTCAAAGTTTCCTTTTTTCATTTTTTTTGCGGTTTCTTTAGCATCTTCTTCATCTATTATTTCGCTTGCTTTTTCTGCTATAGATACAATGTCGCCCATTCCTAGAATTCTATCAGCAATTCTAGTTGGCACAAATTCGCTTAGTCCATCTAATTTTTCTGAGTCACCTATAAGTTTTATTGGGATGTTTGTTAAATGTCTTAAGGATAACGCCACTCCACCTTTTGTATCGCCATCCATTTTAGTAAGTATACATCCAGTAAGAGTTAATTTTTCATTAAATCCTGTTATTACATTTATTGAATCTTGTCCCATCATCGCATCTATTACTAGTAATACTTCATTAGGATTTATAGCCCTTTCTATTTCAGATAGTTCTTCCATTAATGTTTCGTCTATTTGAAGACGACCTGCAGTATCGATTAATATATAGTTATATCCTTTTTCTTTTGCGTAAGCTATGCCGTTTTTGGCTATTTCAACAGGATTAGATTTTCCTTCTTCGTATACTTCAATATTAAGACTTTTACCAAGCGTTTTAAGTTGGTCAATTGCAGCTGGTCTATATACATCACATGCTATAAACATTGGCTTTTTGCCATACTTTTTTCTTACTAAGTTACCTAATTTTCCTACTGTTGTAGTTTTTCCACTTCCTTGAAGTCCGCTCATTAAGACTATAGTCATTTTAGTGTCCATTATAAGTGGGGAGTCATCTTTTCCAAGTAAGTCTATTAGTTCATTTCTAATAATACTTGCAAACATTTCACCTGGCTTTAAACTCTTTTTTACTTCTTCACCTAGGGCTTTCTCTTTTACATTATTTACAAACTCACCTACAATTTTGTAGTTTACATCTGCTTCTAGTAAAGCTAGGCGAACTTCTCTTGTCATTTCACTTATGTTTTCTTCTGTAATTACGCCGTAGCCTTTTACTTTTGTTATTATATTATCTAGTTTATCTCCTAAAAATTCAAACATACTTTACACCTCGTGTAAATATTATATCATATTTATTTGAAAAATATCATCTTTTATAGTATGATAAATTTATTTATCAAGGAGGTTTAGATGAATGAGAAATTTTGAGATTTTTGAAGTTTCTCCTAATGCGGAGAAATTGAGACAATTTAGGGAAGAATATATAAGGACGTTTGATGGAGATTTAATTAATAGAATTATTTCTCGAAGCAGAAAGTGGTACAATTATAGTAAAGGTGTTTATACGCCAAGCACAATTGGGCTAAGTGTTAAACAGATTGCTAGAGCTAATGAACTTTTGGCTGGATTTGATGCTAAAGATAAGAAGAATAAGATTTTTAAATATTATGCTAATAGTGTTAGTGATTTTATAAGTTATGGAGTTTCTAGTAGTAATCAAGTTAAGGCATTAAGTATTAAGCATGATGATGATGTAGAGTTTTTTAAGCCTGTGAATCAATATTACTATTTGTTAGAAGCACCTCAAAAGAAAGGTACTTCTTATATTACTGACTCTATTAGTATTAATGAAGATTTGTATAATATGGCTATGATACAGTATAGAAATTTTGAAGCAACAACTACTCCAGAAGATTTGAGCAGATATGCAGAGTACTTTAATATTGGCGATAAACCTTATCTTTTTGTAAGCGAAGAAGCTATTGAAGATTGGCAAAGATGTGGATATGTAAGCGAGGATAAAATAGAAGAGATTACGAAAACATTATCGATTAATGAAAAGGCTATTTTATCTTTAAGAAAATAAGAATATGACTTGCACTAAATGTGTAAGTTTTTAGTTTGTTCTTGATTTATAAAGGTATTATATTGTATAATGTTCTAACTGATTGTGAGGTGAAATAATGGCAATTTTTAAAAGTTATTATGTTTTTCCTGTTAAGGAGAAGTTAATTAAGCTAAAACAAGATTTTATTAGTTCTAAAGACAGTTATAATTTATGCACTGTAACTTCAAAAAAAAGTGATTGGTTTGACTTTAAAAATGGTGTTTATTATATTAAAAGTGACGATAATTTCGATATTAATCTTATTCCAGATAAAATAATGGCTTTGTTTTTTGTTAATGAATTTATTAGAAAAGGTCTTTCTTCTAAATATCAACTTAATGCAGTAAAATACAAAGATATGTATTGTTATATTTTATCTTGGATGGGTATTAGTAATTATAATGATGGTTTTAGTTTAGAACATGCAGCACTTGTTAGTGAAGATATTTATAATATTTATATGATACTGGCAAGAAAATTTCTTAGTACTACAACTCCTGAAGACTTGAGCCAATATCGTGACTTTTTTACTGTTTTTGAAGTACCTGGACAAGTTATTAACACTAATAGTATTGAACAAGAATATAAGAGTGGTATCATTTCTTTAGATGATATGGAAGAAAAAATTTACTTATTAGAAAAGGAAAATCAAGCTATTCTTTCTTTGCGCAGATAAGACAAAAAAACTACACAGTTGAATGTGTTGTTTTTATTTTATTATAGTTTCTAAGTCTTTTTTTGTATTTTCATCTTTTGTAGTTTTACTTATCTGTTTTAGCTTTTCATTAAGTTCATTTATTTTTAAAAGAGTTTCGTAGTTTTTTAGTTTATCTGTTACATTTGATATTGTTTTTCCAATTATTGCTTTACTTACATTTAAGTTATTTGATATTTCACTTAGCGAGTAATCTTCATAATAATAATATTCAAAATATTCCTGTTGTTTTGGAGTAAGTAGAACCTTATATATTTCATATATATTTATTAATTCTTCTCTTTCTAACATGTTATCATGTCCTTGTATAAATAGAATGCAATAAGCGTTTTTGGATCTGTTATTGTTCGATTTTTTATCATTTTTTCTATTTCTTCTAATTTGTAAAATGATACCTCATCTACTTCGTCATCATCTTTTGGATGCAGTTCTTTTGTTTTAACTTTTATAAGATATATATGCATTTCTCCATCTGACATATTTTCTATAATGTTATAAGTTAGTATTGGTTCAGAAGATATTTCTATTATATCACTTTTTTCTATTCCACATTCTTCTTCTAATTCTTCTATTATTATTTCTTGTTTTGATATGTTTTTATCTAATGTCCCTGCTGGTATTTCTAAAGTAACTCTACCTAGAATAGGTCTATATTGTTTAACTAAAGCCATTTCTCCTAATTCATTAATAACTATTCCTGCCGAAGCACCTCGGAGTGCGACTTTCGTGAATGTTTCTACTATTCCGTTTCTTTCTCTTTCACAGTCATATATTTTTACATAGCCATCATATACTAACTTCATTTTTATTTCCACTCCTTAAATAATCCATATATATAATTTTCTATATCAAATGGTATTAAATCTTCTTTCTTTTCACCAAAACCTACAAATTTCACTGGGATTCCTGTAACTTCTTTTACTCCGAGAACTATTCCTCCTTTTGCTGTTCCATCAAGTTTTGTTAGAATTATTCCAGTTATGTTACATATTTCTTTAAAATTTTTGGCTTGACTTATTCCATTTTGTCCAGTCGATGCATCTATTACCAAAAGTGTTTCGTCTATTTCTCTATTTAATTGTTTTTCAATTACTCTATTTATTTTTTCTAGTTCTTTCATTAAATTCACTTTATTTTGTAATCTACCTGCTGTGTCAATCAATGCTACATCACATTGTGTCTCAAGTGCTTTATTGATTCCATCATATACAACACTTGCAGGATCTGTTTCGTCTGTTCCATAAAACTCAGTTCCAATTGTGCTAGCCCATTCTTTCAATTGAGTAACCGCGCCTGCACGCCAAGTGTCTGCTCCGATTAACATAATTTTTTTACCGTCATTCTTCATTTTTGAAGCGAGCTTTGCTATACTTGTTGTTTTTCCGACTCCATTTACTCCAACAAATAGTATAGTTGTCAATCCATTCTCATTATATTTTATCTTGCTAGTTAATTGCTCTTCTCCAACATATATTAAGAAAAGCTCATCTACTATTACTTCTTTTAGAAATTCAAAGTTTTCTATATTTTCTTCTTTTACTCTTTTTCTAAGTCTTTCCATGAAGTTCATAGTGATTTGAACGCCTAAGTCTGCCATTATTAATATTTCTTCCAATTCTTCGTAAAACTTTTCATCAATTTTTGTGTATTTTATCCCAAGTAAACTTAGTTTGTTTACAAATTCTTCTCTGGTCTTCGTAAGTCCATCAATATATTTTTCTGCATTTTCGTTTGTTTCTTTACTGAAAGCTTGCTTTATTTTACTAAATAGTCCCATTGTTTTCTCTCCTTTGTCTTTATTAATTATATCATTTATATTAGTAAGAATGAATAGTATTTTTCACTTATTTGTATTATAATATTTATGGATAGTATTGTTAATTAGATATTGTTTTGGAGTCCGTATAACTTCAACAGTAGTGGCAACGTGAACGTGTTCGCAGTGAACGGTTCTAGTAACCCTGGCAACTTGACTAACACGAATGTCAACAATAGTAACGTCGTTCGTCCAGTAATTTCTCTTTGATGATAGGAATTTCATAATGATAAGTTATTGTAGAAATTTTCTTTAGAGAAACAAATATTATTCGTTGTCTTAAATAGACTAAATATTTTTAAAACATTGGTTTATAAAGTTAGTATTTATTAAGAAAACTTTATAAATGCGATGTTTTTTGTTATAATATGTATGGATAATATTGGAATTTAAAACATTCAGAATCCAGATGAGTCCGTATAACTGGAATGGTAGCAACGCGAACGTGTTCGTTGTGGGCGGTTCTGGTAATCCTGGCAACTTGACTAACACGAATGTCAACAATAGTAACGTCGTTCGTCCAGTAATTTCTCTTTGATGATAGAAATTTCATAATGATAAGTTATTGTAGAAATTTTCTTTAGAGAAACAAATATTATCCATTGTCTAAGACTAAAAACATTTAATTATGATTGATAGGAGATTAGTAAATATTTTGAACGTTTTTTATTTCTCATAATTACAAATTATTAGAGGTATATATGAAAAAAGTTATTATTGGTATTGTTAGTAAGCATTATCCTAAAGAGAAATATTCTAATTTAAGAACAGATGTTTTTATTAGAGATGAGGTTAAACAAGCGATTTTTGATAATGGTGGCATTGCCATTGGGATTTTACCTGTAGAAGAGAAAATTAAATATGTAGGAGATAATTGGAAAAATGATTTACTAGAACCTGAATATAACAATCTGACAGAACAAATAAATATATGTGATGGAATTATATTTCAAGGTGGAATGAAAAGTGATAATTATGAAGTAATTGCTGCTAAATATTGTTATGATAATAACATCCCAACGTTAGGCATTTGCTGTGGCCAAAATATTATTGTTAGAGCAATTGGTGGTTCAACTAAGTATATTTCCAAGCCACACAATCACATGAAAGTGAATAATGAATATGTTCATAAGGTGTTTGTTGATAAAAATTCTAAATTTTATAATATTATTGGGAAAGAAGAATTTATGGTTAACTCTAGGCATAATAAAATTATTAAAGATTGTCCTCGTTTAGATATAGTTGGTATATGTGAAGATGGTTATCCTGATGTTGTAGAATCTAAAGATAAAGATTTTTATATAGGTTTGAGATTTCATCCTGAGAGTTTGTATAAGACTGATGAAAATATGAATAAAATATTTAAAGAATTTATAAATGTGTGTAAGTCAAAGTCTCGTTTAAAAAGTAAAGTTTAATTTTTGAGTATAATTGAAATAAGTGAATTCCTTGTTTTTACTTGACATATACAACTTTTTGGTATATAATATTGTACATCGATTGAGGGGTATAGGAATGAAAATTAAAATATTAATTGAGAGTAAAATTTTATTAGAATATATTAAAGCACGTAAAAATGGTTTTAAAGATAGTTATAGTGATTTTGTTACTAATTATATTAGTAAAATTATTGATACTGAAAATGAGACAAAAATAGAAATTATGGATATGGATAATTCCGTATATAAGTTGACTACTTTATATAGAGAACATGGAGAATATTTTAGAGATAGTAAAGTTTATTATCTAGAGAGACCTAATGGGATGAATCAAAATGAAGTTTTTAAAGTTATTGCTCATAATAGAGAGTATTACGAAAAATTTTATAGTAATTTTGACAAGAGCATTTGTGAATTAACTAATAATGCTTTAGTAAATGTTTATGGTTTTAATCAAATTCAAGAAAGTGATGCTAAAGATAGACCAATAGTTGAGTTGTTCTTTTTAAAAGAATATGATATGTACTTTATTAATAGTCCTTGGTTTGATAGACATTTCTTTTGGTACGAGAAAAATAAGGGGATTTTGGAAGAAGATATTTTTGAAATTTACGATAGAATTGATTCTAACATTTCAAGAAAATTAAGAAATGGAGAATAACTATATTTTTATATTATTCTTATTAAGCTGGAGAAATCAATAATATTTTCCAGTTTTTATATTATAGATTAAGTTTTTTTAAAAAGTAGTATTTAATTTTGCACTAGACTTTTTTGTAGTTGTGGTGTATAATGTATTTATTGATTTTCTTTTATTAGAAATTGGAGGAATTAAATTATGAAAACACAAACTATGGAGACTTTTGTGTTCGCTTTAGGCGGGCTTGGTGAAGTCGGTAAAAATATGTATGCAGTTATGCACGAAGAGGAGATAGTCATTATTGATGCTGGGGTTATGTTTCCACAAGATGATCTTTTAGGAATAGATTATGTTCTTGCAGACTATACATTTTTAAAAGAAAATGAGGACAAAATTAAGGGATTATTCATTACTCATGGACATGAAGACCATATTGGCGGGATTCCCTATGTTTTGAATCATTTAAATATACCTATAATATACGCTCCTAAAGTTGCTAGTGAGCTTATTAAGAATAAACTTGATGATAGAGGTGTAAATTACAAGAATATAGTAATAATAGATGAAGATATTAAACCTAAGTTCAAATATTTTGAAATTGAGTTTTTTAGAACCACACATTCTATTCCAGATAGTTATGGAATAAGCATTATGACACCTAATGGAAGAGTTGTTACGACTGGTGACTTTAAATTTGATTTGACTCCTATCGGTCCTATGGCTAATTTAGGCAAGATGGCTAGAATTGGAGAAGATGGTGTTACTCTGCTTATGAGTGATTCTACTAATGCTTTGGTTCCTGGTTTTTCTACCAGTGAAAGTGATGTAGATGAGGCTTTAAGCGATATTATAAGAGGTTGTAAAGGTAGAATTATTCTTGCTACGTTTGCATCTAATATTTATAGAGTTATTCATATTATAGAAACTTGTAGAAAAAATAATAGAAAAATAGCTGCTTTTGGTAGAAGTATGATAAATAGTATAGAGATTGCTAAGTCTTGTGGTTTAATTAAGGATAAAAGTATCTTTATTACTAGTGATGAAGCAAATAAGAGCAAACCACAAAATGTTTGTCTACTTTGCACTGGAAGTCAAGGAGAACCTTTAGCTGCTCTTAGTAGAATTGCAAATGGGACTGACTCTAATATTACTTTAATGCCTGATGATACTGTTATTTTTTCAAGTAGTCCTATTCCTGGAAATGCTATGAACATTAATAGAGTTATTAATAAGTTATATTTGAAAGGCGCTAAAGTTTTTACTACATCTAATGAAAATGATATTCACACTAGCGGACATGCTAAACAAGATGAATTAAAGCTACTGCTTAGATTAATGAAGCCTAAGTTTTTTATGCCAGTTCATGGCGAATATAGGATGCTTAAAGCTCACGCTGATTTAGCTAAGGAATGTGGGATGGATGACACAAATACTTTTGTACTAAAGAATGGTGATATGCTTTCTTTATTAAATGGTCATGTGAAATTGTCCGAGAAAAATGTTCCTATAAATGATATTTACGTTGATGGAAAGAGAATCGGAGATATTGGAAGTTCTGTTATTAGAGACAGAAAGACTATGAGTACTGACGGAGTTTTAGTGGTAATACTTAATATTGATAGTAATAGAAAAAGGCTTATGCTGGATCCTAACGTTACTACTCGTGGGTTCGTTGTTGTAAATGAAAATCAAGAACTTATTAGTAATATTCAAAGAAAAGTTAAAGGTATTGTTTTAAGTGAATTCAAGAAAAATTCTTTAAATGTTACTGATTTAAAAAATAGAATTATTTTGGAACTAAAGTCTTATATTATTGATTCTACTGGCAGAAGGCCTATTATTATACCTATGATTTTGGATAGTAAGAGCAATTAAAAAACGGTTTAAAATAACCGTTTTTGCTTTTAAATTTTTGTAAAACTTATTTATTTAGCAGTTTCTTCTGCTCTAGTTTCTCTTATTACAACAACTTTTATTGTACCTGGATATTGCATATTTTCTTCTACTTGATCTTTTATTTTTCTTGCTATTTTATAAGATTCTAAGTCATCAACTTCTTCTGGTTTTACAATGACTCTTAATTCTCTTCCAGCTTGCATTGCAAATGTTTTTTCTACTCCATCTACAGAATTTCCAATTTCTTCAAGTTGTTCTAATCTTTTTATATAATTTTCCAAAGAATCATTTCTAGCTCCTGGACGTGCTGCTGATAGTGTGTCTGCAATTGCTACTAACTCACTTATTACATGAGTAGGCTTCTTGTCTCCATGGTGACTCTCAATAGTATTTATTACTATTTCTCCTTCACCATATTTCTTAGCAAACTCTGCTCCTAATTCTACATGTGAACCTTCAACTTCAAAATCTATTGCCTTTCCTAAATCATGAAGTAATCCTGCACGTTTTGCGAGTGCTACATTTTCTCCAAGCTCACTTGCTAATAAACCAGCTAAGTTTCCTACTTCAATTGAGTGTTGTAATGCATTTTGACCATAACTTGTTCTAAAGTATAGTTTTCCTATTAAATCAACTAATTCTGGATTTACTCTAGTTATGCTTAAAGCAAATAATGCCTCTTCACCTTTTTCTCTTATAAGAGTTTTAAAGTCTTCACATGTTTTATCATATAGTTCTTCTATTCTCGCTGGGTGGATTCTTCCATCTTTTATTAATCCCTCTAATGTAACTTTAGCAATTTCCCTTCTTAACGGATCAAATGATGATAAAACTATTACTTCTGGAGTATCATCAATTATTAAATCTACTCCTGTGATTGCTTCAATAGTTCTTATATTTCTTCCTTCACGTCCAATTATTCTGCCTTTCATTTCATCGTTAGGAAGCGATACTGTTGTAACTGTTTGCTCATTTGCAACATCAGTTGCATATTTTTGCATACTTGCAACAAGATATTCTTTTGCCTTTTTGTCTGCTTCTAATTTTGCATCATTTTCTCTTTCTCTTAAGTAAATTGCTATCTCGCCAGACATTTCGTCTTCCACTTTTCTCATTACCATTTCTCTTGCTTTCTCTTTTGTAAAGCCAGATATACTTTCTAATAATGATATTTGTTCTTTTAAAATAGACTCCATTTTTGCGTCTTTTTCTTGAATTTCTTTTTGACTTGCTAATAAATCTTTATCTCTTGTATCTAAACTACGCTCACGCTCTTGAAGTAATTCATCACGTTTGTTTAGATTTTTTTCTCTTTCATCTACAGATTCTTTTAACTCTGTTATTTCTTTTTTCTTTTCTTTTATTTCATTCTCTGTTTGTTCTTTTAGTTTGTAGCTTTCTTCTTTTAATTCTAAAAGTTTATCTCTTTTAGTTTTATCGGCCTCTTTTTGGGCCTTTTCAATCAATTTATCAGCTTCTTTTCGTGCATCGTTTAATCTTATTTTGTTCATAATTATTATAAATCCTGCACCTATAAATAATCCAATTAATAATGCTAAAATGGAGATAATTATGTAATCCATTTAAATTCCTCCATTACTATTATTTTTTACAGAAGTTTTACTTCTAATTCTATTTTAAACATATTTTCTTAATAAGTCAATTAGATTAGAAAAAAAGTAAGTTAATTTATAATGTAACTTACTTAAAATATTATATTTATAATTGTGTTGATATTATATTATCTAGCATTGTATTTCCAAAGTCTCTTCTATTTGTTTCACCAATTTTTATATCATTCATTGATATATTTTCTATAGCTATTATCATATTTTCTAATATTCCTAGTAGTTCTTGTTCATATTTTGTATCATTTTCATAATTATATTTAAACGATTTACTCTCTTTTATATTAGCGTGTTCTTTAACATATTTAATGATTTTATTTATTTTTTCTAATTCTAAGTCTGTTAGTTTTTCGTTATAAGTTATTTCGCTTATTTCTTCACTTTCCTCATTTAGTCTAGTTTTTGTTATAAGCTTATAATCGCCATTTTTTTTGATTTCTAGCTTATAAATTGTTTTTTGTACGTTGTCACTTTGCAATTCTATATTAACTATAGTTTTCTTGCTCATTATAAATATAATTAGAAAAATTATTAAAATAATTCCTATTAATATTATTCCAAGATTTAATATATTTTTTTTCTTCATTATTTATCACCTTTTTCTTTATGTATATATTATACTATATATTCTTTCAAATTACTATATATAGAAAAAAGCACTAATTAAAGTGCTATTCTTCTGTTTGTTTAGGTAAACTTTTAAAATTATAATGTTCTCTAACTTGTGTTTCTAAGTCCATTAGTAATTCTTTATTATCCTTAAGTAAGTTTTTAACATTTTCTTTTCCTTGTCCTATTTTCTCTCCTTTATAAGAGTACCATGCTCCACTCTTTTCTACTATGTTTAATTCTGCTGCCAAGTCAACCACTTCTCCTTCGTGACTTACTCCTTCTCCATACATTATTTCTACTTCGGCTGTTTTAAATGGTGGTGCAACTTTATTTTTAACTACTTTTACAACTGTTCTATTTCCTACTACATCTGTTCCTTGTTTAATTTGCTCTGCACGACGTACATCTAATCTAATAGATGAATAGAACTTTAAAGCACGTCCTCCTGGAGTAGTCTCTGGATTTCCAAACATTACTCCAACTTTTTCTCTTAATTGATTAATAAATATACATATTGTGTTTGTCTTATTAATAGCACCTGATAACTTTCTTAATGCTTGAGACATTAATCTAGCTTGTAATCCTACATGACTATCTCCCATTTCGCCTTCTATTTCTGCTTGTGGAACTAAAGCTGCTACTGAGTCTATTACTATTATAGACATTGCTTCACTTCTTACAAGTGCTTCACATATTTCTAATGCTTGTTCTCCTGTGTCTGGTTGACTTAGTAATAGTTCATTTATATTTACTCCAAGGTTTTTGGCATATACTGGGTCTAATGCGTGTTCTGCATCTATAAATGCAGCTCTTCCACCTGTTTTTTGTACTTCTGCAATTGCATGTAAAGCAAAAGTTGTTTTTCCACTTGACTCTGGACCATATATTTCAATTATCCTTCCTTTAGGATATCCACCTACTCCTAAGGCAACATCTAGCATAAGACTACCAGACGAAATAACATCTATGTCTTTTACTCCATCTTCGCCCAGTTTCATTATTGCACCTTTTCCAAACTGTTTTTCAATATCTTGTAACACTTGATCTAGCGTTTTATCTTTACTATCATTTTTTGTTAATTTACTCATAATCTATTATGTCCTCCTACTTCATGATTACATTTTACCTTTATTTTTTTATTTTGTCAATATTTTTTCGAACAGTTGTTTTGTAAAACAAATATTTCTTTTTTTATTTTTGAACTTGTAGTTCTTATTTTATAAAATGAAGTCATTTAAGTCAAGAAAATAATATATTTTTTGTAATTTTTATTTTTAAGACAAATTAAAAAAGCAATGTTTATTTCGCATTACTTTAGTCTAAAAGAAATTTTTTGTTTTTTACATAGTATTCCACTCCACTAAATACAGATAGTACTGTTGCAGCCATTATTAAAAAATCTGCTACTCTTATACCTTTTAGTTCGAATGGTAAGTTATAAAATAACATTAATGTAATTCCACACATCATGCAAGCAGTTTTTAATTTTCCTGCTTTACTTGCACCTACTGCACCAACTTTATTTCCTACAATCATTTTTATTGAATCAACGATTGTATCTCTTGATATGATTATCACTGGTATTATCATATGACAACGACCAGTACATGCCATTATTATTAATACTCCATTTACTAGTATTTTATCCGCTATTGCATCCATGACTTTGCCAAAATCAGTTACCATATTATATTTTCTGGCTAAATGTCCATCTAAACTATCTGTTACTGATGCTATAAAGAATAATAAACCACAAATTAAGTATTTAACTTCGACTTGAATACTCCCATTTACAACTATTGTAGGAAAACTTATTCCTATTTTTTCTAAAGGAAAAACAAGCAAAATTAACACAACGATTGATAAAATTATTCTTGATATAGTAATTTTATTTGGTAAATTCATATATACAATCACTTCCTAACATATTTATTATATTTTCTTCTTTTAATTTACTTAATACCATGTTTACAATTATAAATGTTATACAAATTAGAATTATTACGAATATGCTTACAATATATATTGGTTTTAATTTTGCTTTTTGCACTTTTTTTCTTGTGTATGGTGATGAAATTTTCTTTCTAGTCTCTATTTCGTTTTGCTTTTCTATTTCTTTTACTTTTTGTTCTATTTCTGAAACTGGTATTTTGGAAGTAAAATCAAATACAAAGTCATTAAATTCTTCCATTATTTTTTCTTCGTCTACATTTAAGTAGACTGCATATTTTCTTACTAAGTCTTTCAAAAAGAATATATCTTTAAATGCATTAACATTTCCATCTTCGAGATTTTCTAGTTGTGGCATTGTTATATTCATGTCTTTTGCAGCTTCTTCTGCTTTTATACCAATTTCTTCTCTTTTTTCCTTAAATATTATTCCTATTTCTTTCATAGGTTTCTCCTTTATTAAAACAAATATCTAATAAGCCATTTTCTGTGCCCTTTACGGGTGGTAAACATTTATCTAGTTTTTAAAAACTCCTTCACTCCATTTAATTCTTTCGTGAAGACTCCCCTACCAAATTTGGGTTTCTCGCTCGTGGGGTTTACCTCGTTCCACTTCTTTTATTCCTAAAAGACATCGTCACTATGGCACTTTTATACCTATTCAAGTCAGGTCTTGACTTTTTTGGAGCCGTTAGCCAAAGGCTACCTAAGGTTATTTTTTCCCTTAGCACGAAACACTATAGTCATCTCAGACTATGCGAGTATGGACTTTCCTCTACATAATTATATGCAGCGTTTACCTAAGATATTTAATTTTCTTCACCGTATACTATTTTTTCTAGTTCTCCAAGTCTTCTAAGTATATCAACATTCGTTACACCTTTATTAGTTTCTGCAACGCTTAGAGTTGATTTTAGTTTTCTTATTTCTTCTTTTAATTTAGAATTTTCTTGTAATAGTTTACGCATCTCATTCTCATATTGTACTAGTAAGTTGTCGTATCCATCATAATCATTTATAATGACGTCCAAAAACTTATCGACTTCTTGAGGCCTATATCCTCTAGCATCGATTTTAAATTGTTTTTCAAGAATATCATTTTTTGTAAGTTGTATTCTCTCTTCTATCATATCAATGCCCCTTTTCCATTATAATTGTACAATGTTAGACTTTTTTTGTCAAATATAACACGCATTTTATCTATGAAATTTTTGTGACTTTAACCTAATATTACATATATATAGTATAGAATAAATAATAATATAAATATTGCGCCTTCTTTTTTTGAAATTCTATAGTCTTTAAAAGAGAACATAAAGAGCAATACGCTTGAGCCTATCATCATGACTAAATCAACAAAATTTACTGTAATATTTTCTATTGTCCCTAATAATGCTACTGGCACACCTATTACTATTCCTATATTAAATATATTGCTTCCAACTACATTACCAATAGCTATGTCATATTCTCCTTTTTTTGTCGCTACTACACTTGTAACTAGTTCTGGAAGTGAAGTTCCTAAAGCAATAATAGTTAGTGAAATCAATCTTTGTGTAACTCCAAGTGATAAAGCAATGTTAGATGATGATTCTACAACAAAGTTGCTACCAAATATTATTGCAATTATTCCAGTAGCAGTGAATACTAACGATTTTAGAATTGTTATTTTTTCTTCTTCTATAGAATTATCTTGTTTCTTTTTCATCATGTTAATTAGATAGTATATAAATATTAAGAAGAATAGTATCAATATTATTCCATCGCTTCTTGTAAAAGAATTTATTAGTTTTTTGTCAAAGACATGGTCTGTTAGAAGTACAGAAAAAAGTATTGTAAATAGAATTGTTATTGGAAGTTCTTTCTTTACTGTATGGTTTTTTACAGTTAGAGGATGTACTAATGAAGCAGTTCCAAGTATAAGTAATACATTCAATATGTTACTCCCTATTACGTTTCCTAGAACTATATCTCCACTGTTTTTTGATAGTGAACTTATGCTTACTGCAAATTCTGGTGCCGATGTTCCAAATGCAACTATTGTTAAACCTATTAGCATCTTTGACATTTTTAAATTAGTTGCTATCCCACTTGAACCAGATACAAATATATCTGCTCCTTTTATTAATATGATAAAACCTATTATTAAAATTAAAATATCTTTAAACATTGTAATCCCTCTTTATTTTATGTTTAAATTATAGCATGTAGGCAATAATTAGTAAACTTCAAAAATTTTTTATTATTGCTTTTGTTTATATAGAATAAAATTTTTAGAGATAAATAATATTTTGTGCTAAAAAAAATTATGAATTTTCTTCATAATTCTATTATGATTATCAAGATAAGTATTATTCAATTTTTAAATTTCCCTTTAGTTTCTAGGATTTTTAAAGTTAGCTCGTCGATTAATTCATTAAACTTTTTGTCAATTGTTTCATTCATTTTTATCACCTAGATATAATATAAATTAATTTGAATGAAATTTCATTAGATACGACAAAATTAGATTTACTTTTTATGATAATTTTTCTAAAATCCAGCTTGGATCTTCTTCTTTTTCTGCTTGTACTTCTATTTTATATTTAACTTGATTTAGATTTTTATTTTCTATTAGATTATATAAATCGGTAGCGTCTATTTCGATATAGTTTATAGTTTCATCTTTGTAATATGCTGTTAATTTTATTTCACCTTTACCGGTTACTATTACGCTTGCATTGTTATAGTTATTGTATATTTTTATTATATCTTTTAGCGAATAAGTATATTCCAAAGTATTATAAATACCATTTGTATTTTTTGTGTATTCTCCTGTACATCTTAATAAGTCTTTTATGTTGGTTAAGTCTATAAATGTTTTATCAAAATTAAAGTCTATAAATTCATCGTTTTTTATAAAATTATTATTTTCCATTATGTAGTATGTATTTTCTGCTTTAATGTATTCTGTCTGTTCTTTATGATATTTTTTCATACCAACTTCTATTGTATCTACTTTTTGGTATTCTAATGTTATTGCATCATCATCTAAAACTAAATGTATGTTCATACTGTAGAACTTGTCATTTATGTCTGATAATTTTTTTAGTGTCTCGTTTTCTTCTGTTTTATTTTGTGTTGGATTAGGATTATTTTTATTATTGTTTTGAGATTCATTTTGTACATCAAAAACTTGATTAAATATTACAATAAATAGCCCTGCTAAGAATATACCTCCATACAGAACAAATTTTTTTAATAAATTTTGATTTTGTTCACTTTTATTTATATTCTCATTCACCTAAAACAACTCCTATTAAATCTTCTTTTTTTCTTCCATTTATAAAGTCTTTAACACTCATTTCTTTTTTTCCGCTAGGCTTTAGTTTTGTTATAATTATACTTTTAGAAGCACATTTTACCGTTAAACCTTCTTTTGAAACTTCTGATATTTCCCCTATACTTCCTGTGTCTTTTTCACTAAGTTTTGATTCTGTTATTTTTATTACTTCTTCTTTTAGTGTAGTGAAGGCTATTGGATAAGGGTATAAACCTCTTATTTGGTTGTATACTTCTCTGTTTGTTTTGTTAAAGTCTATTTTTTCTTCTTCTCTTGTGATGTTGTATGCATAAGTTACTTCATTTTCATCTTGTGGTGTTCTTTCGTTAGTTCCTTCAAATATACTAGGTAACGTATTTATGAGAAGTTTAGCACCTAGCACACTTAGTTTATCGTGGATTGTTCCTACGTTGTCTGTGTCTTCTATTCTAATTTTTTCTTGTGTGATTATGTCTCCTGAGTCCATACCTTCTGCCATGTACATTATAGTTATTCCTGTTTCTTTGTATCCATATATTATAGATTTATGTAATGGTGCACCCCCTCTAAGTTTTGGAAGAAGTGAGGCATGGACATTTATACAATTGTATTTTGGAAGTTCTAGGAGTTCTTTTGGTATTATTTGTCCGTAAGCACAGGTGATTATTATGTCTGGATTGTATTTTATAATAGTTTCATATTCTTCTTTAATTCTTGTAGGTTGGAAAACTTCTATGTTATGTTCTAGTGCTTCTTTTTTTACTGGAGTTGGTTCTAGGGTTTGGTGTCTTCCTACTTTTTTATCTGGTTGTGTTACAACTAGTATGACATTAGTGTTTTCTATTAAGTTTTTTAATACTGGAACAGCAAAGTCTGGAGTTCCCATAAATATTACTTTTTTATCTTTCATTGATTTCTCCTTTTTTTATTTCTATGGCTTCAAGGCTGTTATAGGAAGCACATATACTTTATCATTTCTTTGATATGCATAGTCAATCATTCCACTTATTACGCATAAGAATTTAGGTGGTATATTACAATTTTTAGAAAATTTTAATAAGTTATTTGCTGCTTCATCTATTTTTCCTACTCCCAATTTTATTTCGATTGCTCCATAACTGCCATCTTTTAATTCAACTATTGCATCTATTTCTTCTTTAGTATTGTTATCATGGAAATGATAAATATGTCCGCCTAGATGTTCTATATATATTCTTAAATCTCTAACTACTAATGCTTCAAACATAAATCCAAATAATTCTAAGTCATTCATGAGTCCTTCTTGTTTTAGTCCTAAAATCGAACATGCTAGTGAAGGATCAACAAAATGTCTTTTTGGACTTTTTCCTACTCTTATGCTTGAGCGTATTTTTTCCGAATAAGGCAATTGATTTTCTATTAAGTGTATATTTTCTAATACATTAAGATAATCTGAGACAGTGTTTCTACTTATTTGGTATTCTTCTTGTGTACTGTAGTTTTCAATATCATTTATAAGTTTTTCATTAGTCGCTAAGGTGGTTTCGTTTCTGGCTAGTGCTTTTAGTAGTAATTTCATTTTTATTTTATCTCTTTTTATTCCATCATAGTTTATATCATGATCTAAAACGTCTTCTATGTAACTTTCTGGTAATCTATAATAATTTTTTCTATCAAAGTTTAAACTTGCTGGCCAGCCACCTCTTATTATTAAATCTGCATATTTTTCTATGCTCGGCTTATTTTTTAAGTTAACTGCTACACTTTTATTTTCAAATAAATCTAATAGTGAAACTATTCCTTCTGAATCGCCAGATTCGTATAGTGACATGGTATGCATATGTAATTTGCATATTCTACCTGCTCCAGAGTGAAATATTTTTTCAGGGTTTACTGGTACTGATGAGCCAGTTAGTATAAATTTACCTTTTTTTCCATCTTCATCACATTTAGTCCTAATATCATCCCATATTTGTTCAATTGATTGCCATTCGTCTATTAGTTCTGGATAATCATTTGTGTATATTAATTCTCTGTTTATTAATGCTTTTTGGTAATCAGAATTGGGATTATCTGATTTTGTTAGTAATACTGCTGAATTTGAATGATTAAAAGCAGTCCATGTTTTTCCACAGTACTTTGGGCCTTCAATGCTTATAGCACCAAATATCTTTAAAAGTTCGCTGATTTCGTCGTCAATTAATCTTTTAGTATAATTTTCTTTTGTTAAAGCCATTTTGTAAGCCTCCTTTATGTATAATATAACATATTTTGAAAGTTTATTCAACTTCATTGTGCATTTAACATAATTTTTGTTGTGCATTTAGCGGAATTTATAATAGATTTAGTGGATTCAAGTTTATGTCTAGTTTTACTTTATCTGTAATATACATACTGTTTAGTTCTTTTAGTGTTTTTGTTAAGTTTTCTTCTCTTTTGTATTTGATTATTATTTGAAAATAGTATTTATTTTTTAGTTTGAATACACTTGCTGTGGATGGTCCTAGAATTATAAAGTTATTAGAGAGTTTCTTTGATAAGTAATTTTTTATTTTGTTACTTTCATTTCTTGCAGTTTCATATTCTGGGCTTACTATTTTTATAGAGCATATATAGAAGTATGGTGGGTATTTTAGTTGTCTTCTTATGTCCATTTCTTTTTTATAGAATTCTAAGTAGTCTTGTTTTTTTACACATTCTAAACAGTAGTTATCTTTGTTGTATGTTTGTATGATTACTTCTCCAGGTAAATCATATCTGCCTACTCTTCCACTTGTTTGCATCAATAATTCAAATGTTCTTTCAGCACTTCTAAAGTCTGGCATATATAGTGAAGCATCTGCATTTATTACACCAACTAGTGAGATGTTTTTAAAGTTTAAGCCTTTTGATATCATTTGTGTTCCGATTAGAATGTCGTATTCGTGGTTTTTAAAACTTTCTATTATACGTGCATGAGAACCTTTTTTTGATGTTGTGTCCAAGTCCATTCTAATTACTCTAGATGTAGGAAAGTTTTCTTTTATTATATTTTCTAATTTTTCTGTTCCCATTCCTAAATCTTTTATTGCTTCTTCTTTGCATGATGGACATATATTAGTCATTTTAGTTGAGTATCCACAGTAGTGACATCTTAGGTTGTTTGAACTTTTATGATAAATTAGCGAGATGTCACAACTTGGACATTTCCAAACATAGCCACAAGAGGAACAACTCATGAATGTAGAGTATCCTCTTCTATTTAATAGAATTATTGCTTGTTCATGTTTATTTAAGCACATTGTTAATTTAACTTTTAGTTCATTGCTTATTACAAAGTTTCTTCTTTTTACTTCTTCATTCATATCTACTATGTTAATTTTTGGTAAGTTTTCACTTACTCTTTTGGTTAGTGAAATAAGTTTAAATACTCCTTTTTCACCTCTAGCGTATTGTTCTAAAAGTGGTGTTGCACTTCCCATGATTACATAGGCATTGTGAGTTTTACCTCTCTTTAATGCAATATCTATCGCATTGTATTTTGGATTTACGTCTTGTTTGAATGATGGACTACCACATTCGTCAATTATAATAGCACCTATGTTTTCAAGCGGTGCGAATACAGCACTCCTAGCGCCTATTACAATATTTACTTCTTTGTTTACTATTCTTCTATATTCATCAAATTTTTCGCCTTCACTTAAACCACTATGTAAGACTGCTACATTATCCCCAAACTCACTTATGAATTTTCCTACTATCTGGGGTGTTAAACTAATTTCTGGTACTAACATTATAACTGTTTTTTTACTGTTTATTAAATCTTTTATAAGTTTTATATATATTTCTGTTTTTCCACTGCCTGTCACACCATAAAGTAGTATATTTTTGTTGTCACTTTCTTTAAGTTCTTTATATGCTTTTTCTTGTGCTTCTGTTAGGGTAATTTCGTTTTTTTCTTCATGCATATATTCTACTTTTCTATTTACTTCTTCGTATTCTATTAGTACTATGTTTTTTTCTATAAGACTTCTTAATGATGTACCATTTATTTCTTTTCTTTCTATTTTTGTTTCTTTTTGTAGTTTATGTATGATTTCTATTTCTTTTTTGTTTCTTTTGTTTGCTTCTAAGTACTCTTCTATATTTATATTTGGATTTAAGTAACATAGTGTTTTGGTTTTTACATTTATCATTGTTTTGCTTGATGCTTTCAAGGCTTTTGGAAACATAGATTGATATGCACTTATTAGTGTAGAAAGTGTTGTTTTTTGGATGTACTTTCCTAGTTCAATTAATTCACTATTTAAACAGAAAGTACTTTCTACTATCTCTTGTATTTCTTTGTAATCCATTTTGGTATCTTTAGTGTTTTTTAAGTCCATGACAAAGCCTTCAACTATTTGTCTTCCAAATGGAACTAGAACTTTATGCCCAATTTTTATTTTGTCTTCTAGTTCTTTTGGGACTATGTAGTCAAATGTTTTATCAAGACTTTTTACACTATATTCAATTAGGACACCTGCAATCATAAGTAAGGGTTATTTAGAAGTTCATGCGAAAGAGTAGTTGTGTTTCCATGACCAGGATATATTTTTGTATTTTTATCAAATTTTTTAAGTTCTCTTAAACTATAAGACATTTCTTCTTCGTCTCCGTCTTCTAAATCCATCCTTCCTATACTGCCTTCAAATACAAAATCTCCAACGAATAAGTCTTTTGAATTTTCAAAGTAAAATGATACACTATCGTTTGAATGCCCTTTTGTACTTATAACTTGAAATTTAAATGGACCTTCTTTAAATTTTCCTATTTGTTTGTAGTCATATACTTTTACATTATATTTTTTTATAAAGTAGTCTAAAGCACCTATATGGTCAAAGTGATAATGAGTTATAAAAATGCTAATTAATGTTAAATTATTTTTTGTTAAGTATTCTTCTATTTTATTTTCTTCACTACTAGGGTCAATTATAATAGCACAGTTGTTTTCACTTAATATATAACAATTATTATCAAGTGGTTCAAGTATTAGTCTTTCTATTTTCATTTAATCACTCTCCTCTTCTTTAGAACATATCTATTATTTTATCTAATTTATCTATAACTGTATACCCTTTTCCTTTAAGTTCTTGAGAAAATTTTATAGGTATTCCTCCAGCAGTTTCCCATTCTTTTAAATTTCCTGCATAGTCATCTATAAGAATCGCTCCTTCTGTATGTACCATTTTAGTTTTAGAAATATCTTTTGGGCAGATTATGACTGTTATATCTTTGAAGAATTTCCTTATGTATTTTACTTTATCAGAACCTTCTTTAATTGAATGGCAATGTGTAAGTATGCTTACTTCAAATTTCTCACTTTCTATTATTCTTTGTATACAATTGATGCCATCATTTATTATATATTTATCTTTTAGTATTTCTTTGTAATTGAAATTCTTATAGAATTCTGCATCATTAACATCATATCCTTCTTTTTGTGCTATTTCATACAATATAGGTATAGTATCTAGTACTACTCCATCAAAATCAACATATAACATTTTCATACTTTCACTTCCTCTCGTCTTTATATTACAATTATATTTTACATACACTTGTTTGTCAATGTTTTTTTTCAAAATAAAAGACTTTATTATTCAAAACTAAAGTCTTCTTTCATGTAATCAATATCAATTTCTTTTAAATAGTTTAAGGCATCCATGCTATGACTGAAAAATTGTAGTGCTTCCATGCTATGATTAAATATGCTAATATTTAAATCTTTGCATTTATCTTTAAGTTGTTTTAATTCTTCTTGTACATCAATATATTTCATGTTATCTATAGCACCTAGTAAAAATTTAGAATTATCTCCATCAAGATAGTTAAAATCGTCCCAAGTTAAACCTAATTGTTTTAAAATAAAATCGTTTACGGCTAAGCCACTTGATAACACACAGTCTATAAAACCTGAACACTTCTCTATTATTTTTAGAGGCTCTTTTATAGGAATTATTTTGTTTGGATATAAAGGTCTTATTACTAAAATTGTTTTTATGTCTTTTTCTTTTGCTCTTTTTAAGAAATTTATTCTTTCCTCTGGTGATGGGATTATTCCTATACCTTCAGTAATTTCTATCGAGTCTAAAGCTGGTATAGAAACAGCAAGACATAGGAGTTTTCCTTTAGATTTCATTTCTTCATTTAATTTTGAAAAATCATTTAATTCATCATCATTAAAAACATTTCTAGTGATTGCCAAAATATCTTTGTTGTATGTTTCAAATAATTTTCTACATAAATTTATTCCTTCTTTGGGATTAATGAAGTTCTCTTTATTGTGTGATACATATATTACATCAAATTCTTTTTCTTTTAGACTTTCTACTATATCGTCAATACTAAGATTTTTGTTTTCTTCATTTAAACCGAAAGTATAACAATGTTTACATTTATATGGACATGCTCCATCAAATGATACTAATTCTCTTTTTTCTAATTTTTCCATTACTTTCACCTCTATATCTATTTTTTATTTTTACCTTTTTTACTTTTAACATTTAACTTCTTCTTTGGTGCTTTTTCTAATAAATATTCAAATATAAAACTAAATGATAATGTTAGGATTAAAACTAGTAAGAAATGTATTATTGTATTATCTGTTAAGTATTTATTAAGTTTCAATAAGCTACTTAGTTTTACTATTAAGACTATGAACCAAGGATGAATTATATAAATTACAGTACTTACTCTTCTTAGATATTTTTCTTCTTTACCTGGATTATTAATTAGGTACATAAAGATAAATATCATAAGAGGTACTAAGAATAGATACATACTTGTATGTTCTTGATATGCTTGTGAATGAAGTAAGTATCCTTCTATTAACATTAGTATAAGCGATACTATAATTAGTATTATATTCTTTTTCTTTTCTATTTTTAGTTTTTGACTATTAGATAAGTATCCTAAATATAGGAATATTGGCACATAGAACAGCCCATTTCTTGTGTAATCAAATATTTTAAATATGACACCGTAAATATTTTCCAATAAACTTATACCGTTTAATAATCCATAATAACTGTCTCCTAGAAGTCCAATCATAAATAGTATTACAAATATTATGCTAGCTTGTTTTTCTTTCATATTTTTTAGTATGAAGTAAGTTATCCAAATACCTAGTATTAATGCTGGAAAATACCATAAATGATAAAATGTTCCAGTTATTAGCAGTTCCTTTAGTAATCCTAAAAACGTTAAACTACTAAATACCCCATTATAGATGTTTATAGGTAAGTAAATTATTATACTTATTACATAATATATTAGCACTCTTTTTGTGTAGTCAATTAGAACTTTCTTATCTTTTAGTGATTTTTTCATTATGTAGTATCCTGTTATCATTAAGAACAAAGGTACTGCAATTCTACAAAACACTTCTGATAGTAAGAAGCTTGCCTTTCCATTTATTGATGCTAGTGGCATTGTGTGCACCATGATAATTAGACATGCCGAGATTAGTCTCGCTTTGTCTAATGTTAAGATTTTTTTATCTTTCATATTCTACTCCTCTTTTACTCTATTTATTTTATTATAGCATAGCAATTACTTTATTTAAAGTCTAGATTCATTTTTTAGAAAGCCATTATAACACTAACTATATAGTCTATTTCTTCTTTTGACAATTCTTTATCCTTTTCAATCTTGTGCCATTTATATAAGCATTCACGGCAACAAGTCGCAGTAGCATGTTGGGCTATGAAAACAGGATGGCCTTTGTATGGAGTTTGATGAGTATCATTAGGAATATTAGATGGTGCTAGACGTTTAGTTATAAAGTCATAAGCGTGCTCTTCAATTTTATTTATACCACACTTGTTTATGTATTCTAAATCTTTATCTTTTAGATGAAATTTACTTCTAAATTTGGACTTAGATAAACTAAATAATAAATTTTTAATTTTTGTATCTTCATTCATAATATAATATTATCATTTTTTAGTGTTATTTTCTATATGTAATTAAGGAATGTCTAGTTATTGTTATCAGATTCATACCATGATATTTTTTGTTTAGTAATTCAAAAATACTAAATGTTTATATATTGAGTTTGTATATATTTCTTTTTCATTCATAATATTTATCCTTATATACTAACTTAGCTTTAACCTTTTATTAAAAATACACTTATAATAATTAAACAAGCAGCGATTAATTTTTTTAATAGATTATTTCGCTCCTTTAAAAATAAGTATCCAACTAATACATTTCCAATTACAGTTAAAGCACACAAAGGAGCAACTGAAGTAGCTTCTCCAAGTTGATATGCTCTTAACTGAACAACAATCATTGTTCCCCAACAAAGTCCTGTTATCAAAATTGCTTTCTTATTACCATTTTTAAATTCCTTTTTTATATTTGATAATTTTACTCTTTCAGCAATTGTAATAAATAAAGCAGGAACTAATAAAGTTAGAGCTACATAAAATGCCAAGTTAAAACTATCTGAAATATTAACATCTAAAAATAACGCTACTGAATAAATTATGTTTGATAGAATACCTAATATAACATATCTGTCTAATTTTTGATTTCCTTTTTTATAGAAAATAAGAATATTGCTAAAAATAATTAGTCCTGCTCCAATAATCTTTTTCCAAACAAATTGTTCTTTAAAAAATAGTAATCCTGCTATAATCATAAATACTGTTGATAATTGTTTAATTATACTAAATGTTGAGGCCTCTATACCACTTCTTACAGTTGTATTCATTCTATCTGAAATAGCATAGAAGATACAAGCTATTCCTAATAATAAATATACTTTCCAATCTGTTGGAAATGTAAACTTAAATAAAACAGAAAGCAATAAGGCACATAATCCTGCTATAAATTGTAATAATACAGTCAATGTACCATCACTCTTTGAGGTATTTAAAACTATTTTATAAAATTGAGTAAATGCTACTGCTAAAACTATGTAGAGAACAATAAATAAAAACCACATATATATCACCTATTAACATTATACACTATAAACAATTTATTTTGAATAAATTTAGATAATTTTCTTATTATATAGCATAGTGAAAAATTTGTATCAAACTTTCTTCGTTCTACTAAGGTAAAAATAAAATAAATAGCATTTATTTTGCTATTTACTTTTCTTGTTAAAACTATTCTTCAATGTTAACGAATGTATCTTCTTCTATTTCTTTTTGTTGTTCTTTCTTAGGAACTTGTAATGAAAGTATTCCATTTGTGAATTTTGCTTTTACATCTTCAGTTTTTATATTTTCTCCAATGTAGAAACTTCTTGAACATTCTCCAAAGTATCTTTCTTTACGTACATATTTTCCGTCTTTCTCGTAGTCGCTTCCTTTTGTTTTTGCTTCAATAGTTAAGTATCCATCGTTAACTTTAACTTTGATATTCTCTTTATCATAACCTGGTAAATCAATATCAATTACATAGTCGTTTTCTCTTTCTTTAATATCTGTCCTCATTAGTTTGCTTTCACTCTTGTTAAAGAATGTGTCATCAAACAAATCTCCTAATAAATCAAAATCATTTCTTCTTGGTATTAACATCATAATATCAGCTTCCTTTCTTTTTATGTGTTGTCCACTATATATATAGGATAGCACATAATATTTTTTTAATACCTGTAAAAAGTTTCTTTTCCTTTTTACATTTTAATTGTATCACTTTAGATTAGCACTGTCAATAGTAGAGTGCTAATTTTTTGATTTTATTTTTGTTTCCACTAACCATTTATATGATAAGAAGTAAAATAATACGCTTAAGAATGGAAACATTATTAAATATATAATATCACTTAAGTAGAAGAAGTAAAATAGAAGTAAAACGAAAATTGTGAATAGTATAGATAACATCATTCCTAGATAAGATTTATCTATTCCAAGAATATAGTTACTGGGAATTAGGATACTTCCTAAAATAAGTCCACTGGATATTGGAAAAAAGTAAAATACTTCCGATATATAAGATTCACTAAATTCTAATATAATAATACCTATTATGTAACTAAAAGTAATTGTTAGTAAGTACATTATATATTTACTTTTTATTATTTCTTTTTTATCTAACGACATTGTTTTTTCGGTAGTAGACCATCCAGTTTTTTTATCTGTTATTATAGAGTGCGCTAAAGTTGTGCCTATTAGAGTTGTAATTATAAATGGAGTTATGTACTCTATTTGGAAGAGGAGACAAAATGATGAGATTATTACTGATGTTAGTATAGAAACTATTATGTTGTTTTTACATTGGTATAAGTCTTTGATTATAAGTCCTTTCATTTTTCGTCACTTCCTTTTATGTACATTAGCATTATGTCGTCTAATGATACTTTGTCTATGTTTAAATCTTTGTATTTATTTTTCTTTTCTTTTTTGTCATAAATTAGTATTTCATATATGTTTTCTCTTTTTATATAAGTTATTATGTCTTCTTTGTCTATTTTGTCAAAGTCTTCTTTTTTACATTTTAGTATTCCATATTCGTAGATTAATTCATCTTTTGATGCGTTTAGAAAAACAGTTCCATTTTTTATGAATACAATATAGTCTGCAATTTTTTCTAAGTCACTTGTGATGTGAGATGAGAATAGTACTGTGTGTGTTTCGTCTTGTATAAAGTCTAGGAGTATGTCTAGTATCTCTTCTCTTATTATGGGGTCCAATCCATTTGTGGCTTCATCTAGTATTAGTAATTTTGTGTCATGTGATAGTGCGACTAAAATTGCTAGTTTCATTTTCATACCACGTGAATAATCTTTTATTTTCTTTTGAATTGGTAGTTTAAAGTCATATAGAAGTCCATAGAATTTTTCTTCATTCCAATATTTATATATATTCTTTAGCACATTGTTTAGTTCTTTTGCATTTAATTCTTCTGGAAAATTGTTTCCTTCAAATACTACTCCTATGTGTTCTTTTGTTTCTTTGTCTAGTGTGGTTGAACCTAGTATTTCTACTACTCCACTTTCTTTTTCCGTTAAGTCTAATATGGCTTTTATCGTAGTTGATTTTCCTGCGCCATTTTCTCCGATAAGTCCTACTATACTTCCACACGGAACGTTAAATGATACATCTTTAAGTTCAAAGTCTTCATATTTTTTTGATAAATTCTCTATTTTGATTCCATAGCTTTCTTCTTTCATGATTATTCTCCTTCATATAATATTTTAAGTAATTTTGTTAATTCGCTTAAGTCTACTCCTGTTTCTTTTGCTAGGTCAATTGCTTGTTCTAGGTGTTCTTCTATTTCTTTTTGTTTTTCTTCTTTGATAATTTCTTTGTGTTCTTTAGATATAAAACTTCCTTTGCCTACTGTTGTTTCTATGAAGCCGTCTTTTGTTAAGTCTTCGTATGCGCGTTGTACTGTGATTACAGATATTCTAAGTGTTTTGGCAAGCGACCTCATTGATGGAAGTGAGTCTCCAGGTTTTAGAATATCTTTCATTACCATACTTTTAATTTGACTTGTTATTTGCTCATAGATAGGTTTGCTACTGGTATTTGAGATTATTATGTCCATAGTTTCTCCTTTCAATATTGTACTGGTTCAATAAGTACATTATAGTATATTATATTTTTTGTGTCAAGTAAAAAGATGACTAATTAAGTCACCTAGAGAAAAGTACTTTTTCTGATTTGTATTGTCTTATTATTATGTTTAAGACTACTGCGATTATTATGAATGTTGAAATTATCATTGCTATTATGTTTATGTATTCTACATTTCCATTTGTTATGTCTGTAAACAACATTGTAAAGTTTAGGAATGGTACAAAGGATAACACTACGTTTGTTTTAATTTTTATCATGAAGGCTATCATTCCTGGGAAAAATGATATAAATGTTAGTGGAGTTAATGCACTTTGCGCACTTTTGAATGTAGCAGATTTACTTGCAACTGCTATACAAAGTCCACTTATTAAGAATGAATAAACTACTATTACTAGCAATGCAAAGATTAGGCTTGTTATAGGCAACATTAAGTTTACACCTTCATAGATTTCGAACATATTTTCTGATACTAGTAAGGCAATAATCATTAGTATTAGGCTTAGAAGTCCAGTTACTATCGATGATACAGTTACGCTTAGGAATTTTCCTACGATTATGTCTTTACTTTTTATTGGAAATGTTAGAAGAGTTTCTAGTGTTCCTCTTTCTTTTTCTCCTGCAGTTGCGTCTGTTGCTGGGTATGTTGCTGATATAGTTATAGCCATTATTATGAATAGAAATGCGTATACTGTTATGTAGTTTGCAAAGAAGTTTTCTGTCATTTCAATATTTTTGTCTAATGTTATTATGTTTAGTATTTCTTCTGAATTTACATCATTATTTTCTAAGTAAGTGCTTTGTAGATATTCTTTATATGTATTAAAGTATGTTTCTATTAATCTACTTGCTACTGTAGTATTTTCTGAATCGTCTCCATTAATTATATATGTATTTTCCTTTTTTGTAATGTATGCATCTATTTTTCCTTCGTCAAATTGGCTTTTTAGTTCTTCTTCTGTACCTTTTACTCCGAATATTCCTAGTTCTTTGATTATTTCTTCTTCTATAGAAGTTGCTTCGTAAGCAAATCCAATACGATTGTATGTTGCTTTTATTCCATTTGTTTGATATTCAAAAAGTGCAGACATACCGATTACTAGTAGTGGTATCATGAATGGAATTATCAGCATCATTGCAAGAGATTTTTTGTCTCTAAACATTTCTCTTAATTCTTTTTTTAATATATTTATAACGTTACTCTTCATTTTTTGTACCTCCGATTAGTGAGAAGAAAGCGTCTCTAAGGTTAGTTGTTTTAGTGTTTTTTCTTATTTTTTCTGGAGTTCCTTCTTCTATGATTACACCTTTATTTATCATTATGCAGTAGTCACATATGTTTTCTGCTTCTTCCATGTAGTGAGTTGAGTAAAGTATTGTTTTTCCTTTTCCTTTTTCTGTTTTTATGAAGTCTAAGATTATTTGACTTGATAATATATCCAAACCACTTGTGGCTTCGTCTAGTATATAATATTTTGGATCATGTATTAGACATCTTGCTATGTTTACTCTTTGAGTTTGTCCTGTTGATAAGTTTTCTATTTTGTTGTATAGAAAGTCTTTCATGTTTAAAATTTCTGATATTTCTTTTATTCTTGTCTCTCTTTTAGATTTTGGAACATCATAGAGTTCTGCACACATATTTAGTAGTTCATATGGCGAGATAGAGTTATATATTTTAGTATTTCCTGATAGATATGCTATCATCTTTTTGATTTCTATTTCATTTTTTTCGAATGTTAGATTATCATATTCAATGGTACCACTAGTTGGCTCTAGTATTCCAGCGATCATTCTAAGTAGGGTTGTTTTTCCTGCTCCGTTAGGTCCTAGTATTCCTATTATTTTGCCTTTGTCTGCTTCAAATGATATTCCATTGTCTGCATAGAATTCTGATTTCTGTTTGTTTTTTTCATATTTTATAAATTTTTTCTTTAAGTCTTTTACTTTTAACATTTTTTCCTCCCTTAAACCTTTTATCAATAAGATTATGAATTTATTATACTATAATCTAAGTGTATTTTAAATTCTATTTGTTATTTATATTAAAATTATCTTCTATTATGTTTTGTTTTTAACCTTTCTTGATTTCTTAAAGTTATACTCATCGCTATAAATATTATCATAAATAAACTTACTACTTAAGGAAACAAATTCTGAATGTTTTAATTTATTCCCCTTGAAATTTGTCTTTTTCACTTTTTTTGAACTACTCTAATTTTTTGAGTAGTTGAATTTTAAATTATTAAGTTCTTTTATTTCTTCTTCTGATAAATATTTTTTAGCAATAACTACATTTGTTTCAAGTACTTTACCGTTAAGTGCATTCTTCCATAAGATTTGTCTCAAAAATGACACTACTTGTTTTCTAGTGATAATAAAGCCTTATTAACGTCTTCTTGTAAAATTGCCAATTTTTTGACTCTTTTATCATTTTTTAATAAATTCATTTGTTTCTTTGCAGAATCATTTAATCTAATCAATCTTTCTTGTTGAGACAAACCTATTTTAATTAACTCAGCATTAGTGTTTTCTAAATTATTAAGTATTATTAAATGAAGTAAATCTGTATAGTCTCTAATATTACCAGTCACTGCTAGTTCTGGATTGTTCTTTCTCCATTCTTTCGCTGTCACTCCAAATAATGCTACATTAAGAACATCTGCTTCACTTGCATATACGAAATTTTTTTGTTCATCAGTTAAATTTGGAACAATTATTTCTTTAATTGCATCTGTATGCATTAGATAATTTACCTTTGAAAGCAATCTACTGGCTTGCCATTCAACCTTATATTGATAAGATTCTTGCTTTTTTAATCTTTCAAACTCAGTTATTAAATAGAACTTAAATTCTGGAGATAACCAACTCGCAAACTCTAAAGCAATATCTGAATGAGCATAAGTGCCTCCACCATTTCCAGATTTGGAGATGATACCAATTGCATTCGTTTCGTTTATCCATTTTTGTGGAGAAATTTTAAATTTATTACTCCCTGCTTCATTTTTAAACGTGTCGAATTCGACACCTTTGAAATTTTCATTATTAACACTTTCTCATAATCCTAAATAGGAAATAACATCTTTATTTCTCATCCAGTTTTGAATAGGATATCTTGGATCATCTTCATCAGCATATCTCGCTAGATCAATTAAAGAAATATACTCAGAATTCCCAAACTTGATAATTCCAATCTTATTTTCTTTAACATTTATTTCTTCTCTTATTAAATTATTTTTCAATAGTTCAGACTCCTTTCATTGATATTGTTATAACAAAATCTTCATTACAATTTCTACATTTTTTCTCCTATAAACCTTTTGATTTCTTTTTAATTATAGTTGTTTTTTTACTTGATGTCTAGTAGGAAGGGCCTATAATAAAAGAATCCTAGTTTTTGTTGTGTACTAGAATTCTTTGTTTTTATATATGTGAAGTGATATCATTATAGATATAATTAACATTAAGAGCGCTATAATAGGTAATATTATGTACCAGTAGTTATTCAAAATGTTTGTTAATCCTTTGGAAATATTTATATTTGATTTCAATACATATGCACCTAAACCAGCGATTAGAAATGAGCCTATGAATAATATGTATCTTCCTTTTTCTATGCCAAATTTAAAGATGAATGGGTAGATAAGTGATTCTATCATAATAATTATTAGTGCACTTATTAATACTATTATTAGTAATTCTTGAATGTCTACTTTACTTAAAGTTATATTTAGTAAGAGTCCTAATATTATGGTTGTTATTGATGAGATAAGTAGCATAATTATTCCGCTTGTGTATTTTGCTAATACTATGTTTTTTCTTCCCTTTGGAAGTGCACAGGCAAATGTGTCCCAATGGTTGTATGCGTCATAACTAAATGATGACATTGAAACCATTATGCTTATGAATGATAGCATGAATGCTATTTGGCTCGCTTTTCCTTGTGCAAAAATTAAGTATATGACTGCGATTAATAGAATTGTTTTTATGTTGTTTTTTAACATAAGAATATCTTTTTTTATAAGTCCTAACATTGTTTTTCCCCCTTTGTAATTAATAATAATAGTTCATCTAGTGAAATTTTATCTATTATATAGTCTTTATATTTCTTCTCCATTTTGTTTTTATCTTTGACTAGAATTTCATAACTGTATTTAGTTTTTTTATAGTTTATTATGTCTTCTGAGTCAATTTTATCAAATTCTTCTAAGGAACATTTTAGTATTCCGTATTTATTTATTATTTCATCTTTATCTTCGTTTAGTTGTATTTTTCCTTTGTCTATTAGTATTATTTGGTCTGCTATTCTTTCTAAGTCTGATGTTATGTGAGACGAGATTAGTATTGTATGTGAATCGCTCTCCATAAACTCTTGAAATAAGTCTAGAACTTCACTTCTTACTACTGGATCTAGACCACTTGTTGGTTCATCAAGTATTAAAAGTTTTGGGTGGTGTGAGAGTGCACAGGCTATTTCTAATTTTTTCTTCATTCCTTTAGACATATTTTTGATTGTCTTTTTGTAATCAAGATTAAATCTTTTTATGTAATCTTGAAATACTTGTGTGTCCCAATTTTTGTATATACTTTTTAGAATAGTTTCTATATCTTTGGGTGATAAGTTTTCTGGAAAGAATGCATTATCTAGTACTATTCCAACATTTTCCTTTGTGTCTTCATTTAAATTGTTAGAGTTAAATAGTTTTATTTCTCCTTCAATTTTTATTATGTTTAGTATGGACTTTATTAATGAAGTTTTTCCTGCTCCATTTTCGCCTATTAAGCCTATTACTTTTCCACTTTCAATTGATAGGTTTATTTCGCCTAGAGTAAAATTATCGTAGACTTTTTTTAAATTTTTAATTTCAATTACATTGTTCATTTATTCTTCACTCCTATATAAATATTCAAATGTTTCTATTATTTCTTCTTTTGTTATGTTATATCTATTCGATATTTCTATTATTTTTATTAGGTTATTTTCTATTTCTTTTGATGCTTGTTCTTTGGCTAGTTCTATGTTTTTTGGTGCGACGAATGCGCCTTTTCCTTGTATTATTTTAATATAACCTTCATTTTCTAGTTCGTCGTACGCTTTTTTTATTGTCATTATGCTTATTTTTATGTCGCTTGCTAGAGACCTTATCGACGGAAGAGGTTCATCACTTTTTAATTCGTCATTCATAATCCCTGTTATGATCTCGTTTTTTATTTGTTCGTATATCGGGACTGGACTAGAGTTACTTATTATAATTTTCATTTTGCCTCCTTAACTGTTATATGTATTATATAACAGTATATTACAGTTGTCAATATTTTATGAGTCATTTTGTTAATTTAAATGAAAAAAGACAACTTTTTATAGTTATCTTTTTATTCACCAATATACTTATAACAATTTGTGTCATGTGAATTTATAATACCAATTGCTTGTAAATATGCATATATGATAGTTGTTCCTACAAATTTCATTCCACGTTTTATTAAGTCTTTAGATATGTTATCAGATAGCGAGTTTCTAGTTTCATCTACTTCGTAAATTATTTTATCTTTAGTAAATGTTTTTAGGTAATTATGGAATGAGCCAAATTCATCTTGAATACTTTTAAATATTTTTGAGTTATTGACGGTCGCGTTTATTTTTAGTTTGTTTCTTATTATTTTTTCATTGGATAGTAGTTCTGTTTTTTTCTTGTCATCATATTTACAAATTTTATCTATATCAAAATTGTCTAGTGCTTGTCTAAATGATTCTCTTTTGTTTAGTACACATTCCCAGGAAAGTCCTGCTTGGAATGATTCTAGTATTAGCATTTCATATAGGTATTGTTCTTCAAAGTTAATTTCTCCCCATTCTTCATCATGGTATTTAACATATAATTCGTTTTTTAAATTGCACCATTTGCATCTTTTTTTGTTATCCATTTATCTCTTACCTCTTTTCTTTGGCATAGTATATTCACTTGTATTTATTCCTTCTAGTTCTAACAATTTCTTTTTTATGTGTAAACCACCTGTATATCCTGTCAAGTTTTTGTTAGTCCCTACAACTCTGTGACATGGAATAATTATTGGGATGTTATTATTGCCTACTGCACCGCCTATTGCTTGGGGACAAGGGCTCTTTTTTGTTTTTTTACTAATAAAGTTAGCGATTTCTTTATAAGTGACTGTTTTTCCATAGGGAATGGTAAGTAGATAATCCCAGACTAGAGTTCTAAATTCACTTCCAGTAGGTTTTAATGGGAGACTCTTAGTTTCTGCTTGTATTCCATTAAAGTAAGTGGTTAGCCATGATTTAATTTCTTTAAAGACTTTTAAGTTGTCATTCTCTATAGTTTCTTCGCTATAGTCACTAGCTTCTAGAAGTAAATTAGTTAGGTATGTTCCGTCACTTATTAGTATTAACTTTCCTAGAGGCGAGTTATAGTAAGTCTTGTACATCATTTTTTATCATTCCT
>CAJUGE010000009.1 GCA_910586295.1 uncultured Bacilli bacterium | reverse complement strand
TGCATTTATCAAAAAGTTTAAAATAGTAAGTACAAGGTTTAGAAATAGAAGAAAAAATTTCAAATTATATATGACATTAATTTGTGAAATTTATAATTTTGAAACTGCTAATTTGTAGTTTACGGACAACCCTAATAATAAATCTATTAGAATTAAATCAGGGAAAACTTTCACAAAAAGTGAATCTTTAACTCGTGCACAAAGACGTGAATTATTAAAAGATAAAGATTTACTTAAAGAATTACTTAAAATTATTAACAAATATTTTCCTGAGTTAACTACTTTATTTTCTCAATTAACCGATAAAAGGCACAAAAGTTACATTACATATAAAATGAGAACCATTATTATGACTAGGCTTTTAGCTTTATTATGTGGCATTACTACTATGACTAATATTAACACTGAATTTAAAACCGAAGAAGTCATTAGTAACTTATCTAAAATTTGTAATCAAGAATTACTTGAAGTTCCTCATTGGCAAACCATTCAAGATACTATCGAACAATTAGATTACAACGAAATAGATAATATAAGAAAATATATGTTTAAAGCTTTACTTAGAAGTAAAATGTTTGATAAATTTAGATATAATGGATGTATTCAATTAGTAGTAGATGCTACTGGTTTAATTGCCTTAGATTATAACCTAAATAACAATTGTTTAACTAGAACTAGAGATGGAAAAGTTAAATATTATAAATATGTTTTAGAAGCTAAGGTAGTTTTTAATAATATTGTTATCAGTATAGATAGTGAATGGATAGAAAATACTGAATTAAACAATGAAAATCAAAAACAAGATTGTGAAGTCAAAGCATTCAAAAGAATGGCTAATAGAATTAAAAAAACTTATCCTAAACTTAAATTTATAGTTACTGGAGATGCATTGTATGCAACCACTCCTATGATTAATATTTGTAAAGATAACAAATGGCATTATATATTTAATTTAAAGAAAGATAGACTTAAAAATGTTTATGAAGAATTTGAAGATAATATTAATTTTGAAAATGAAGTTACAAAAGAAAACTATTATTTATCTTCTGGTATTGTATTTAAAGAAAATACTTTTAATGTGTTTAGATATGTAGAGATTAAAGAGAAAAAAACTACTATTTTTAATTATATAAGCGATTTAAGAATTACAAATAAGAACATTGAAGAAATAGTTACTATTGGTCGTAGGCGTTGGAAGATAGAAAATGAAGGGTTTAATATACAAAAAAATGGGACTTTTAATATAAGTCATCTATGTAGTAGATTTGATAATGCATTAAAAATACATTACTTATTCATACAAATAGCCCATACAATAAGACAATTACTTGAATATGGTTCTATATTGTTAAGAGAAATGAAATTGAGTACAAAAAAAGAAATAAGCCATTTAATCACAGATAAACTTATTTCTTTCTCAAACTCAGATCTTAACAGTTTAGAAACTAACTTCCAGTTAAGATTTGATGATTAAATTATAACAAATAATTTGTTCTTTGAAAACTAGTGTCTGTGATTTTTTACATTTTATCGTTTTTGTGTGCCTTAATTTATGAGAAAAAATAAATAGATAGAATTTTCAAATAACTTTTCTATCTATTTTTATATTTTAAATTAATTTACTCTTTTTTACTGTTATTTTTTCTTTATTGACTTTAAGAGTAAAAAAGCTTACAAATGATAGTTCAGTATTATAATAAATAGGATTATAGTTTCCAAAACGCATAAGTGGACCATTAATACTTTCTACATGCGACCATAAACCATTTTCATTTT
>CAJUGE010000008.1 GCA_910586295.1 uncultured Bacilli bacterium | reverse complement strand
TTTAAAATGGTAAGTACAAGATATAGGAATAGAAGAAAAAATTTTAAATTACACATGACACTTATATGTAGTATTTATAATTTTGAAACTGCTAATTTATAGTTTACGGACAAGCCTATTTAGTAATTTTAAGTTTTCTTTGGCATGGTCTACAAAACTACAAAAGTCGTACATATTATAATTTTTAAACCATTTAAAAAATTCTAGTCTTTGTTTAGGTGGCATGATTTCTTGCATTCTAAATTGTGTAAAGTCTGTGTCTTTGTAATTTGTTCCTAAGTACTTATTTATTAAGTATAGAAATCCTTTTTCCACTATTACTTCGTCCATGTCTACCATTAATACTTTTTTTCTCATTTTTTCAACTCCCTGATAAGGTAATTATATCAATAATACTATACTTTTTCAATAAAAGATGAAGGGCAGTAATCACTTTCAAATGCTATGCTTATGTGACTAAGTGTACTATAGTTCATTTCTAAAGTGTCATCATAGTTATTAAAGTATTCTTCTTCTGTTATATTTTCATAGTATGATTTTGTGAGTATTTCTTCATCCGAATTAGAATTTTTAAAACCATAAAATATATCTTTCATTTTTAATATAATTTCTTCATCATTAATATTTATTCTATATATGTCTTTATAATTCAATATTTCTTTCATTTTTGGTCCTAGTGAAGATTTTGGTGGAAATTTAAAGAAATATATGTAGGAGGCACCATATTCTCCTCTGAAAATTTTTAGAGCATCTATTATTTCTTCTCTTGTTAGTGTTTCTTCTTTTCTTCCCTTATATTTTTCTATATTCCAAGCGTTTACTATTCTTGTTTTGTATTTTTCAGTGTATTTATCAAATAAATCATACATCTTATTATCGTACATATATTGTAAACTTAATATTCCTGGATTTAGTTCTGTATTTTTAGGTACTAAGTGGTAAAAATATAGTGGTTCATTAACTTTCATTAGTTTTCCTGTTTCAGCAAATTTGTAAAATTCTTCACAATTCAAGTGTATAGGTGGTGTAGTGTATTCGTAAATAAGTGTAGGTGCATCCAGATTAGCTTTATGACTTTTTATGAATTTTTGTTTTACGTCTTTTAATAGTTCTTTAAGGGTGTTATATTCATGTGTAGATTTATTTTCAAACCAAGAATGTTCATACCAATAGATTTTTTCTCCATCTTTAAATGTTATGAATGCGTGTGATGGTATGTTATCATTGTCATAAGTGCATATAAAAAAGGTTTTAGTATCAATTTTCTTCTTTGTCAAAAATTCTCTTTCTAGTTCAACTTGGTCCCAACACACTCCTATTTTACTTTGTAATAATTCTTCAGGTGTTTGTAAATAGTAGTATTTATTAAAAACTTCGTCGTCATCTAGTAAATCTAGCAAATTTTCGTTTTGTTCGTTTGGTACTCCATAGTTAATTTCGTTCATTAGTTCATCTAATTCTTTTAATATATCTTTCATGTTACTCCTATTCTATTATTAGAGTTTCTAATAATTCACTTATATACTCATCTGTAAAATAGTCTAGACCTATGAAATTAATACCATAGTTTTTACCATCTTTATTAATTAATATAGATTTTTGGTTACTAGACTTATATGTAAACATTATTCCTTGGTAAGTTCCTTCTATAAAGAATAAGTCTTCTGCATTTTCAAATATAGAGCCTACTAGAGCATTCATAGTATATAGCCATTCTATTTCTCTTGTGCTTGTAAAGATATTCGCTTTTTTGTCTGTGTTTTTGGCTAAATATTTTATTAGGCTTATTAAGTCATACACATTGTTTTCTTCGTAATACTTTTTATAAATTCCTCCACTTGCTTGTTTAGAGTCATTTATAAATTCTTCTATAAAGTTCTCTTCTGGTCCACTAATCCATATGGCATATAGTATTTCTCCATTTTCATCATAGGTTTCATATTTTTGTGAATAAGTTTCATTTTCTACTAATTTTAAATCAAGTTCTTGGTCGTTTCTTATTTTTATATTATTAAGTTCTAAGTAATTCACATTTTCTTCATTTTTAACTTCAATAGTAACTGTATGTGTATTACTTAATAATTTTATAAACTCTGTGTAACTCGGAATAGTTTTATTAGATACTTGATACTTGTATAAATAATAGAATTTATGACCTAGATAAAATCCTAGTATTAAGATAATAATTTTTAGTATTAATTTTATATTTTTCGTCATATGCACTCCTTATGTTTATTATACTATATATCTTAATTTTTTCTATGGATTTTTTAATTTTATGTTATGGGATGTATTTATGATTAAAGATGAAATCAATGAAGCAATAGATATATTAGTTTCTCTTGGGATTACTGAAGAATGGATTAGTAAAATCTCTTATACTGGTGTTATATTTTATTTTTTATGTCAGTAGAACTGATAAAGATAGACATTATAATCTAATAGAGTTTGCTAATATATTAGAGTCATTTAGTGATATGAGACTTAAGTTTAAAAAAATAATGAAATTTATTTCATTAGCCAAACTCTTTGAGTTTGGTTTTCTTTAGTTTATAATATAAATATGATAATAAATGAGTCCAACACACAAAAAGATTTATTCGATTTTTATCCCAAAGATAAATATTTTAAACTTCGAGATATTTTCAACGATTATTGGGATGATTTTTTAGTCTTTGCTGTTAATAGAAATCTTACTATTAGACCAATTGTTAAACATGAGGTTGAAAAAATAATCATTTTTAAAACTCCCTATCTTGGTTACTCTTTCTATCATTGTCCTCATTGTGATAATCATATTCATGTTTATAACACTTGCAAATCTAGATTTTGTAACTCTTGTGGTGTTAAATATGCTAAAGCTCGTTCTTTAGCTATTGAATCTAAACTTATTAATTGTAATCACAGACATCTTGTCTTCACTATTTCAGATATCCTTTGGCCTTTATTTCTTGAGAAAAGATCTCGTCTCAATTTTATGTTTGATGCTGTAAATTTGACCTTATCTTCTTGGTTTAAAGAAATGTATAAAAAAGAAAAATATAAACCTGGCTTTATTCTAACTCTCCATACATTTGGTAGAGATGATAAATGGAATGTTCATATTCATTGTTTATATTCAGAAATTGCTCTAGGTAATAACTCTTCTAAAAAATTTGATTTTATTCCTTTTGATATGCTTCGTAAACGTTTTCAAAAAATTCTTTTAAATTTATTAGAAAAAGACATTGGTAAAGAAAAATTTAGACCTATTAAAAATAAAGTATATTACAAATCTTATAATGGTTTTTATGTAAGAGCTAAAAAGAATGAATTTCCTAATTCTAGAAAAGCTATTTCTTATATTTTAAGATATTGTGACCTTGCTTTGCAGAATATCGTATAATAGATATAGACGACGAGGATTATATATCTTTTTGGTACCAAAGACATGAAGATGATAAATTCGTTGTAGAAAAAATTCACATATTTGAATTTATTGCTAGAATCATTAGACATATCCCAGAAAAAGGTTTTAAAACTATTAGATATTATGGTATCTATGCTTCAAAATCTCATAAACTTTATAATACTTGTAGATTGCTAATAGATAAAGCTAAAGTACCATTTTATAAATCTTTACTTAAATGGAGAGATTTCATTTATACTACTTTTAAACATGATCCTTTAAAATGTCCTAATTGTGATTCTACTATGACTTTTGAATATGCTTTTACTTAAAGGAGTCAATATGCAAAGTAAAAATCCAAAAGAAATCGAATTTATTTGTACAAGATGCAAAACTATAGAAAGGGTACCTACTGAAATTGTAGAAATGTTAGACAGAGCAGATCAAATAGGAGTTGATACTTCTGTCCCTCCAAGATTTGATTGTGAGAAATGTCCAGGTAAAATGGAGCCAATTCATTATGTAGGAGTTAATGGTAAAGTTTACGAATATAAAGAAAAATAAATTCAATCTAATGATTGGGTATGTTTTCGCATACCCAATTTTTATTTTACAAACATATTTTCTTCAATTCTCTCATAGGATGAAATTTCCTATAAGACAAAAAAATATCAACTTCTTTTGAAATTGATACTTTTGTATATAAAGTTCTAAAAAGTTAGAACAGATTTCCCAATGGTGCCCTTCGGGAGCACGTACAACAACTCCAAGAGCAAAATAAATAGTCAGTAATAATTTATTAACTGACTATAGTATAACACTATTTTTTGATTTTAACAAACGATTTAGTCGTTTAATGCTCCAGACATAATTCTAAATTTTGCTTGTACTTTCCATATCTCTAATAATTTTTCAAAATTAGAATCAACATTTAACATTAGCATAGCTAGTTCATCTAATTCTTTATACTCATCTTCACTCAATTCGAAATTTTTATCTTGAATGTATTTAGGCAAATGTAAAAATATTATTTCATCATTCATAATAGAATGAAAATCATAAAATAGTCCACGAATACTTGCTTTTAAACCTAAAGTTGCAGGATCAGAAGCATAATATATTTCTTCGGTTTTATATTTATTATTTCTCATTCCTAAATATGCCTCGGCACCAAATACAAATTTATCCCTAGGTATATCATTTAAATCAAATCCCATTTCGTGATCAGGACAATGTTCATCAGCATCTACTAAAACCCATCTCTTTTTGTTTTCATCATAATATTCAGTAATCCAGTGATCATATGCTACGCCATCATATTTAATATATGGAGCAAAGCCACTTCTCACTCTTGCAGAATATCCCTTTGCTTTTAATATACTTGCTAATAATATTGCTTGTCCTCTACAAGTAACATGTATTTTATCTTCTGCATTTCTTTCATTGCAATAATTGCTATCTTTTCTTAATAATTCATGCAACATACTTGAAGCTGTAGGAAATAAATCATCTTCATAGTCCAATCTTGTTATTGGAACTTTTGTCATATCTCCCCAAAAACATTTACTTTGTTTTCTTATATCTGGATTACTATATGCAATAGGATGAATTATTTGCATTCTTTGAAGCACACATAATTCATCTATATCATTAGTTAATTTTTTAGCAAAATCTTTATATAATCCCAAATCAGTATATAGACTTGTTTGCTTATAAAATTCTAATATTTTATTGTTCATCATACCACTCCATAATATCTTCTAATTCTTTTCTAGGTCTTTGTTTAGGCGATTGACTTGCATATCCAAGTGTTAAAGCACAATTTAACTCCATATCTTTATGACCAAGCATTCTTGCTACTTCATCTGCTACATATACTGTATCTCTTATCCATAAAGATCCTATTCCTAAATCAGTAGCCCTTAAACACATATTTTCAACACAAGCTCCTATTGATAAATTATCACCTACAATCCAATTTTCATTTTTTTCTCTAAATATTAAAACTAATATAGGAGCCTGTTTTATTATATTAGCCGTGGGATTAACACTACTTGCACAACCTAGATTTTTTCTTTCAATAGTATCATTATTATTTATTGTATAATCAATCATCATATCTGCTATTTTATCTTTTGCTTTACCTTTTGTTATTACAAAATACCAAGGTTGTCTATTTTTTGCAGATGGAGCAAGTCTTCCACAATTTAATATATCTTCTACAATTTTTCTTGATACTTTTTCTTTAGTATAACCTCTAATGCTTCTTCTTTCCTCAATAGATTTTAGAGTTTCCACCTTTACACCTCATTCCTATATTAATCTATTTTACATTCTCTAAGAGAATAATGATAATCTTCTTTACAACCTGTTTTTACTAATTTAAAATTATGGCTTTCATAAATATTATTTAATTTTTAGTTTGTACTTAAACAGTCTAATCTTAAATATTCTTTATTATTTGCCTTAGCAAGATCTTTGCAAATATCAAAGACTATGTTGCCAATTTCTTTATTTCCAACTCTTGTAACCAATTTATAAATGTAATATGCGGGTGTCTCATTGTCATCCCAATATTTGCTATCAGTCGATAACTCGAAACCTGCAACTATTTTATTATCCCTTTCTAATATAAAATAATCTCCTTTGCAAATAACTTCTTCAAACTCACTTTTTGGATGATGTTCTAAATATTTTCCCCATTGTTTAATTTCTTTTTCTCTAAACCATTGCATTCTTTCCGAATAAACTTCTAATATTTTATCTATTTCATTTAGTTCTGCTTTTTTTAAATTTATATTTTGCTTTTGAAGCAAATTTTTACAATCCATACTAAGTATAATTCATTTTTTCACCACCAATAATTACACATTTATTATACACTATTAATTTAATTATTCAAAATTTGATTTTGAATAATTCACACGTTCATTGATGATGTCAATGTACAAGTGTGTTTACTAAATTGACACCATTTAGTTTTTAATGACTACGATTTTAAAAATAATCGTAGTCATTTTCTCCAATATAGTTTGTTAATTCTATCTCTTTTGATGTGTCTTTAACAATATCATTAAAAGTCTTTTTAAAAATTCCTTATCAAACTATAATTCCTTAACTTCCTTCATAACTCATCACTTCCATTCTTAAATAAATCGAGTAGAGAAAATTAAATAGTTTTCTCTATTTAATTTGTCCCTCTCACACCACCGTACGTACCGTTCGGTATACGGCGGTTCAATTTACATTTCAATATGCTTTAACAAATAATAGTCTATTGGAAACACTAGTCCTTTACGTTTTAATTTGTCATTTGTTATATAAATATTTAGGTACATTGATGTGTTCCAGTAATTTTTCCTGCTCATTGCTAATCTTATTGCATTAGCTTTTGTTGCTCCTAATTTTATTAGACTTTTAATTCTACATTTTATTACTTTCCATTGTTTCCATATTATCGAGCGTATTCTTCTGCACAAATGTGAAGTGATTTTCTGTAATACGCCTTTCATATCACATATTCTAAAGTAATTTATCCAACCACGTATTAAATAGTTTAATTGTTTTATTCTTTCATCAAGTGATATACTTCCATTTCTTTTAGTTAATTCTTTTAGTTTCCTTTTAAACTTCTCTATACTTTTTAAGTGTGCCTTTGGTTTTATCTTATCCATCTTATTATAGTAGAATCCAAAACCTAAATACTTTATTTCATCTGGTCTTGCCACTTTACTTTTTGTGATATTTACCTTTAGCATTAACTTCTTTTCTATAAACTTTGTTATTCCATCCATTACTCTATCGGCTGTTTTCTCACTTTTCACTGTGATTACACAATCATCTGCATAACGTACAAAGTTTAAACCACGCTTTTCTAATTCTTTATCTAGCTCATTTAATAGTATATTAGATAGTAATGGACTTAAGTTTCCTCCTTGTGTGTTCCCTTATCATTCTTATATAATTGTCCATATTTCATTACATCTGCTACTAAATATTTTCTTATTAGTGAAACTAGTTCTCCATCATGTATTGTTCTCATGATTATTCCTATTAGTTTATCGTGATTTACTGTATCAAAGAATTTTTCTAGGTCAATGTCTACTATCCATGTATAACCGTCATTAAAATATTCTAATAATTTAATAACTGCCATTTCACATGAACGTCTTGGTCTAAAACCATAAGAATAATTAGAAAATTGACACTCGTATATTGGACTTAACACTTGTACTATCGCTTGTTGTATTACTCTATCCATTACTGTTGGTATTCCTAACTTTCTTATATCTCCATTTTCTTTAGGTATTCCTACTTGTTTAACTGCACTTGGGTTGTATTTTCTGTTACGTATAAGTTCTTTTATTTCTTCCATATGTTTATCCATATAATCTTTCAGTTCATATACTGTAACATTGTCTACTCCACTTGCACCTTTATTACTATAGACTTGTTTGTATGCTCTTTCTAAGTTGTCGTTTTCTAACACTTTTTCTAGCATTTCCATATCTAGTTCTTTCCTTTCTAATTTCAACATTAATCATATAAACTTTTGAGGAGTTTTCTAAAATACGTTTTATACTCTTCCTTTTATTCATTCTGTTTTATGATTAACGTAATTTTAGTGTACTAAAACACTGTAAATTGTTCAGTCCTTCAGTTTTGTGAGACTTCCCATCTTACTATAGGCTCGTTTCCAACTTACTATGACCTCTGCTGACTTCTCCTAGTTAACCTTTTTCGAATATAGAATTTTCTTGTACTCCTCGTCGTTTCCCTTTTCTATATCTAGGAGATCTCCCGTGGTAAGATATATAGCTTTCCTCGTTTAGCTACTTGATTTACTACATAGTTTTACGTGTATCTTTTAGACTTTAGTTTGTTTGGTAACCTCATCCTATGTTTGTTTTAGTTCTCATAGTTTAACCAAAACAAACCTATGCAGCCTTAGTATCAAGTTTCTGTTCGTTAGCCCACGATTTGTTTTACACTTCCTTTAGCCCCAACATTACTGTTGATGCGTTGTGCTTCCCTAACATTTCGTCGATACATACGCGTGTAACGGACTTTCACCGTCTAGTTATATACCATGCGCGGCACACCAAAAAAACTAGACGGTACTTCTAGTTAATATTTATTACTCTCGAATAAAAAGTTCGAGTTTCCTATCAATCTGGTGCGAGCGAAGAGATTTGAACTCTCACGACGTTAGTCACACGCCCCTCAAGCGTGCGTGTCTACCATTCCACCACACTCGCATTTGAAGGAGATTTTACTCCTTAGATTTTAGTGATTTCCACATTTTTTTCCATAATCCTTCTGAACTGTAGTTAAGTATACCTACTTTATAAATTCTAAGTCCATATTTTAATAATAAAAATATAGTAAGTAATAACATTAGTATAGAAATTAGTATTTCTACTACACCTATTTGCCCGATTATTAAGAGAACAGGTGCTATTATGGAAGATAAGAAAGGTATTACAGATAGCACTATAATAAATGTACTTTTTTCATAAGTTGAAGCCATTAAAGCAACGTAATAACCCACCATAATTAATATCATTATTGGAGTTTGAAGTTGTGAGAAATCTTCTTGATTAGTTGTCATAGATGCTAATACTCCTGCTAGAAGTGAATAAGCAATAAATGATAAAACTAACATTATAATTACCCAAGGTACTGCAGATAATATTTCACTTAACATTCCACTTTCTATAAATGTACCAATCATTCCTGAGATGTTGTCACCAAAACTTTCAGTTAGTCCTACTCCAGAAATTTGAGTTCTTATAAATAAACCTATAATAAAGTATAGTACAAATAATAGTGCTTGTATAATGGCATAAAGATTAGCAGTTATCATTTTAGATATAAAGTGTATTTTTGGAGAAACACTAGTTATAATAACTTCCATACTTTTAGATGATTTCTCTTCATTGATTTCTGCTCCTATCATTTGAATTACCATTATTATTAAGAAGAAGAATGGAACTATAAACGCTGGTATTAACATAGTACTTAAATATTTTATTAATTCATAGTTTTCATCAAGATTTTCATTTAAGTACACTCTTTCTATGTCTATAGGGGATTCGATTGATGCTAATTCATTTTTGTCTATGTCACTTTCTTCAAGCGCTATTTTTGTTTTAGTGGTGTTAATAGCATTAGTAAGAAGTTGTAAAGTAACTGCATCTACATAGTCAAATGATGTCATCTGAGCTGTATATATATTATCAACCTTATCTAATAATAAAATTATATCATTAGATTCTTCTTTAAGCATTTCATCTTTAAGTTTCTCAAATGATTTATTTGCCTTTTTAATTTCAACATCTTTTTCTCCAATTCCTATTCCAGTTGTTTCATAAGTTTCTTTTATAGTGTCAAAGAAAACATTAGTATTGTCAAGTACATATACAGTAATTGGATCTTTGAAATCTCCTCCAAATAGTTCTATAACTGAGTCTATATTAATTAAAATTGGTATTGCTAACAATAATATAATATTTACTATTTTAAACCATTTTGTATTTATTTTTTTTCTTAATCCATCTTTAATTAATAACTTTAATTTATTTTTCATAAGAGGCACCTACTTTCTCGATAAATATTTCATTTAGTGTAGGTTCTTCTACAACAAATTTTGTGATGTTTTTACATTTTGAGATATATTTAAATACATTTTCTACTACACTTTTATCTTCAATGCTTATAATATATTCACTACTAGATTCTTCTACTTTTAGTACTCCTTTTATGTTTTCTATTTCACTCTTGTTTAAGTCACCTACTACTCTAATATTTTTCTTTCTGTATTTTTCTTTTATTTCACTTAAGTTTCCACTTAATACAGTATTACCTTTTACTAAGATTACTAGGGATTCACAGAAATATTCTACATGGTCCATTCTATGCGAAGAAAATATTATGCTTGTTCCTTCACTTTTTAATTCTAATATTAGACTTTTAAATAATTCAATATTTATAGGGTCCAATCCTGAGAATGGTTCATCTAGTATTAATAGCTTTGGTTTGTTTATAATAGCCATTATGAATTGAACTTTTTGTTGGTTACCTTTTGATAGTTCTTTTATTTTTCTTGTTTTATAATCTTTTATTTCTAGTCTTTCTAATAAATAGTCTAGTCTTGTTTCAATTTCACTTTCTGTTAATCCTTTTAGTCCACCATAAAATTTAGCTTGTTCTAATACTGTTAGTTTTGTGAGTAAACTTCTTTCTTCAGTTAGAAAACCTATTTGGTCTGTAACATTATAATCTACTTTTTTTCCATTAAATGTTATAGAGCCTTCTGTTTTATCTAGAAGTCCAGTTATCATTCTGAATGTAGTTGTTTTTCCTGCTCCATTTACTCCTAGAAGACCAAATATTTCTCCATCACTTACAGTGAAATTTAAATCTTTTACGGCTAAGTGTTCACCGTAGTATTTTGTTACGTGTTCTACTTTTAACATTTTTTCACATCCTTATTTTTTATTTTGAGTTTTGTTAGTATGTTGTCTATATAGTCTTTACCTAATACATTCTCAAGTAATCCAGTTTTGTATGAAATTATTAAATATGTTATTCCTCCTAAGATGGCATATGGAATACATACTAGTAAACTTTCTAGTCTACTATTTACATTAGTTTTTATGAATAAATTTAATATAAATAATACTATGCACATAGAAACAGTAGGAATTAATACTTTTATTAGGGTATTAGTTATTTCTTTGTAGTTAAAGTTTAGACTTTTCTTTAATGAATATAGTACTATTATATAAGATATTATGTAGCCTATTATTGTTGCTAAGATAGCACCGTAGAAAGCATTGAAACCAAGATAATTAAATAAATACATTAGAGGTATGTCTAGAATCGCATTTGTTATGAAGCCTATTATTGTACTTAAATATACAGATTTGAATTTGTTTATACCTTGTAGTGCTACTCCCATTACTATGAATATACTTGCAAATATTGCTTGAAATGAAGTATATCTTAATATTAGTGGGCCATAAATACTTTGACCATAAAACATATTATATACTGGAGTGCTTAATATGGCAAGTCCAATTGCTAGCGGTAGAGATACTACTATTATTATGTTTAATGCTTGGTTAAATTTTTTGTTAGTTTCTTTGAGGTTCTTTTTTGTGAATGATGAGACTATGTGTGGGATTAGGCTTGTTGATAAACCCATTGCTATTGCGTTTATTATCATGCATATTTTTGGGGACCATGTTGATATGATACTTGCTATAGTTTCGCTTTCTGTGGCTGAGTATCCTAGGTTGTAACTTGCCCGCACGATTAAGGTCATATCTGTTAGACCATATATGTCTGTGGCTACACTTACAATTATAAATGGTATAGCATACGTAGCAATTTTTTTTATTATTTCTTTGTTTGTTACTTTGTCTTTTATAGTCTTATCTTTTTCAAATAGTTTTTTATTTTTGTGAATTTTGTAACTTATGTAAATAAATGCAGATAAACCTCCTAAGAAGGCTCCAAATACTGAAATACCTACTCCTAAACTTACACTTTTATCTAAAACATTAATTGTGATATAAGAACCCATTAATATTACTGCTATTCTTACTATTTGTTCAATTACTTGGCTTATGCTTGGTGCGGTTATAAATTCATGCCCTTGCATGTAGCCTTTTGCAACAGATAGAAATGGAATAATAAGTAGACAGAATGATACTGATTTTATAACGAAGCCTACATCTTCTATAGTGTTTCCTCCAGTTATTTCTCCTAGAATTAGGGAAGCAAATTCTTCTGCAAATACAAATAGTAAGAAAAATGTTATTACAGATATTATAACTATAAAGTTTCTACCAAGTTTATATGCTCGTTCTTTTGCTTCATACATTTCTAAAGTATTGTATTCACTTATTATTTTACTTATTGCAATTGGTATGCCTGCTGTGGATATATTTAAGAATAAGTTGTATACATTGTAAGCATAAGAGTATAGAGCCCCACCATCTTCTCCAATTATTTTATAGAATGGAATTACATATAAAACTCCTAATACTTTTACTAGTATTATAGCGAATGTTGCGATGAATGTACCACTTACAAATGAATTTTTTTTCATAGTAACTCCTATTCTATGTAAACTATCATTGCACTGAAACAATATATTTGTTCTTCCGAAAACATTGTTACAGCAACTTCATATTTTATGTCTACTATTTCTTTATCTTTTATTGTGCTTAAGAATGCATTTACTTTTGCTTCTAAATCGCTTTCATGTGATTCGTCAAATATTTTTACTTTCATTAATAGTCACCATTTTAATAATAGCATAACTATTTATGTTTTTTTGTCGAATGCTAACATATTTATTATATCACGATTTGTAAGATAACTATAGTTTTTTCTTATACACCTCCACTCATATGGTAAGTGTAAGCTATTACCTTAGGGTAAGGTCAAGAGTTAATTTATAAAATCAAATTTATTTTTTATAGTTTTTGCACGGCAAAATGAGGCTCTTTCTTCTAATGGAACACATGATTTTATAGCTTCTAATTCATCTCTTAGTCTTAGTTCTTTGTCTGATAAGAAGAATTTATTTTGTTTCCAATCTATGTATTTTTCTGTTTTTTCATCATATATACTTTTTGGTATTTGTATTATTTTGTAGTCATGTAATATATAATCATAGAATGTTTCGTAGATATTAAATTTTGATGTAGTTATTCCTTTGTTTAAATTACTTTCTATGGCATCGTAGTTACATGCTCGAACTAAGATATCTTTTAAAAATCTTTGTCTACCATAGAAATCATTAGAATCTTTATAACTAGGAAGTCCTGTAACTATACTAATGTCCGCTTTTTCATTTATGTTGTCCCAAATAGAATATTTACTTTTGTATATATTTATTAGATATTTTATTAAGTCCAGTCTCATTCTTAATTCTTTTGGATGTACTGAAAAATTGTTTTTTTAAGTTAAACTTTGCTCCCATTTTAATAGATTAGCTAGTATTTCTTCTTTCGTATAATATATAAGGATATCTGCTCTAGGGTGCACAAATTGATTAAAGAAAGGAATTACAAATCCTCCTGCATGTGCAATACTTGCATAAGTTTCTAAATCGAATATTTCACCATTAGGCATAATATAAGTTCCTCTAGGAAAATCAAATCCTGTTTGTAGTCCATAGTGTTTTTCAACATAGTCATCATAATAATATGTCATTTTTGTTCACCTTCTTTTAGTTTACATAATAATGTTTTATTGGTTTTAAGTTTTCGTCTAATTCATAACATATTGGTTTTCCAGTATCTAACTCTAGGTTCATTATTTCTTCTTCATCTAGGTTGTCTAAGTAGCTTATTAAACTTCTTAGACTGTTACCATGTGCAGATATAATTATTTTCTTTCCTACTTTTATTGATGATACTATTTCTTCATTCCAATATTCTACTGTTCTTTTCATAGTGTCTCTTAAATTTTCTCCACTTGGTAATAGGAACTTATCTACGTTAGAGTATTTATCATCATATATAGGATGTCTAGTATCTGTTGATTCTAGTAGTGGCGGTAATTCATCTAAACTTCTTCTCCATAAGTGTACTTGATTTTCGCCGTAGATATTTGAAGTTTCTTTTTTGTTTAAGCCTTGAAGAGCACCGTAGTGTCTTTCGTTTAGTTTCCAACTTGTCTTTATTTCTATATTTTGTTCATTTAATTCTTTTAATATAATATTTAATGTATCACTAGCACGTTTTAAATATGAAGTGTATGCTAGGTCAAAAGTAAATCCTTTTTCTTTTAATTTTTTTCCTGCAAGATTTGCTTCTTTAACCCCTTCTTCTGACAAAGGAACGTCTGTCCATCCTGTAAATTTATTTTCTTTATTCCATGTACTTTGTCCATGTCTTATTAGTATTATTTTAAACATATTTTTCTCCTCATTTCAATTATACTATTTTTTCTATGGATGTAAAGTTAGATAATTTTAAAAGGCACGAGACTTAAAATCTTGTGCCTTATTGAGCTTTTAAACTTCAAAAAATTTATACATAGGTACATCTAATGCTTCGCTTATTTTGTATAAATTATATAAACTTACTCCTTGATTATTCTTTTTACTTTCTAATGCACCTATAAGAGAGGTTGATACTCCTATAATACTTGCTAGTTCTCTTTGTGACATATTCCCTCCATTTGCATTATGTATTAAT
>CAJUGE010000007.1 GCA_910586295.1 uncultured Bacilli bacterium | reverse complement strand
TGATTTTAGGAGCAGGATTTATTTGGTGTCTGCCTACACTTCTAAGAAAAGGAGGTGAGGCTCATTATGAAAACCAAAACTTTCATAATAAAAGTGTTAAAGCACATTTGTGTAATATTGCACTTAGTCATAGTATTATTACTCGTTGTTCATATTATGGCACAAAAATGACACCAAGTACACTAAACAATTAGTGAGACTTGATGTCTAAACAAAATCACATTTGAGCAGACATTCAAATAATGAATGCTCCTTTTTATTTTATGAAGTTTCCTTCATTAAATACATAATAACACATTATTCTTTGATTTTCAAGTGTGTATTATTTTGTTACACTTGTGAAATTTGTTTAAGAAATTTATAGTAGTAAAATTAAATTTTGGAGAGTCAATTTTAAGATTTACCCCCTTGTTTTTGAAAAACACGAACTGGGGTAAACTAAAACTTTCATAATAAAAGTGTTAAAGCACATTTGTGTAGTATTGCACTTAGTCATAGTATTATTGCTAGTTGTTTATATTATGGCACAAAAATGACACCAAGTACACTAAGCGATTAGTGAGACTTGATGTCAATCACAAATTATTTTGAGACAGACATTCAAATAATGAATGCTCCTTTTTATTTTATGAAGTTTCCTTCAATAAATACATGATAACACATTATTCTTTGATTTTCAAGTGTGTAGTTATTTTGTTACATCCATAAAATTTTATTTAAGAAATTTATAGTAGTAAAATTAAATTTTGGATAGTCAATTTTAAGATTTACCCCCTTGTTTTTAAAAAACACGAACTGGAGTAAGCCAAATTTTTTCTTAAAAATGGCTCAATTTTCAATTTTGTGGGATGTTTGACATGTACTTCTACCTATGCTAGTATGGATTTAGGAGCAGGATTTATTTGGTGTCTGCCTACACTTCTAAGAAAAGGAGGTGAGGCTCATTATGAAAACCAAAACTTTCATAATAAAAGTGTTGAACACTATTTGTGTAATATTACGCTTAGTCATAGTACTTTTACTAATCATATGTATTATGACACAAAAATGACACCAAGTACACTAAGTAATTAGTGAGACTTGATGTCGAAACAAACTTAAATTTGGTAGACATTCAAATAATGAATGCTCCTTTTTATTTTATGAAGTTTCCTTCAATAAATACATGATAACATATTTAAGTGTATTTTTCAATAAAATGGTTGAAAAAGAAAAAAATATTTGATAAAATCTAACTATCTTTAGGAAGCAAAGTAGTGTTTAAGAATAAATGTAGAGAGTTAATGGAAGGTGAAAATTAACAATACTTAAATATGAAATTTCACTTCTATTAAATAAAGAACGTAATATAGGCGTTAACTTAGTAAAGATGCATAATTAACTTTATGAATTAAGGTGGTACCGCTGGCCTTTATTGTCAGTCCTTAAGTCATAAAGTTTTATTTTTTGGGAGGAAAAATGAAAGAGAGATTAGAAAATTTATTAAAAAATGCAAAACTTGATATTGACCAAACTAGCGAAGAAGTAGACATGAATTTGGTAAAGAGTAAATATATGGGAAAAAACAGTGAGTTTACTAGTATAATGAAAGAAATGGGAAGTTTGTCATCAGAAGAAAAGAAAAGTATAGGGCTACTTACAAATGAGTTTAGAACATCTTTTACAGAGTATTTTGAAAATAAACTTAATAAAATCAAAGCAGATGCTTTAAATAAGAGGTTAGAAAGTGAACGAATAGATATAAGTTTACCAGGAAAAGGTGTTAAAACGGGTTCACTTCATCCACTCACGCATATAAGAACTACTTTAGAAGACTTGTTTGTAAGCATGGGGTATGATGTTGTAGAAGGTCCACAAGTAGAGACAGATGACAATTGTTTTGAAAAATTAAATATACCAAAAGATCATCCTGCAAGAGATATGCAAGATACATTCTATATAACAGATGAAATGTTACTTAGAAGTCAAACTAGTTCGGTTCAAGTAAGAACAATGCTAGCTAATAAAGAAAAAACATCAATAAAAATGGTGTGTCCAGGGAAAGTTTATAGAAGAGATGATGATGATGCTACTCATTCACATCAATTTATGCAAATGGAGGGACTTGTAGTAGATAAAAATATAAGTTTAGCTGATTTGAAGGGAACACTTTTGGAAATGGCACATGCTTTACTAGGAGAAAATACAAATATAAGATTTCGTCCAAGTTATTTTGGGTTTACAGAACCTAGTTACGAAGTAGATGTATCTTGCTTCAAATGTGGAGGAAAAGGATGTCCATTGTGTAAAAACATAGGTTGGATTGAAATATTGGGCTCTGGAATGGTTCATCCTAATGTTCTTAGAATGTGTGGTTATGATCCAGAGATTTATACAGGATTTGCATTTGGTGTAGGAATAGAAAGATTGGCAATGTTTAAGTATGGAATAACAGATTTAAGAAATTTCTATACAAATGATGTAAGATTTTTAGATAATTTTAATAGAAAGGATGTGAAATAAATGATATTCTCTAAAAAATTTGTAAGTGATTATGTTGATATAAAAGATAAAGACATAAATGAAATTGCAGAAAATATGACTAGAGTAGGGAATGAATATGATGAAGCAAGTTCTCTAATTAAAGCAAATAAACTTGTTGTTGGAGAAGTTATAGAATGTGATATGCATCCTGAAAGCGATCATCTTCACATTACAAAGATTAATGTAGGAAAAGAAGTACTGGATATCGTTTGTGGTGCGCCTAATATGAGAAAAGGAATCAAAGTAATTGTCGCACTTCCAGGGGCTATACTTCCTGGTGGAACAATAAAAGAAAGTACTATTAGAGGTGCAAAGAGTAATGGGATGTGTTGTTCTTTAGCAGAACTAGGACTGGATAAAAAGTTTTTAACTGAAAAAGATATTGAGGGAATACATGAGTTTCCACAAGATGCATTAGTTGGAGAAGATGCTATAAAATATTTAGGTCTAGATGATGAAATAATAAACTTTGAATTAACAAGTAATAGAAGTGACTTACTAAGTGCTATAGGACTAGCTTATGAGGTTGGTGCAATTTACAATTTAAAAGTTAAAGAGCCTACTAGTGAATACAAAACAGTAAAAGATAATTTTGCAAATAGTATGACATTAAAAGTAGAAACTGACAACTCTAGTTTATTCCTTCTAGGTAAAGCAAATAATGTTACTATAACTGAAAGTCCAGATTTTATAAAAAACAGACTAATTGCATGTGGAATAAGGCCAATTAACAATGTAGTAGATATATCTAATTATATAATGCTAGAAACAGGGCAACCACTTCATTATTATGATGCAGACAAAGTTGGTGAATATCTTGGAGTAAGAATGGCTAAGGATGGGGAAAAACTAGTGACATTAGACGGTCAAGAAAGAACACTAACGCTTAGTGATATAGTAATTTGCAACAAGAATGAGGCTATAGGTTTAGCAGGAGTAATGGGTGGACTTGATACAGAAGTAACAGAGAATACGAAGAATATTTTAATAGAATCCGCCCAATTTGATGGGGCATCTATAAGAAAGACTTCAAAAAGAATACTAAGAAGTGAAGCTTCTAATAGATTTGAAAAGGGAATAGATGTTAATAGAACATATTTAGCTATGGAAAGAAGTAAAGACTTACTTGAAAAATATGCAAATGCCACTATTAGCGAAGACACTATTGAATATAAGAGTAAAGAATCAGAAGAAAAAGTTATAGAAATAACATTAGAGAAAATAAATTCGGTGCTAGGAATGAACTTAACTACAGATATTGTAAATGATGTTTTTGAACGTCTAGGATTTAAATGTAGTTTAAAAGGTACTCTATTTGAAGTTAAAGTACCTTCTAGAAGACTAGATATAACTATTAAAGAGGATTTAATAGAAGAAGTTGGTAGAATTTATGGAGTAGACAACGCTGTGGCTTCACTTCCAGTCGTGCCATCTACCCCAGGGCACATTGACAAATATATTAGAGATATAAAAATAAGATTATCTAGTTTAGGACTAAATGAAGTTATTTCTTATTCATTAGTATCAGAAAGTTCATTAAATATGTTTCCAATAAACACAGAGACGATAAATATTTTAGAACCAATGGTAGAAGAAAAATCAGTTTTAAGAAAAAGCTTAATCTCGTCCTTAATGGAAATATATGAATATAACAAAGCAAGAAACAATAAGAATATTAGCATATATGAAATTGGAGAATCATTCTATAAAGAAAATGGTGAATACATTCAAGAAGATAAATTGGGACTTCTAATGACTGGAACTTATATAACTGGAGTAAATAACAATATAAATGTAGACTTTTACTATATAAAAGGAATAATAGAAAATCTTTTGGATTATCTAGGGTACTCTAAAAGATATGATTTTGAAATAGAAAATTCACTTGAAAATATGCATCCTTATCAAACAGCAAGAATAATAGTAAATGGACATAATATAGGATTTTTAGGAAGAATACATCCTAGTATATATAAAGATAATGTTTATGTTTGTGAAATAAATCTAACAGAATTAAGAAGTATTGGTGTTGGAAATATGAAGTATAAAGAAATAAGTAAGTTTCCAAGTATAAAGAAAGATTTATCATTCGTATTTGACAAAGAAGTGTTAAGTAAAGATGTAATAAGAGATATCAAAAATTCTAGTAGTAGAATATTGAATTCCGTTAGGGTTTATGATGAATATATAGTAGATAATACAAGAAGTTTAACATTCTCACTAACTTTCTTAGATGAAAAAGAGACTTTAACAGAAGAAGCTGTTATGAAAGAATTTAACAAAGTCATTGACACTATAACAAATAAGTATAATGCAAAACTAAAAAATATGTAGTATAATTAATACTAGGAAGGATGTGGTAAAGTGAATGACAGAACGATTATTTTGATAGTAGTTCTTGTAATTCTAACCCTCTTAGTACTATATACAATTATTACGTATAATAAACTTAAAAAATTAAAAAATGAATTTGAAATGGAATGGAGTAAAATAGAATCAGAATTAAAGAGAAAATTTGATTTGATACCTAATATTTTAGAAATTATCAAGAAACATGCTAGTCATGAAAATAATATATTAAAAGGAATTATTGAATCAAGAAATAAATGGAATGTTGCTTCTACTCCAATTCAAAAAATGGAAGCAAGTAATCAATTAACTAATGCTATTAAAAATCTAATGATGATTACTCAAAATTATCCTAACTTAAAAGAAAATGCTCATTTCTTTAGCATTAGAGAAACAATAATGGATATTGAAGATAAATTATCAATATCAGTATCTTTATACAATAATACAGTAATAAATTTTAATAACAGAATTAATAGGCTTCCATCAAATATAATAGCAAAAATATTTAAATTTAAATATGCTGATTTCTTTAAAGTAGAATTTGAAAGTAAAGAATTAGAAAAATAAGGAGAAAAAATATGACATCTAATATAGAAACTTTAAATAAAATAGAAATATTTAATAAAGAGTTATCTTATATAAAAGATTCGAGAATTAAAGAAAGTGCTAGTGTTTTAGTAGAATTAATACCAGAGTATTTCTTCATTGAAGCAGCTTCTAGCACAGGTAAATATCACCCTTCTTTCTCACAAGGAGTAGGTGGATTACTTAGACATACAAAAGTGGCAGTACGAATTGCTAGAGAATTACTTGTTACAAAAACTTTTGGAGATGATTTTACTGATAATGAAAAGGATTTGATATATCTAGCGATTATTATGCATGATTCAGTAAAAAGAGGAGACAGTGAGAGATATACTAGATTTGACCATCCATTGCTTTCTTCTAAACTTGTTAAAGATAATAAAAGTAAGACTCGTTTAACTGACGATGAAGTAAACTTACTATGTAGTATGATAGAAACTCATATGGGTGAATGGACTATGGACTATTTTGGAAAGGAAATACTAGAACGTCCTACTACTAAATATCAAAAATTTGTGCATCTTTGTGATTACTTATCTTCTAAGAAGTTTTTAGATGTAAAATTTGATGATAATAATGAGATATTGTATTAAATAATGAATTTTAAGATAGAGAAGCTGGCATATTAATAATTGATATTCTATATAGTAGAGCTTTTCTTTTTTTTATGGTACAATATGTTTGGTGAGTGAAAATGATAAAAAGTATTACAAAATCTTTAGAGCCTATTTTTAGTGATTTAGATTTATTAGACTATTTGAAAGTATCTTATAGTGATAAAGCAGATTTACAAATAAATAGTGTTTTTCAAATTGCTAAAGATAAGGGAGTAAATCCTATAGAGATAGGTGAAAAAATAGTTAGTGAAATTAATAATATGTCTAATTTTAGTGACTATTTTAAGTGTGTAGAGTTTGTTAAACCTGGATTTATAAATTTATTTTATAGTGATAAATTTATTAATAATTATATTAGAGATAATAAGTATATAGATAATAGTAGTAAAAGTGAAGTGTATTTTTTAGATTATGGTGGACCTAATATAGCAAAGCCTTTACATATAGGACATTTGAGACCAGCAATAATAGGAGAAAGCTTAAATAGAATATTAAAATTTAAAGGATATAAGACTATAAGTGATGTTCATTTAGGTGATTATGGGCTACAAATAGGACAAGTGATATGTGGTATTTTACGTGATAAAAAAAATATAGAAGATATTGATATAGAGTATCTTAACTATATTTATCCTAAGATGAGTGCAGAATGTAAAGAAAATAAAGAGACTTATGAAGAATGTAAGAAGATAACTTATGATTTTCAACATGGAAAGTATAAAGAGTTTTATAATAAGATTAGAGAGGTAAGTATAGCAGATATTAAACGTTTATATGATTATTTAGGAGTTATTGGGTTTGATTTGTGGTTAGGTGAGAGTGATTCTGAAGAATACATTCCTAAACTAATGGAAATTCTTGAAGATAAGAAATTATTAGTATCAGATGATGGTGCTAGAATAGTACATGTGAAAAGAGAAGATGATAAAAAAGAAATGCCACCTTGTATGATTATTAGTAGTGATAATACTTATATGTATGCTACAAGTGATTTGGCTGCTATTTTAGATAGGGTAAATACTTATAAGCCTAATTATATTTTATATGCTGCGGATGCTAGACAAGCACTTCATTTTGAACAAGTTTTTAGAGTTGCACAGATGAGTGGTATAAGTGGGAATTCTAAAATGGAACATATATCTTTTGGAACAATAAATGGAAGTGATGGTAAACCATTTAAAACCAGAGCAGGTGGAACTTTAAAGCTTGATGAGTTAATACTAGAGACTAAAGAAATTTTTGTTTCTAAACGTGAAGAAAATAAAAATATGAGTGAAGAAGATTTAAATAAAATAACTAATTCTATAATTAAGTATGCAGATTTACAGAATAATAGAGAGAAAAGTTATAACTTTGATATTAATAAGTTTAGTGATGTTAGTGGAAAGACTGGACCTTATATTTTATATAGCGCTCTTAGGATAAAGAGAATAATAGATGCTAATCCAGTAAATGGTACGATTAGTGATAACATATATAATGAAATTGATAGGGCGCTTAGAATTAAATTAATGGAGTTTGATAAGTATGTTTCTAAGGCTATAGAAGAGAGACTTCCTTCTTATGTTGCAGAATATGTGTATGACTTATGCAATCAAGTTAATAGTTTTTATGAAAGTGTTAATATAAGTAAGATAGAAGACGAGGATGTTAAGAAAGATTATATTCTAGTACTAAATAAGGTTTATGAGGTAATAAAATATTCTTTAGATATGCTTATTATAGAAATACCTATTCAAATGTAAAAAACTAAATATTTATATTTACTCAAATATTTAGTTTTTTTCTTGTCTTAGTTTTTGATTAAATTCATACATACTTCTTTCGTATTTGTTTTCTCCTGGATGATAGTATTTGTTGTTTTTTATACTGTCAGGTAAATATTGTTGACACACATAATTATGTTTATAGTTATGTGGATATTTGTAGTTTTGTGAGTTTGTTCTTATGTGTTCAGGTACTCTGCCTGGATTTCCTTTTTTTAAATCGTTTGAAGCGTTTATATAAGATGTTTCGCTAGTGTTACTCTTAGGGCTTAATGCCATGTCGATGACAGCAAAGGTAAGTGGCATTACGAATTCTGGAGGACCTAAGCGTTCAGCACTTTCTATAGCTGATAGTACTCTTCCCGGTAGACTTGGGTTTGCAAGTCCTATATCTTCATATGCTATTACTAACATTCTTCTAAATATTATGTCATAGTCTCCTGCTTCAATTAATCTTGTTAAATAGTGAAGAGCAGCATCTACGTCACTTCCTCTGATACTTTTTTGAAATGCACTTATAAGATCATAATAGCCATCTTCATTCTTGTCATGATAAAAGTTTGCGCGATTGTTTATTGTTTTTATATTTTCGATTGTGAATGTAGGCCCAAATGAATTGTAGCAAAATTCTATTAAATTATAGGTATATCTTAAGTCTCCACTTGATATACGTGCTATGTGTTGTTTTGTTTCATCTGCAATATTTATATCTTCATATACTTCTTTAACTTTTTCAATAGCTTTAAGTATATCATTTTCTTCAATTTCTTTTAATTCAATCATTTGACATCTGCTTCTAATAGCGGGGTTAATTGCGTGATAAGGGTTTGATGAAGTGAGGCCAATTAGTGTTAGTTTTCCGCTTTCAATATAAGAGAGTAGTAAATCTTGTTTATCTTTGTTCATTCTGTGTATTTCATCTACAATTAGCACTAGTTCGTCGTACATCTTCGCTTCTTCAAAAACAACTTCAAAGTCTTTTTTAGAATTAACAGTAGCATTAAGAAGTCTATATCTTATTTTTAATTCGTTCATTAAGGTAAGTGCAATTGTAGTTTTTCCTATACCACTTTTTCCATATAAAATCATATTAAATATCTTTTTGTTTTTAACTAGATTATTTAGTATTTTATTCTCGCCAACTATGTGTGTTTGTCCTACGATATCATTTAATATTTTTGGTCTTAGTTTTTCTGCTAGTAAATCCATATTTGTCACCTCTACATTTTATTGTATCATACTTTTTATATAAGTGTATAAATATTTTGATAAAAGAATGTTCGCTATACAAAAATGTTTGAAATTTTGTCTTATTAGTGAGATAATATAATAGGGAATGATATGAATTATATAGATAGTTATTTGTTATTTTTAAGAACAGAAAAAAAACTTGGTGATGCAACTATAGAGTCTTACAGATTAGATTTGGAAGGTTTTGTGTGCTTTATAGATAAAGAAATAACTAAAGTCTCTAGGGATGATATAGTGAATTACATAAGTTATTTGAGAGAAAGAATGGGTGTAAGAAGTATTAATAGGCATATTTCGTCTTTAAAGGGATTTTATAACTATTTATTAGATGAAGGATATGTTATTATTAGTCCTTTAGAAGAAATAAGTGTTTTAAAAGTTCCTAAAAGTTTACCTAAGTATTTGAGTATTAATGAAGTAGATAAGCTTTTGGATTTTCCATTAGTTACAGCGTTTGATTATAGAAATAAGGCTATGATGGAAGTTATGTATGCAACAGGACTTAGAGTTAGTGAACTTGTTAAGTTAGAGTATTCTAATGTGGATTTACATAATTCTATTATTAGAGTTACTGGTAAAGGTAAAAAGACTAGAATTGTGCCTATTGGAGAGACTGCTAGTTATTATCTTAATTTATATATTTTAGAATATAGAAATAAGCTTTTGGGGAAAAATAATTATAATGAACTTTTTCTTAATAATCATGGTAAACCTATTAGTAGACAGGGTTTTAACTTTATATTGGAGAATATAAGAGTGAGTAGTGGAATAGAGAAAGAGATTACTCCTCATGTGCTAAGACATAGTTTTGCAACTCATTTACTTGAAGGTGGGGCTGATTTAAGAAGTATTCAGGAGATGCTTGGTCATGAAAATATATCTACTACCAATATTTATACAGAAGTTGTGGATGATGTTTTAAGAGAAAATTATGATATGTATCATCCAAGAGCAAGGGAGGAATAATATGTATAAAAGAGTGTTTTTAATAGTTATGGATAGTTTAGGAGTAGGAGAAGCTGTAGATGCAGTTAAATTTGGAGATGTGGGTGCCAATACTTTGAGACATATAGTAGAAAGTGATGCTTATCATTTACCTATGATGGAAAGACTTGGGTTACTTGATTTAGTTGGTAAAGGTCATTTTTCTCATGGTTATCACGGTAAAATTGAGCCTGCAAATAAGGCTAAGGACACTTTGAATGGACATTACGAGATGATGGGTGTTATTCTTGATAAACCTTTTGCGACATACCCTAATGGGTTCCCTATATTACTTATTAGTGAGATTCAAAGGGTTACTGGTAGAGAAGTTATTGGAAATTGTGTAGCTTCTGGTACAGAGATAATAAAGGAATTAGGTGAAATGCATATGAATACAGGTGCATTGATAATATATACCAGTGCTGATTCAGTGCTTCAAGTTGCTGCACATGAAAGTGTTATTCCAGTAGAAGAGTTGTATGAAATTTGTGAAAATATAAGTAAAATAGTTTTTAGGGATGATTATAGAGTAGGAAGAGTTATTGCTAGACCTTTTGTTGGCAAACCTGGAGATTTTTCTAGAACACCAAGAAGAAAAGATTTTACTAAAGTCCCACCGCTTAATTTTATGGATTTGCTTTATGATAAGGGATTTGATGTAATAGCTCTTGGAAAGATAAAAGATATATTTGCAGATAAGAGTATTACTACTGGTATTAAAACAACTAATAATATAGATGGTCTTATGAAATTAGTAGATTTTACTAGAGGGGACTTTAATGGGTTATGTTTTCTTAATTTGAATGATTTTGATTCACAGTTTGGACATAGAAGAGATAAAGATGGTTATTTAAAGTGTTTAGAAGAAATGGACCAGTATTTACCAATTTTTATTAATAAACTTAGGGAAGATGATTTGGTTATTTTTACAGCAGACCATGGTAATGATCCAACTTTTAAGGGAACTGACCATACAAGAGAAAATGTTCCTGTAATATTTTATTCGAAAAAGTTTAAGTATTATGGTAAACTTCCTACTAGGGAGACATTCGCAGATATAGGTGCGACTATTATTGATAATTTTGGTATTAACAATAAGCTTGAGATTGGTACAAGTTATTTAAATTTATTAAAGTAAAAAAGAGACAATCTACCGTCTCTTTTTGTGTGCTGTTATTATTTGTTTCTAGCACTTGTTTTAGAATTCTTTTTTGCTTTACTTCTAGCACTATTTTTAGCGCTATTTCTTGAAGATGCACAGTTAGAATTTCTTGAACTGTTTCTTGCATTGTTTCTAGCACTGTTTCCAGCGTTATTTCTTGCATTTGCCATAATAATATCACCACCTGTTATTATTATGGTCTTTAGTAATTTATTAATTCATTTATTTTTTTGGTAATTACTAGCAGTTTTTGTTTGTATTGTATATAATATAAGATTCTTTGTCTCTAAGATGTTCTTTTCTAAAATTCGTTATAATTAAGATTTTTTAACATATTATTAAATATGAATAATAATATTTGTATTGCTTTAATTATTTCTTCATTAGCAGGATTAAGTACAGTTATAGGTGGACTTGTGGTTTTTGCTAAGTTCAAAGACAGAGATGGATTTATTACATTTGCTCTGAGTTTTTCTTTAAGTGTTATGATATCGATTTCTGTGTTCGATTTGATACCAGAAAGTGTTAAGATTATTTCGGATGTTTATGGTGTACCTTGGACAATAATTTTGGGAATATCCATATTTGTGTGTGGAAAGTTGTTGGTTAATGTTGTTAATTCTAAAGTTGAAAAGTACAAAGAAAGCAACAATTTATATAGAGTAGGGATACTTAGTATGATTGCTTTAATGATTCATAATTTTCCAGAAGGAATTGCAACTTTTATGACTGCTTATAATGATTTATCTATGGGGATAAGTTTAGGAATTGCGATTATGCTTCATAATATACCAGAAGGTATTTCTATAGGTGTGCCTATTTACTACTCTACAGGAAGTAAGGGTAGGGGACTACTCTACTCCTTTATATCTGGTTTGGCTGAGCCACTTGGCGCATTAATGGCATTTATCGTTCTAAAAAGACTTATTAATGATGTTACGATAAGTATGGTATTAATTCTTGTGGCAGGAATTATGATTACTTTAGCTATTGATGAGATGCTTCCAGAAGCTAATAAATATCAAAAACATAAACAAAATATATTTGGATTGATTTTAGGATTAATATTAGTATTAATAAATGTATTATTGTTTTGATAATTGCAATATTATTGTTAAGTTGTGAGAGAGTAAATTAACATAATGTATAATATTATTTATCATTAAATCATTTTTGAGAGCTCTTATTACTTAAATTTTTATGTTAATACATAAGTTCCGATAATATATATTATGTTAAGTTCTTGATTTGGTTAAACTACAATACTTTCTTTTACTACTATTCTACTCTATTTTTAGGTAGTTTTTAGTAGGGGATTAGTAAATTTTAAAAAGAAGAATACTGAATTGAATGTATTCTTCTTTTTAATATAAACAAACAATAATTAAGCTACATTTTTAAGATCTGCAACTTTTTTATTACCCATTACAACTTTTCTTGATTGAATTTCTCCCATCTTGTTAAATACTTCTTGAGCATTTTCTGGATTGATTTCACTATATCCTAGTTCCCTTAGTGCTTGAATTTTAACTGTATTCAATTGTTGTGTACGACTTAATACTTCTTCTTTATTATTTTCTATTTCTTTAACGAATCTTTCATGAGATGCTACTAACTTACTTTTTTGAGCGCCACCATTGTTATATAGATTCATAGCAGTGAAAACGATGCTTTCTAAGATAAATTGTGCTGTTTCATCGAATTTAAATTCCATAGGATCTGTAAAACCTGTCGTTTTAGATAAATATGCAAACATATACTTAATTTCTGGAACGTTGTCTACTGATTGTAGTACATGATATAAATACAAGAACTCGTAGTATGTGTCTTTGTTTTTTTCTTCAGTAAATTTTTCTTTTATTAGTGATATTAAATCATTTACAAGTGTTTGTTCATCCTTATTTAAATCTTTCAAATCAAAATAAGAATCACTCGAATCATTAGTTTTAATATTTTGATTTAATTTACTTTCAATGTTCTCTAAGTATTCTGCAGTTATTTTTATGTTGCCAATTGACTCATCGCTTCCATCTTCTATGTCAAGTAATTTGAAAAGTAATATTTTCTTTTCTTTTGGCCATTTATTTAAACTTTCTAGTTCTAGATAATTATAAATCATTTGTCTAGAGACTCCTAGGTACTTTGCTAATTTTACTTTTGATATTCCTAATTCTTGTAATAAATCATTTAAGTTCTTCATTTTTCTTTTTCTCTCCCTACTCTATTTTTTTATTATGTTTTTATTTTACAACAGTTTACAATGACAAGTCAAGTGTAAATTTAAAGTAAAGAAAAATATTTTGTGTTAAGTAGTTTTTTTCTGTTTTCTATTTGTTTTTCTTGTTTGATTTAATTCTTTTTCATATGTTTCAAAACTAAAATACAAAGTCGTTAATACTTCTTCTATTTCAATGTATTCATTTTCAGACTGGCCAATAATTCTTTGAATAAATGTTATTATTTTGGCTAAAATTGTAATAAAAATCGAAGAAATAATTGAAATTAGGAATACTACTGAAATTTCAGAAGTATTATAATAATATATTGCTGTTAATATAGTTAAAGTAGATGTGAAAGATGTTATAAATATCTTCTTAGTTTTTTTGACTGCTACTTCGGGTAAATAGCGTCTATAGTATTGGATTAATAACTCAAGCTTATCTTTAGTATTTATATTATATTCTTTTAAAATTTTTATAAGCTCCTCTTTAAATTTTTTAGTTTGATTAGCGTTATATAAATCTCTCGCTATGATAAATTTTTCTTTTAGAGATTTGTTAGTTTTTTTATTTGGAATATATATTTTTATTATTTTTTTATAATAGAAAGAAAAAACGATAATAAATATTGTAGTTTCAATTAATATTATTGGTAAATATACGTATATTTTCTTTGAGATAAAACAATAAATTAGAATATTAGATATTGAAAGTATTAAAAGTGTTATATCTAATAGTTTATCTATAGCGTATAATGGTTTTGACTTATATATTTTGTCTTTGATTTCCTTATACATATTTTCTTATAAATACCAAAGCTTCTTGCCATCTTTGTGGACTTCTTTGATAATTCCTCCTCCAATCATTTCTTCTTCTAAGTATATAACGCATGCTTGACCTGGTGTTACAGCTTTTGCGGTTTCATAAGTGACTTTTATTTCTCTTTCATTTAAGTATTCTATGGTTACAGGTATATCTTCTCCGCGATATCTGAACTTACAAGTTGCCTTTGTGGGCTTAATATCACTTATGTAGTTCATTTCTTCAATTATTGCTTCTGTAGAGATTAAGTACTTATTATCGTCACCAAATGCTACATACAATATGTTCTTTTCTACATCTTTTCCACATACGTAATGTCTTTTCTCATGTCCATTAATCCCTACATTCCTTCTTTGACCAATAGTATAGTTCATAAGTCCATTATGAGTGCCTATAACATTGTTAGTATCTATATCGATGATATCGCCAGTTTTTCCTTTTAAATAGTTTTGGATAAATTGTTGATAATGTCTTTCACCTATAAAGCATATTCCTGTTGAGTCTTTTTTGTCTGCGACTGGAAGATTTGCTTCTTTTGCGATAGCTCTTACTTCACTTTTGGTTAAGTGACCTACTGGAAAGAGTACGTCTTTAAATTCACTAGATTTTACTTGACTTAAGAAATATGTTTGGTCTTTGTTGTTATCTACTCCTCTAAGTACTTTACCATCTTTAATTCTCGCATAGTGTCCTGTTGCGATTAAATCTGCTCCTAAACGTTTTGCTTCTTTTTTGAATACATCAAATTTAATATATTTATTGCACATTATATCTGGGTTGGGTGTTCTTCCTTTTTTTAGTTCATCAAGAAAATATGCAAAAACAGAATCCCAATATTCTTTTATAAAATCAACTCTATAAAGAGGGATTCCTAAATGGTCACACACTTTTTTTGCATCTATATAGTCTTGTTCTTGTGGACATATTCCATCTGTTATTCCTTCTGGATCACTATTTATATTTGAGTCCCAGTTTTTCATAAATAATCCTATTACATCATATTCTTCTTTGTCTAATAGATAAGCAGATACTGCACTGTCTACTCCACCACTCATTCCAATTATTACTTTCATATTTGTCTCTCCTTGGTGTAATTATACAATATTTAGTACAGTAAGTCTATAAAATTAGTTTAACTATTAAAGGATTTAAATATATTTCTAATATGCTTGCTAATAAACATATTATAGTACTACCTAAGAACAATACGCTTATTTTTTTTATAAATGCTTTTAGGTTTATACTTTCTCCATTATATGTACCTTTCATTAGTTTATATGAGAAATGTAACATTATGCTACTATATATAATGATTGTAATGCACATTATTAAGTGATGTGGAATAAGAGACAACATGCTTAGGAAAATACCTTTAAGTTTGTATGTTAAAACTATACTTGATATTAAAAATCCTATAAGAAAACCTTTATAGAAGTTTATGAGAAGCACTAAGGGAGAAAATAAGTATATAATGCTACTTATTGTTATTATAAAAATGTACATAATGTTGTACTTGAAGCTTATGAATAGATTTGATATTGAGGCAGATGAGCCAGTATTTATTTGTGTAAAGAAGTCTGTTATTTCTTCTTTTATAATTAGTTTGTCTAAATTGGAAGTAAATAGAAGAAATATTATTCCAGAGATAAGTCCTAGTATCAGTAGTGCTGCATTAATAATTATAATTCTTTTATCAATTAACTTTTTCATATTAAAGTATATTAAAGTATTTGATTTTTATGAGAAAAATTTATATAATTGTATGTAGGTGAAGTTTATGAAGAAAAATACAAAAAAACTAATACTTAGAGTACTAGTTTGGTTATTTTTAATAGTACTTATAGGAAGTTTTATTTTTGGAACTTTAGCAGGTGCTGGACTAATTGGGTAGTGTTTACTCTGTTAGTCTTTTTAATTGGAACCACCGAACTTTCTGTTTCTATTTTTGTATTCTTCTAAAGCTTCTTTAACTTTTTCAAATTTGAAATCTGGAAAGTTTAGTTCGCTAAAGTATAGTTCTGCGTATGTGGAGTTATAAAGCATAAATCCTGATAATCTAAGTTCACCACTAGTTCTTATGATTAAGTCTAATGGTGGTAAATCTTGGTATAAGTTTTCTCTAATGGTTTCTTCTGTAATATCCTCAATATTTAGTTCTTTACTTTGTACTTTTTCTATTAATTTTTTTGTTGTATCTACTATTTCTGCCTGTCCACCATAGTTTATACATATATTTAATATTCCACCTGTATTATTTTTTGTACTTTCAACTATTTCATCCATTGATTTAAGTACGTCTTTTCTAAGTGGTTCACGTCTTCCAGAGAATATTAATTTTATATTGTCTTCGTTGTATGTTTTTTTTAGTTCATTAAATCCTTTAATAAAAAGGTTCATAAGTGATGTTACTTCATCATCGTCTCTTTTAAAATTATCAGTTGAGAAAGCAAATATACTAAGTACTTTTACTCCCTCTTTATATATGTATTTGCTTATTTCTTTTATTGTATTATAACCTTCTTTATGTCCTTCAGATTTTTTTAGTCCATTAGATGTTGCCCATCTTCTGTTTCCATCCATTATTATTCCTACGTGATAAGGTACTTTCTTTTCTTCCATAAACCCTCCTAATTTTTTATGAGACTTAAGCCCACTTGTTTTTTCTCTATGTCTATTTTGTCTACATAGCATTTGATAATATCCCCTACACTAACTATTTCACTAGGATCACTAACAAAATTCTTGCTTAGTTTTGATATGTGAATTAGTGCATCGTTTTTAAGTCCTATGTCTACAAATGCTCCAAAAGATGCAACGTTTCTTACTGTTCCTTCTAGACTCATTCCAACATTTAAGTCTTCTATTTTTAGAATGTCACTTTTTAATATTGGCATTTCTAGTTCATCTCTAGGATCTAGTCCAGGACTTTTTAATTCTTTTATTATGCTTTCTGTAGTATATATGTTTATTCTTGTATCTTCAGATATCTTATTGCAGTTAGCATTATTTAAAGTTTCTTTAAATGTTTCTTTTTGTATATCATTAACACTCAGATTAAGATAATTTAGAATGACTTCAGTATCTTTGTAATTTTCTGGGTGTATTCCTGTGTTATCTAGGGGGTTAGTACTATTAGGGACTCTAAGAAATCCTATTGCTTGTTCATATATTTTATCTGTTATTCCTTTTACTTCTTTTAATGATTCTCTATTAGAAAAGTTATTTTTCTTTTTAAATTCCATTATTCCATCAATCGCTTTTTTGTTCATACCACTTATGTACTTTAAAATGCTGCGAGAAGCAGTGTTTATGTTAACACCAACTTTATTAACTATACTCATTACAGAATAGTCTAGTTCTTCACCAAGATTTTTTTGGTTAACATCGTATTGGTATTCCCCTACTCCAATTGATTTAGCGTCTATTTTAACTAATTCACTAAGTGGATCTTGTACACGTCTACCTATACTTATGGCACTTCTTTTTTCTACTGTTAAATCTGGGAATTCTTCTATGGCTAGTTTACTTGCTGAGTATATGCTTGCTCCTGCTTCACTAACTATTATATATTTGACATCTAATCCTTTTATACATTCTGCTACGAATGTTTCACTTTCACGTGAGGCTGTTCCGTTTCCGATTGCTATTAGTTTTATGTTGTATTTGTCTATAAGTTCTTTTAAGGTTTTTGCACTTCCTACAAGGTCATTTTTAGGTTCATGTGGGTAAATAGTTTTTACTTCTAATAAGTTTCCAAGTTCGTCTATAACTGCAAGTTTGCATCCTGTTCTGTATGCTGGATCAAAACCAAGTACTACTGTGCCTTTTATAGGTCTTGTAAGAAGTAAACTACTTAGATTTTTACCAAAAGTCTTTATTGCTTTTTCTTCGCATTTTTCAGTGACTTCACTTCTAATTTCTCTTTCTACACTAGGTATTATTAGTCTTTTAAGTGCATCTTTTATAGCATCTTTTACTAAAGGTACTACAAATGAGTTAGGTTTTTTAATGATTTTATTCTCTAGATATTCTTCTAAAGCACTTTCTTCAAAGTCTAATGAGACTGTTATAACTTTTTCTTTTTCTGCACGGTTTATTGCTAGCATTCTATAGTGCTTTATGTATTTTATTTGTTCCGAAAAATCATAATACATTTCATAAGTTTTTTCTTCATCTGGATTATTCTTTTTTACTTTTGTTTTTATGACACCCTTGTTGTACATATAGTTTCTTATCCATTTTCTGTAACTTGCATTGTCACTTATCCATTCACTTATTATATATCCTGCATTTTCTAAAGCAGTACTAACTTCCATATTATATCCGCTGGCTAAAGTTTCTAGTGAACCAGTTTCAGGAAAAGACATTATTTTCTTCGCTAAAGGTTCAAGTCCCATTTTTATTGCTTCACTAGCTTTGGTTTTCTTCTTTTCTTTGTATGGTCTATATAAATCTTCTACTTCAGTAAGTTTTGTGCAGGCCATTATTTGAGACTTTAACTCATCAGTTAATAGTCCCTTTTCGTCTATAAGTCCTATTACACTTTCTTTTCTTTCAAGTAAATTTAAGTTTCTTTTGTATTCATCACTTATTAACTTAACTTGTTCTTCATCTAAGTTGTTTGTCACTTCTTTTCTATATCTTGCTATGAAAGGTATAGTTGAGCCTTCTTCAAGTAGTTTTAAGGTAGCTTCTATTTGGCTTTTCTTTATGTCAGTTGTACTTTCTAATATTTTTATTATTTCTTCATTCATTATATATTACTCCTTTAAGTTCATTATATAATAAAGATAGGGTTAATTCAAATGATTAATAAGTTTTTACGTCAAGTTAATACAATTATTTCATATAATTATCTAATTTAAATCTTAGTGGGCCTACTCCTCTAAAAACTTCTTCTTTTTCAGATATATCTTCGTCTTCACCAAAGGATTTTAACATGCTCACTAATTCTTCTTTAGTTAAGGTTGATAGCATATCTTCTAATGGATAAGTTACTGGAAACATTGATAGTTCAAATAAAGATTCAAGTATATCACTTTTTGTGTTTTTACTAAATAGTAGTTCTCTATTTATCTTCTCTCTAACTTCATCGCTAGATTTAGAAGATAATATCATCTTTAATAATTTTTCTTTGTGTTTTGTTACTAATTTATTTGAAGAAGTTAGTAAGTTTATTAAGACTCTGTTTTCTTCAGGATTACTCTCTAAAATATAACCAAGATGATCTACTTTAACTTCATCTTTCATCCATTTTGCTGTTTCTAACTCTTTTATAAGTAATTCTATATATTTTAATTTACTTACATTATGGAAGTTTATGATTCTACCTATAAAAGGTGTACTAAGTTCACTATTTATTATTCTTTCTATTATTTGTAGTCCCTCTAAACTTGTAATTTTATCTAGTATATATATATTAGTATAATAATTAGGAGCGTTATAAAAGTTCTTGTTAAAGATTATGTTATAGTAAGTAGGCAATAAATCTTTATTTTTCATTTTTAGATAGCTAATTATGTTTCTAAATCTAAAATTTTTATTTTCATTTTCAATTTTTATTCCATATTCTCTTTCTAAACTAACTAGTTTGTCAATGCTATTTATTATGTATTTCATTACATCGGTGTCTTTTATATCTGCGACTAAATTTAGTATCTTAATTCTCTCTTCTTCGTTTTCGATATTAAAAGCTAATCTTTGACATATTTCTATAAAATGTTCTAGTAGTTTTCCATTTTTGATTTTCTTTGAAATTTCAAATATTTCTAACCATTCTTCTTCATCATCTGCAATGTTATTATTATTGATAAATCCAATGTATTCTTCTAATAGTTCTTCATCATCTATTGCAAACAAGTAAGAAAGACTTTTACGTTTGTATTTATAGTGAAGTGTGTCTAATATTTTATCCAATAATTCTACTTTGTACTCACTGTCAGTGTTATGAAGTGAAATTATTAAATTAGGATAATTAGATATAGATAAAAGAGTGGAATTTAGAAGTATTCCTAATGATGGATAGTTATAGTGTATTATATTTAAATCTTTACAAAGACTTTCTAATATAAACACTTTGTATTTATAATTTAGAAAATCATGGTCGTTTAAACATTCCTTTATAGCATAAAATTTAGGATAACTGTTTATATCTTTTAATATTGAATAGAATTTATTAAGAGCTACATCATTGTTGTCATTCGCAGTAGTTACTATAGTATAATAAAAGTCGCTATATAAATGAGAATTTATATTTTGAATGTTTTTTAGTGCTTGTAGATAATAATAGTCATCTAGAAAACTATTTTTTGATTTAGCAATTTTAAGAAATAATGAATAAAATTCTGGCTTTATGTTGGCAAGAGAGTTTATGATTTCCACTAAAAGCTTATTAGCAAAGTCTCTTTGATTAGGTGTTTCATCTATTATTTCATTTAAAATAAATACTTGTTCTTCATCTACTAGTCTATGGATGCTTTTAAGTATTTCTTCATATTTAGAAGATTTTAGAATACCATCATAAAAGAGGGATGAACCTGGTAGTGCATTTATTATATTAGGTCTTGGTGGTCTTGTTAAGATAATTTCATTTATAGTTATTTTATACCACTTACTTTTTATTAAATTTGGGTTAGTTAGTATTGTACTTAAAGAATTTAAAGTTCTCTTGCTATTGTATTTTAAAGGTAAAAGACATCTGAGCGCGTCTAGAAATAAATCTTTACGAAACAACTCATTACAATTAGATATTGTTAGTAATGGTGTTATTAAATTTTCACTTTCTTTTATATATTGTATAATGTTTTTGTAAGATTCTTTTTCTATTAGTCTTATAATTAATTTAATATAGTTATCAATGTTTTCTTCTTTTATTGAGCAAAGTGTAGATAATATTGTACTTTTAGAGTCTTCGTCTTGTAGTGTTTCTACTAAATATATGAAAGATATTAAATTTCTTTTTGTTTCTTTTGATACCTTTATATTTGTAATAAATTCTACTTCTTCATCACTAAGTGTTAGTAATTTTTTAAACTCTTCTGGGTTATTATGTTTTATAATGTTTTCATTTAATAAATCGATTAGCTTGTCTTTTGTCATTATGCTCTCCTAATTTCTTTTATTTAGTGTTAGTGTACTTACTTCTTCATTATCATTTATACTTTCTAATTCTTCTAATAGTTCTTCCTGGGTTGCCGTTTGTGCGAATGAAACTATGTCTTCTATTAAATAAAGTGAAGATGTGCCTAATATTTCTTCTTCGATTGTACTTTTATCTTGTTTAGGTATATCTAAATAGTAAATCGTTCTTTGATTCAAACTTCCTTTAGTAAGCAATTCAATGTATAAGCTTTGTTTATGTTTTTGTACTATTTCATTTTGCGAACACGCGATTCTTGTTATTAACTTGATTTTTTCGCTATTTGGATTTTTTAAGTATTCTTTAATTAATTCTGTAGGACTAGTATTAATCATAATTAGTTTTGATAAATCAGCTAGTATATTCTTAATGTCTATAATTATTCTTTCGTCATTCTTATCCAGAATAATATTTAATAAATTTGAATCGATTATATTGTCTCCTAATATTTTTATTGATTTATTTAAGTGTTTTAAACGTGAGATATTGTCTTCTAATAATTTTATTAATTTACTTATGTGTTTTAAATGTGAGATACTTTTTATTTCTATTATTTTATTTATTATTTCTTTATAGTCATCTCGTTTTAGTAAATAGCTACTTGTAATTATTTCTGTTAATACTTCACAGGTTTCGTCATTAAAATCTCTAAATAGGTTTATAGCATATTCAAAATAATTAGAATTGTAAAGGTTGTTATCTAGTATAGCGATGTTCAAATTTCTTAAAAGCTTTTCTGAAAATATTTCTAAAGGTAAAGATAATATGATATTTATTCTTTTGTCTTCATTAGAAGAATCAGAACCCAAAAATCTTGAAATACCACTAAATAGTGTGTTTTGCTTTTCTGTCTCATTACTTTTTAATCTATAAATTGTATAGAATGTGTTTACTAGAGTTTCGTAAGTACTCGGATTTTTCATTTTTGAAATGATAAGTGATGTTCTTGTTAAGTAATCGTCACTAACTACATTATTTGAGTCTTTTAAATAATTAAAGTAATTTTCTAGATTTTTAGTACTTTCTATCTCAGTAGCTTGTTGTAGTATTAGAGAAAGTTTTGTTTCGTCATCGATGGTTTGATTCCAAGTTAAAAATTCTGATATTAGCTTTATTTTGTTTATGTCTTTTAATTCAATAATTTTATTTATTAATAATCTATAGTTGCTAAATGTTACTAAAAAATCATCTGAAAGTACATTTAACATTGTTATTGAAATATCGCGTGTTTTTAGTTTGCTCATTACTTCTAATGCAAATAGATAGTTATCACTTTCTCTTAGTTCTTCATATTCCATTAATTCTTTAAAGTCCCAAAATACACCAAGATTCTCTATTCTGCTTACAAAGCTGAGTATTGTTTCGTAATCATCATTTTCTAGAAAATCTTCATCACATGCTAAATAACGATAGCTCTCACATATAGTAGCATTTTTAATATTAGTGAAGTTACTTATGACAAATCTATAGTGATTTGAAGTGTATAAGTCTTTATTGGTAGTGAGATTTATACATTCCCAAATATTTTGTATAGTTACATTATCTAATGTATTTATTACATCTATATAGTATTTTTCTTTGTAAGCTTCATCACCATCAATATCATATATAATATCTAAGAATGCATTAAAATATGTGGGCTTACTTGGGTAGTTAGTACGAATAAGGCAATTTATTATAGTTTTATAGTTTGGCAGTTTTAACAAGTGACGACATACTAGAATTTCTGATAATGGATAAAGTGTATCAATATCTCTTATATTTTTAGATATTCCAAATATGTATTTAAAATGTTGTGGTTTTTCTTTAAGGTCTTCATCTGTGACAATATTAAGTAAAACTTCTAATATATTAGCATCTTCTATACTTTGTATTTCATTTAAAACATAAGTGTAGAAATTTCCATCTTGTAGGTCTTCATTTAGAATGAACTTTAAATACATTTTTAAAAGAGTGTTGTTTTTTGTTTCTCCTATTAGTGTTATGGCAGTTTTGTAATATTCTTCATTAAGTCTCAAAAATGAAAAGTTGTTAAGTATTGTTCTAATTGCATTTACTATGTCTTTTGATTCTACACTACATAAGGTATTTATAGTATGAATTATTTTTTCTTTACTTAATTCAATAGTATAATAACTTTCAATTAAGTAGTTAATTATCGGTAAACTATACTCAAGTATTTCTTCATTAATTTTACTTATGCTACTAGTTAATTCTTCATAAAAATCAACTTTGCTTGCTAATTCAAATATTTCTATTAAAGATTTTTTTGTTTTTTTAGATTTGATGTTTAGTAAAAAAATTGATACTTCATCACTAAGATTTATTACACTTTCAAATGTTTCTTTATTATTAATATCTAAAACGTCTTCTTTGATTAATTCTTTTAAAACTTTTACTTTCATATTGCACTTCCTTTTGTTTGTTTATTATATAACTTAGGATTTTAAAAGTAAAGAAAAAGAGAGATTAGCTCTCTCCTTCTTCAAGCATTGTTCTTATAAATACTCCATAACCACTGTTTACGTCATCTATTATAACGTGAGTAACTGCTCCGATTATTTTCCCGTCTTGTATTATTGGACTTCCACTCATGCCTTGCACGATTCCACCACTTCTTTCTAATAGTCTCTCGTCAGTAATTTTAAATGAAATGGATTTGTTAGATTTTATTTCGCTTTTATTTAAGTCAGTGATCTCAATTTCATATTCTTCTACTACATCTTTATCAGTTATTGTATATATTTTTGCACTTCCAGTTTTGATTTCATTCCAATTAGCAACTTTTAATGTGTTTTTATTTGGAAGTGATTGATTATATATACCAAATATACCTACACTTTTGTTTTCGTTTATTGTTCCAAGCACTTTATCATATAATATAGTAGCATTTTTGCTTCCAACAGAGCCATCTACACTTCGGTCAATTCCGTTGACATAACTTTCATATATGTTACCACTTTTTACCTCTACTTTGCTTTTTGTTTCATTCATTATTATTTCATGACCAAGTGCACCATATATTTTAGTTTCAGGATCGATATATGTTATTGTACCTATTCCAGTAACTTTTTCTTTGATGTATAATCCTGTCTTATATACTCCATCGTCTTTTATTAAAGTTAGTTTTGTGTTTTTGATTTTACCATTTCTTTTAATTTGTATGTTTACTTCATCATTTGTTATTTTGTCTTCGATTACAGAGCTCATTTCTTTTATCGAGTCAACATTTACTCCTTCAATGCTTAAAATTATGTCTCCAACTTCAAGTGTTTCACTACCAATATACTTTCCATCTACTTTATAAAAGCCTACAACTATAAGTCCTTCAGAATTAATTTCAATTCCTATATTTTCACCACCAGGTATTATATTTTCAGAGTAAGCTATTATATTGAGTGGGATGAATAGCATTAGTGATAGTGTTAATAATATTTTTTTCACTTTCCCACCTCAGTTATTACTATTAACTTTTATATAATAAAAAAACTACCAATATATACTTATTGGTAATTATTGTTATTCTTCGGTATTAAAATCACTTAAAGTACCATCTTCATTAAGTATATTATTTACAGTTTTGGTAGCATTTGCTAGTGATTCTTCACAGAATTTAACATGAGTCATTGCTTCTTCATATTTTTTTATCATATCATCTAATGGAACTTCTCCTTTTTCAAGTTCTCTTATTATTTCTTCTAAGCTTAAAAGTGATGTTTCAAATGTTTTTTCTTTAGTCATTATTTATTTCCTCCTTAATTTTTTTGCAGTTATTTCTTGTGTTAATAATTGTTTTATATTGTCATTATTCAGTGTATTAGCTAAATCTAGAGCAGTATTCCCATCAATATTTTTTATAGATAAGTCTGCATTTTTTAATATTAATATTTTGATAGCTTGTATGTTATTGGCTAGTATTGCTTCCATTAGTGGTGTGTTTCCATAGATGTTTACACTATTTATAAAAGCAAAGTTATTTAGTAATAGTATTAAGTTTTCTGTATTGGGATTATGTATACTATTATGAAGTGGTGTGTTACCTTCTCTGTCTTTTGTGTTGATATAAGCTCCCAATTTTATTAAATATTCTAGTTCTGTAAAATCCAAGTATCTTGCAGCTTCGCATAATACTACTTTTCCGTTTTTACTTCTATAGTTAATATCTGCTCCTTTTTGTATTAACTCTTTCATATATTCAAAATGCTTATTTGGATTTATTGATGCGTTTTCAGTTATAGATTCTAGTAATTTTTCGCTTAGGCTTTCTATAGAATTATCTATTATTTCTCTTAATTTATTACTATTAGGATTTAATTTGCTCCAAAAAAATTTATTATCATTCATATGTTATTTCACTTACCTTACTTGTTATTATTCCATCTTTCAATTTAGTTGTTATATTATTTCCTTTTTCAATGTCTTTTAAACTTTTTATTATCTTTCCATCTACAAGTGTTACTGAGTAACCTTTTTCTATAATATTTTCTGGGTTTAATAGTTCTAGTTTGATTTTTATGTTTTCTAGTTTAGATGTGTAATTTTCTAATTTTCTATTAGTTATGGTAAATAGTTTTTCTTTTAAGTTTTGCAGTTTGCTTGGTTCTGTTTCTAGTTTGTGTTTGATTGTAGTAATTAATTTTTCTAGAAGATTGTCTAGTTTTTGTTCTTCTTTTTCGTATAAACTTAGAGGGTTATTAAGTATATAGTTGTTTTTATATTTTTTTAAAGTTTCTTCATAGGCACTTATTTTTTTAGTTATGACGCTTATTATTCTTGATTTGTAATCGTTAAGATATCTGGATATTTCTAATTGGCTAGGTACGACTAGTTCTGCAGCTGCTGTTGGAGTGGGAGCTCGTAAGTCTGCTACAAAGTCACTTATTGTAAAGTCTATTTCATGTCCTACTGCACTTACTATTGGTTTTGGACAATCATATATCGCCCTTGCTACTATTTCTTCATTGAATGCCCATAAGTCTTCAATAGAGCCTCCACCTCTTCCGATTATGATAACATCAACATCACTTTCACTTGCTTTTTCTAGCATTTTAACTATGTTTATTTTTGCACCTTCACCTTGTACTAGAGTAGGAAAAAGTATTATTTCTGTAAGTGGAAATCTTCTGTTGATGGTACTTATTATGTCTTTTACTGCCGCGCCTGTAGAAGCAGTTATAACTCCGACTTTCTTTGGTATCCTAGGAAGTTTCTTTTTTCTGGATTCTTCAAACAGTCCCTCTTCTGATAATTTCTTTTTAAGTTCTTCAAACAATATATATAAATTACCTATACCATCTTCTCTCATACTAGTAACATTAATTTGATAGTTTCCTCCTGCTACAAATACATTTACACGTCCCCTAACTTCTACATTCATTCCGTCTTTTGGTATAAAGTTAAGTCCAGCACCTTGATAGTTAAACATAACTGCATTTATTTTGCTATTTTCATCTTTTAAGCTGAAATATAAGTGTCCTCTAGTGTGAAATTTTAGATTGCTTATTTCACCTTTTATACAAACGAAATTAAGAAATTCATCTCTATCAAATATAGTCTTTATGTAATTGTTTAAGTCACTAACTGTTAAATATATTTCTTCACTCATTATTTACCTCGTTATTTAATATTTCATCTAGCACAGCATTTAACATTTTTATAACTCGTTCATCACTAAATTTTTTAGATAGTTCTATTCCTTCATTTATGCTAACTATATGTGGGGTATCTGTGTATAATAGCTCATAAACACTCATTCTAAATATCGCTTGGTCTATATTACCTAACCTTTTAATAGTCCAGTCTTTCATATACTTGTTAATAAGAGAGTCTATTTCGTTTTCTTTTTCTATCGTTCCTAATACTATTGAGTTAACAAATTCATCATTAGATAAATTAATTTCTTTTATTATAGAATCTATGTTGTATTCCATTTTTTCTTTTCTATATACATTTACTTGATATAGTATAGTCATTATTTTTTCTCTTAATTCGCTTCTAGTAATTTTCATTTCTTTGCTCCTTCTTATAAAGATATTATATCAAAAAAATATATATTACACTAGTGGTATGTGATATTTTTAATATTATTGGTTATCGAAAATTGTGTTTAAAGCAAAAAAGATATTCGATTTAACGAATAAACTGTGATTTTAAAGTTAAAGCTTTTTTTGGTTTAGTTATAACCGAGTTTGATAATCTTTGTTCTAAATTCAAAAGTTCATTTTCTGTTACCGTTTTATACCCTTTAAATACTTCATTAAAGGGTATTATTTGAATATATTCTTTACCGATTTTAGGAGTATTTTGAAGTTCACAATAAACTATTTTGCTCCAAATTTCTCTATAAGCTTTATAATTTTTATAGTCTACTTGTTCAAATATATATTCTCTTGAAAAAATTTGTGTAGAGTAAATTCTTATGTAGTTATCAACTGTAAAGTGAAATATCCTTCCAATATAGATATTATCTGTTTTGTATATTTTAGAAGTATCTATTTTAGAAGAAATTTCTTTATTTATTTCACTTTCAATAATCTTAACAGATTCTTTATCTATAACTTCTGTTTTATTATAATAATTTGATAGTGGTTCTACGTTTGTGCAGTAAGTCATGCCTTTGATTAAGGTTTTTGTAGAGTATTCTGCTGGCACAAAAGTTCCGGTAAGTACACTTGCATAGAAAATATTGTCGTCTTTTATTATTCTTTCAAATATTATTTTTTTAGAAACATCTTTAGTTATGTGCGGTCTTTTCCTAGTAGGATTATTAATGGTTACTAAAACTCCTATGTATAAGTTATCTATATGATAATAATTCATTTGGTAATTCTCCTTTTATAGTTTTTTTAAAGTGTTCACAACATTTTCAAAAGTATCTGCTTCTATAATTATAATATCATATTTGTTTTTTTCTTTCAACTTTATTGCTTCTTCATAATTTTCACTTGGTACGATGAAAACATCCGCCTTTTTTCTTACTGCTCCTGCAAGTTTATATTTTACACCAGCAATTTCTCCGACTTTTCCGTCTAATGAGATAGTTCCAGTGCCAGATATTTTTTTGCCTTTTGTTAAGTCATATTCTGTTATTCTGTTGTATATTTCTAATGCAGACATTAAACCTCCAGAAGCACCTGATTCTGTTCCTTTATATTTGAATGAAACATCCTTTTCTGTTTCAACATCAATTGTGCTTACCAAAGTAATTCCAATTAATACTTTACCATCCTCTTCATATAGTGTTGCATAACACTCTTTTTCTTTACCATCTCTAAGAACAGTTATTTCAATTCTATCTCCTGCTTTTTTGTCTTCATAAGATTCACTTACACTTTCTAAACTAGTAATTTCCTTACCATCTATAGTTTTAATTATGTCACCAGTTTTCAAGTTGGTTTTAGCATTCTCTAATTTATAATATATCTGAGTATCATTTTTAAGAATTTCATATTTCATCCCAGCGGTTTTAAAAGCTACAGCAATAGCATTCTCGTTAACACTTTGTAAATCTATTTGACCACGTTTTAGGATGTCATCATAATCTTCGTCTTCGTTTATCCTTACTTCTTCTATACTTACTAAATCCCAAGATGGTATAATATACGATAAAAGTATAGCAGGAATTGTACCTGTTTTAGAACTTACATATGTAAGGTTAAATGAGCCTTTACTTTCGTATCCATCTTCTACTTTTATTCTTTTTTCAAGATTACTTAGCCCTCCTGGAGTGTAGATTTCATAATCTAATCTTATAGTAGCAAGTAATATACAAATTATTACAAAAATTATACTTAAGTAATTTTCTTTTATAAATTTTTTAGTTTTTACATATATTTTATTAGTTTCCATAATTTACCTCTCATTTTATTATAACATATAGTGAGGAAAATTATGATTAAAAATTTAGGAAATTTAATTAAAGTTGTATTTTTTAGCTTTGTAATATTTGTTTTTTTGTCTAGCCCAGAAGTGATAATTGATTCTGTTAATTATAGTATGGATGTTTTTATTAAAAATTTACTCCCCACTTTGTTTCCATTTTTTATTTTGGTAGATTTTTTAATGAATTACGGGTATGTTGATTATCTTAAGAGCATACTTAGGTTTAAATATGGCTATGTTATTTTATTATCTATGATTTCTGGTCTTCCTAGTAATGCTAAATATATAAAAATTTTTTTAGATAATAAAATGATAAGTATGAGGGATGCGGAGATTATGATGTCTGTTACTTTTTTCCCAAATCCTATGTTTGTTATTAGTAGTGTGGGACTTCTTATGATGGGAAGTTTGAAGTTAGGTGTTATGGCACTTATTAGTGTTTATATTTCAAATTTTATGGTTTATTTTCTTTATTATAAGAAAATAAGCAATGTGTCTGCAAGTATTAGTACAAGTAGAGTCAGTTTTCCAAAGTTGCTTAGTAGTAGCATTTTAAATAATATAAATACTCTTTTAGTTATTTTGGGGACCATTATGTTTTTTATGACTATACTTAATATTTTTGTGCATTTTGTCAATTTAAGTGATGAGATGCTTGCTATTATAAATGGTATTTTTGAAATGACAAGTGGTATAAAAAATATGAGCACTAGTGTTTTTAGTACTCAAGTTAAGTATATTTTTATTTCTCTCTTTTTATCTTTTTCTGGTATGAGTGTTTTGATGCAAGCTTTTAGTATTTTGAGCGAATATAAGTTGAATGTTAAATTCATTTTGAAGAATAAGCTACTAGTTATGATATTAAATCTTCTTATCAACTATTTCTACATTGTATTCTTCGTGTGAGTTTACAATTATTGTTATTAAAGTGAGATATTCGTTGTCCACTCTTCTTATTTTATAATTAAAGTCATTAGGTAGTTCTCTTACAACTTCTTTTTGATTGTTTGTTGTATCTATTAATTCTATTACTGTGTTGTTATTGGTAAGTTTTAGTTCTTTTGTTGTTCCATCATTCATATTAAATGTGCAAAGTGTTTCTGTGCAAGTTGATGATGAGATTCCCTTACTTTTTTTTATGCTTTCGTTTAAATTTTTAGATAAAATCGATTTGTTTAATAATAATTCTGTCGTTAATGATATTGCGTTTTCATCTTTTCTTACCATATTTAATAGTCTAAACATAAATACCATTACTAATGATAGTAAGGCTATGCTTATGGTGACTTCAAGTAATGTAAATCCTTTTTTATTTATCATAAAACCTCCTTATATTCTTAGCGAAGCATAGTAGTTTCTTCCATTATATTTGAAGTTAACTATTATAAATCTAGCACTTTTGGAACGATTTATAGTTTTCATGTATTCTTTAGCAGAGTTTTTTAATGGAATAGAACTCGATGATAATATGATATCTATGTCAGTATTGTTTATATATACATTTTCTATATTTAATGTTTCTAATACAGTTTTACATCCGTCTTCCATATACGATGAACAGTTTGATGGTGTTATTGTGATAAAGTTGGTAGTACTTTCTAATGTTTGTTTAGTTATGAAATCTCTTACTAAATCGGTCTTATATAAATCACTTATATTGTCATAATATCTTCTTTGATTAATGTCAGAAGATATTTTTATGTATAATCCATATAGACTTACTATACTTACTGTTAAGACTACTAGCACTATTAGTGTCTCTATAAATACAAATCCCCTTTTCATTATTCATACTCCCTGTTTAAATTTTGTTTGACTTCTTTAACTTGCGTTCCTATTAGACTACTTCTGTATGCATAAGAAGTTAATAATGATAGCATTACTAGTAAGAATACTATTACAAAACTATACACTACTGCCATTGAGATAAATCCTTTTTTATTCTTCATATCATCACCTACTGTAAGAACATTATACCATAAAAAAATTATCTAGTGTAGACTAAATAATTTTATGTTGTGTGATTAGATAATAAATTTATTTTATTAAAAATGTAGCATAAAGAGGTATTGATTTGATATTATTTTCATATCCAAAATTTTTAGTAGAAATTCTTATACCATATTTTGGCTTATATTTATCCATATAAACATTTAAACTTTTGGATTTGTTATTGTCACTAGCTTTAACTTCCACTGGAATAATTCCATCATCATTATATAATAAGTAATCTATTTCTGCCTTATTAGATGATTTCCAATAGTAGAGTCTTATACCGTTTCCTTTAAAAACTTGAGCTACATAGTTTTCTGCAATTGAACCTTTGAACATAAAGTCAGTATCTAATAATATATCAGAGTGATTTATTTCTAGTAAAGATGTTAAGATACCTACATCACTTAAATACAATTTAAAATAGTCTTCATCAAGATATACTTTTAAAGGAATTTCTACCTTTTTTATTAAGTTACATTCATATACCATGTTACTAGATATTAACCATTCAACTGCACTTTCATAATCTCTTTTATTAGCATTTTTTTCTATATCAGAATATTGAAACTTTTTATTTTCTTTGGCAAGTATTGTTGGCACTTTGTCATATACTTTCTCTATTTTAACAGATTCTGCTTTATTTCTTATATATTTATTCATATCTGCTTTGTATGAAACTATAATATCTTTAAGTATATTTTTGTCTAATGCGAGTATGTTTTCTTCATTATCTATATAATTTTTCACTACTTCTGGCATTCCTCCTATACATAAATATGTACGATAAAGATTAATTAATTTATCATGAATAGAAATACTCTCCATATTCTGGTAACATCTTTTGATTTCATTAAGCCACATTTCTTTGTCTAAGGCTATTAAAAATTCTTCAAAATCCATTGGATACATATATTCTAATTTTACTTTTCCTACTGGAAATGAAGAGTTAAATCTGTTTAATTTAACTCCAAGTAAACTTCCGGCACATATTATTTTATAGGAGAATGTACTCTCACAAAAGAATTTCAAAGAGCATATTGCTTCTTCAGATTCTTGTATTTCATCTAAAAAGATAATTGTTTCTTCTGTGATATTTTTGTTGAGTTCTAATTCTATCTTTTTAACTTTATCTTCAAAGTTTATATTTTCTTCAAAGATTCTAACTATATTAGGGGCTTTCATAAGATTTACGTATATATAATCTTTAAATTCATTCTTACAAAATTCATCTATTAAGTAAGTTTTGCCTATTTGTCTAACACCAATTACCATTAATGGAGTTTTAATGTGGTTATTTTTCCAATTAAGTAATGTATCATAAAATTTCCTTTTCATACTTTTCACCTATACCTAATAATACCCTATTTTATGGGGAAAATCAAGAAAATTTCAAGATTTTGATACGAATGTTTTAGTAAATCTTCAAATTTTTGATACGAATGTTTTGACAAATCTTCAAATTTTTGATACGAATAATAATTTGAAGTCACATTTTTTAATTAAATGACATACTATATTATATGAATAAGTTAAATGAAATTATAAGTTTATATAAGACTAATAGAAAACTTTTTAATATAATTGTTCTTACAGTAAATGTTGTTTTAATCGTTTGGCAAGCAATTTTTGCTTTAGTTATGCCTTCAAGAGGAAATGTAATTCTCTTAATAATTCTAATAGGCGCTTTGGTTTTTCAACTTTTTAGAGATTCTTAAATTCTATTAGTTTTTGATTATTCTTTTATAAGTTCTTAAATGTCGTTATAACCTTTATTTATAAGTATTTATTCCGTTTTTACTTTTAAAAGAAAATAACATATATTTTTATAATTTCTTATATTTTTGTTTTCAAAAGTAGTAAAATGCTAGTAAATTTTTAGTACTTATTTTGTATTATTAATTTTAAATATTAAAAAATACTATATAGTACTATAGTATCAAAAACAACTTTATGAGCGAGACTAGTGGCTAAGCCACTAAGTCTAAGCCATAATAAGGAATAGTATTACCCTTATTATGTAGCATGAAGCATATATTAAAATAACTTTACTTAAATATTTGTAACAAAACTAGTAATAATTATAATTAATGTTTAATTGCTTTCGTCTTCATTTAGATAATTATTTAAATAATCAATCCAATCTGGGACATTTTCTTCTTCAAAAAAATGGTAAAGGAATTCAATCATTATATTATGTCTTTCTATTGTCTCTTTTTTCCAGAATTAGTTAACATCAAATCCTTTAGTTTTAGTAATTTTTCAAACATATGAGTAACAACAGTTCCATTTTTTTTTGCCATATAATCATTTGCCGACATATTTAATGTAGGGTATATATTTTTTTCAAAAAACAAATTGTTATGGGATAAATTGTATTGATAACTACGCAGTATACCAGTAGCACCAATTCCTTCACACATATCAGCATCTGATACTACCATAGCCTCAAGTGTTAATGGACTAATACCTTTTAATCTTTTGCTATAACCAATAGTTTTAATAGCATTTAAAACTTGCTCTTTAATATTATCAGTAATCGAGCATTGATCCAAAATTTTTTTAGCATTTATTAAATTTTCTGCACTTTCTATTCCGAATAATTTATAATCATCAACATCATGCAATAATGCTATTAAAGCAACAACATCTTTATTAGCTTTCTCTGTTTTGGCAAACTTTAAAGATAAATTCAATACTCTATTGACATGTTCCATTCCATGACCAGAATTATCTTTATCTAATAATTTGCATACTTGTTTTCTTACTTCTTCTATCAATATAAATCCTCCTTTTCTTATTTAATTATATCATATACACCACTAATAAAAACAAATAGAATTAAATTTTATTATATATTAAATGTGAGACCTTTTTACAAAGTAGTAAATTAGTAGTAAGAATAATTGAAAGTTTTGTTTATAGCCTTATAAATAAAGGATTTTTAATAATAATCAATATTTTTATTAAAAAAATATTAGGTGTTTAGCCTAATATAATATTTAGGAGCTTTTTAATACTCCAGTTTTAATTAGTTCGTTAGTCCTATAAATGTAATCTAATATTTCATTTATTTCTTTTATTTTATCATATTCGTTATTAGTTTCTTTAATAGTGCTTGGCATACTAATCATGATTGTTAATAGTTTTGATTCTTCATCGTCAAGTGGGTATTCATCATTATATATTTTTAATAGATTTGTAAAGTCCATCTTTTTATATTCTTTTTTGTACAACTTATATATATCAAGGATACGTGTATCAACCAAATAATTATCCCACCCTGTAAGGACTACTTTTTCCCCCTCGATAAAATTTTCTCTTTTTAAGTTATTGTGAACTATGCACACTTTCTCTTTTGTTTTGTCTTTTACTAAGTTATACCAAGCATTTAATTCTTTTTCTATAAATATAAGATTTGAATTTATTATTGTAAAATTTCTTGCTAGTAAGTAGTCACTTGGAGACATATATATTTTGAAATCTATAGTTCTTATAAGATTATCATAGTATTCTTTTAAATAATCTATATTGCCTATAAGAGTGTTATATATGTCTTTGTATTTTTTTCTACTTATATCTTTAAAATATGTTGTTTTGTAATGTAGGCTACTTACTGTTTTTATCAAGTCTTCATCTTTAGTAGGAGAAGAAAATGGGCTATCTTCGTAGTATTTATATCTTATTTCGTCTTTGTTTTCATCAATTATTTCTGGCGTTATATTAAAGCCTCTGGTATTTAAATAATTAAACAAAGAACTTAAGTCTTTCTTTTTAGGTTTTGTTACATATTTTTCACTTTCTGTACTAAATATTTTTACGTTTCCACGAATTTGAATTTTATTAATCTTGTTCATTTAGTGTAAAAGGTATTATTATTTTGTCTCCTATATTTATATTGCTTAAGTCATTATATTCTTTTAAGTCATCTAGTGTTACATTATATTTTATAGCTATACTTTCTATTGTGTCTTCTTCTCTCATTATGTATATTTTGTATTTGTAGAAACTTTCTTCAGTATTGCTCATTATACTTTCTAAGACTTCAGTATCACTTTCGTTAAGTTCAGTGTGTATTAGATTTTCTTTTACTTCTTTAGTTTCACTTTCTATGTTTTCTAGCATTACTTCATTATGAAAAACTTGCGGTGTTTGTAAATTACTTGCTTCATTTAGCATTTCTTCTATATCATTCATAATTGTATCACTTTCCTCCTCTTTAATTTCCATCACTTCAACTTCTTCAACTTCTTCTTTTTGTTCTATTGGTTCTTCTAGAATAGGTTCTTCTATTTCTATTGGTTCAGGTATTGGTTCTTCGTATACTATTTCTTGATATTCCATATTTAAGTACATTTTTAAGTGAAGTACATCTTTTTCTGTTTCGTATTTAAAATCTTTTATAGTTAGATTTATTGAATTACGGTCAATTAGACTAGATAATCCAATGGTAAATGGAATTGTATATGTAAATTCTTCTTTTTGCAAGCTAGCTTTTGTAAGTTTGTATTCTCCACTTACATCAAAGTATCCTTCAATAGTATCTTCAAGTATTTTATAGTCATGGCTTAGGGAAATGTCTGTTATTTCTTCTATTCTGGTTTTCATGATACAATCTTTTTTAAATTCTATTACATTATTCAATATAAAACACTCCTTTCATTAAAAAGTATGAAGGAGTGTAAAAGTTTATGATGCTTTTTTTACAAGTTTGTTTTCTTTTTGCACTTGCACATATCCAATTTTTTCTATATTTGTTATTAATTCGTCTGTTGGAATGCCTAGTTCGTCTAATTTTATAGATGTTCTTAATTCGTCATCTAATAATATATATAGTGCGATTCTTGGTGTTCCGTCTATGCCTTTATAGATTTCATATGCTAGTATATCTGTTTCACTCGTTCTAAATGCTTCCCTAAGAGTTTTTGCTTTTTTGCTTTCTGTTATGTAACTCATATTTTTCTCTCCTTTCAAATAGGTCTTTATGTATTTCTTTGTAATTTTTAACTAATTTAAATTTTATTTTGCTTTTGAGATAGTCATCAAGTTCTTCAATCTCGCGTTTATTATACACCGAAATGTATAAAATGTCTATATTTTCTCTGATTGCAGTCATCACTTTTTCTTTTATTCCGCCTACTGGGAGAATTTCTCCTAATAATGTCATTTCTCCTGTCATAGAGATATTTTTGGGAATGCTTTTGCCTAAGATGTGGCTTAGTATGCAAGTAGTTATTAATGTTCCAGCAGATGGGCCATCTTTTGGTGTCGCAGTTTCTCTAAAGTTTATATGAAATGTTTTGTTTAGGGATTGTTCGTTTATTTTAAAATAGTCTTCCATCGATTTTATATAGCTTAGTGATATTTTTATACTTTCTTCTAAGACTTTACCGAGTGAGCCAGTAGTTATAAAATTTTGCTCTCCTTTGTAACTTGTAACTTCTAGCTCTAAAGTTTCTCCTCCATATGGAGTGTATGCTAGCCCTACTACGTATCCTGGTGCTAAGCAATCTTTCTCTCTTTTTATGTATTTTTCGTTTTTTAAGTATGATTTTAGTTCTTGATTCCCTAGAGTTAAGGGAGTTACTGGTTTATTTGCTAATTTATTCTCTGTAATTATTTTTCGTATAATTTTATTTATTAGTCTTTCTAATTCTCTTACACCACTTTCTTTTGTGTATTTGTCTATAATATTTCCTATGATTTCGTCAGTAAACTTGATTTGAGTGCCAATGCCTACCTTGGAAAGTGAATTTGGTATTAGGTAGTTTTTGGCTATTTCTATTTTTTCTGGTTTTATGTATGAATCGATTTCTATAATTTCTAGCCTATCTAATAGTACAGGTGGGATTGTGCTTTTATCGTTTGCAGTTAAAATCCAAGTTATTTTGCTTAAATTTATTTCTTCTTCTATGAAGTTATCTACAAATGCTTTGTTTTGGTTATAGTCAAGTATGTCTAGTAAAGCACTCGATGTGTCACCTTTGTAACTATCTGATATTTTATCTATTTCATCAAGTAGTATAAGAGAGTTCATAGATTGTGTTTTTATCACGCTTTGGATTATTTTTCCAGGACAACTGCCTATGTATGTTTTTCTATGCCCAAGTAGTTCTGCTGGATCATTGATTCCGCCTAAGCTAATTTTAGCGAAGTTCTTTTTTAGTGATTCTGCGATTTTGCTTGCAAGTGTTGTTTTACCTACTCCAGGTGGTCCGATTAAACATATGATTGGAGGGTATGTGCTACCTTTATTTTCTTTTACTGCTATATATTCTATTATTCTTTTCTTTATTTCTGTAAGTCCGTAGTGTGATTTATTAAGAGACTCTTCTATTTTTTTGAGATTTTGTTCATCTTTAGTATATTGGCCCCAGGGAATTTTTATTAGATAATCTAAGTAGTTTCTAATTACTCCCATTTCTGGACTTATTTCTGGCGTTATTTCGTATCTAGCAAGTTCATTTTTTATTCTGTTAGATATGTTTTGGGGAATATTTCCGTTTTTAAGTTTTTCTTGAATGATGCCGATGTATTCAGTTTTGCTATCTTTTTCTCCAAGTTCTTGTTTTATAATTTTTAATTTTTCTTTTAGTATTAGTTCTTTTTGAGTTTGGTCTAAGTTCTTTCTAAATTCTATTTCTATTTTGTTTTCTAATTCTAATACTGCAAGTTCTATGTTTATTTCTGTTATAAGTTTTTTTGTACGAGATATGCGACTTGTATCTATCATTAGTGATATTTTCTTTTCAAGATTTAATGGTAGAAAGTTTGCGATTTTGTCTGTTAGTTTGTCTAGGTCTGTTATTCCTTTTATGCTTGTTAATATGGAGTTTGATATGTAGGGGTTAGCACTTATGTATTTGTCTAGGTCTCCTATTAATTTTCTTAGAAGTGCAGTTTCTTCTACTTCGCTATATTCTTCGTCTCTATATGTTACAAATATGCTTTCTAATATATCGGTTTCATTAGAATAATTTACATAACTTAGAACTTTTACTCTCCTTTGTCCACTTAGAACGATTCTAGTGTTTCCATTTGGTAAATCTATTCTACTTGTAATACTAGCAATTACTCCAACTTTGGGTAAGTCTCCTGTGTCTGGGCTTTCTTCTAGTTCGTTTATAGGGGTTGCTACTAGTACTTCGTTATTGTGATATAGTTTAGAGATGTCTATGACTTTTTTACTTATATCGTTGTTTAGTTCTATTCTGGCATCTTCTAGAGGTAATAACACTAGGCCTTTAAGTAATATTACTGGTAAGTTGTTTTTAATCATGTTTTTACCTCCCGTTTGACTTTTTATTATAAGTATTTTCACACTTTATGTCTACTTATTTTTTGAATTTTTTTAAATTATTTTTGTTATCGTATCAAAGAAAATACACTAAAAAATTAGTGCATTATTTTTGTCATTTTTTTGTTGACAAGGATGACTTTTTATTGTAATCTAGTAGTTAAGAAAACGAGCAGTGAGGACTAGTGAACCTTTAGTAGGACTACTAAAATTAACTAAGAATTTCTTATCGTTTTCTTTTTTTGTTTTAAAATTTTTCTGTCGTTTTCTATGTTTCTAAACGAAAGTTGTGTTAGGTGGTTGGTTTCTTCTAACTCATCTTTTATATTCTCTTGGAATATTATTATAAATTCTTTGAAAGTCTCACTTGCTTCTTGCATTTTTTTGAAGTCATCTGTTTTGCTATAGTCATATATAGCAGATGTATATAGGGAATGAACTCGGTTAAATATAATTTGTTTTTCTTCGTTTGTCATAAATTCTCCTTATAATTCTAGAAAAAATGTTTCTAGCGCTTTGGTTTTGTCTGTAAGGCCTAGTTTAATGCTTTTATCAACATTTGCTAGACTTTCTAATATATTGAGCATTTTCTTTTCTTCTATGTTGTGACTTGCTTTGATAGCTAGTGTGACTCTGTAAGGATGGACGCCTAGTTTACTTGCAATTTTAGTAGAATCCATTCCTTGTTCTGCTAGTATGTTTACTTGATATAATAGTCTGAATTGACCTGCTAATAGTGATACTATTACTGCTGGTTCTTCTTTTTCTTCTATTAGTTCTTTATATAATGTAAATATTTTTTGTTTATCATTTTTGACAACAGCCTCAACAAGTTCAAATATATTGTTTTCACTATATTTAGTTATTACATTTTTTACATCGTCTAAACTAATGTGTTTTTCATTAATTCTATATAAATATAGTTTTTCTAGTTCTCGGTCGATTACTTTAGTGTTTGATTTTAATCTTTCTTCTATTTCTTTAACACTGTTCATATCTATTTCAAATTCTAGATTTTCAAAATATTTTTTGATATAAGTTGTAGTGTTTGATTCGTCTAATGGTTTAAATTCTTTTATGGTAACTTTTGATTTCAATAGTTTTACTAGTTTTTTTCTTTCGTCTAGTTTTTCTGCTATTATTTTAAATATTAGTGTTGTATTTTCGTTTGGATTTTCTATATAATTTTCTAACGCCTTGTTTTCTAATGTTGATTTTGTTGTTAGAAATTCACAGTCATTTAGTATTACTATTTTTTTTGAACCAAATAAGTCAAGATAAGAACATTCTTCAAGTACATCTTCTATTTCGCATTCTTTATAATTGTAAGTAACTTTATTTTCTATGTTTTCTTCTTTTATAATTTTGTCTATAAATTTTTCTAATTCTGTTTCATTTTCTCCGTATAATACATAGTTCATTTTTACCACCTGCAACTATTATAACAAAAATACTCTGTACTCTCTATACTTTTTGATTTATTAATTAGATGTGATAAAGATTTTGAGTTGAAAAAATTAGAGCATTAAAAAAGTAAGCCTACTAAGACTTATTTCTTGTTTTGGAATAGTGTAGCACCTATAAGTACAATAATTACTACAACCATAACTATTATTATTATATTTATGTTTTTAGGATTATTTACTGCATCTTGAACAATTGAAGCAGTTAATAAATATTTTGAACAATGTGTGATTTCAAATTCTATTGTTCCATTTTTAACAATTATTCCGTTTTCTATATATTCTATTTGTTCTTCTTCTTCATTGTAATAGTATAGATATAGTTTTTCCCCATCATTGTATTTACTACTTACATCTAGTTTTATTTTTGCTTTGGTTGGTAATTCTCCATGATGGTTAAATGCTATTATCAATTTGTCTTCATTTGAAACTAGGTTATCTATGTCTTTATTTTTTATGTCAGTTAATAGTTGTAGTCTTAAATCTAAGTCAATTTCCATGTTGTCTTTTAATGAACTGGCGAATGCTTCATCATTTGGAAATGTCCAAGAGTATGTTAAGTTTTTTGATTTGTCTACTACTTCATATGTTATTTCATCTTTTGTTCTTGTCTTCGATATATGTATTAACGTATCGCTCGATAGTAAGTCTTTGTTTTGTATTTTTATGTCTTTGGCATCAATTATGTGATTTACAAGTCCTGCAATAACTATTAATAAAAGAGAGATAAGTGTTATACTAAATTCTTTTTTCATAGCAATCCTTTCTGCATTATATTAAATACTATTTAAAAGTATGAATAAATCATAGAATAAATATACTACACATGGTGTTATTAGATTGTTAGATTTTTCATATGATACACTTAGTATTATGCCCGCGAATGCAAAAGGTATTAGTGTAAATAAGTCGTTAGTTGAAGAAATGTTGTAACCAATTTGACAAAAAGCATATACAAGGCTAGAAAAGATTATGAAAAAATATTTGTTTTGTAATATATCTTTGAATACTTTTCTAAATACTATTTGTTCTGTGAATAGACTAATTATAAATACATATATAATTAGTAAAAATATGTTTTTGTGTAATAGTGAGTCTATAAGAGAAGAGTTATTGTATGTTACATGAAATACTTCTACTAATATGATTGAAACAATTAATAATCCTACTATTAAAATTGCTGAATACGCTAGGGACTTACATATGTTTTTAAAAAAGCGGGCGTTAAATGCTTTTATATCTTTTATTATGTCTTCTTTGTATACAAATATGAATAATAAAAGTAATAAAAACATAATACCTATGTTAATGTATAGGTCTTTTGTATTGGATGATGTTATGCTTGGTAGTAACATTGGTACTAATATATATAACAAAAATACTCCTATTCCTTTTATAGATTTATTTAAATTTTTCATACTTCCACCTCTTTGTAAGTTCGATACTTACTTTTAATAATAATCAAAACCCCCTTATTTTTATCCTAGATTATAACCAAGGAAGATATTTTTTAATCCACTTCATACTTCCACCTCCTTATTTTGTATTTTTATTATAGCAAATTATATAGTTATTTTATAGTATTTTGCTTGAAGTTTACATTATTTTATCTTATCACTGGACAGTAAAATTAAATTCTACATTATGTTTCTTTGGATTGGAATCTTGTATTTGAACTATTTTACATGTATTTTGTATACATTTTCATCTAGCAGGAAGTTCACTCCTGTAAGTTTTAAATTGTCATTGATTATTGCGTGTGTACTACTTATTTCTAAAGTTTCTAGCAAATCTTTTAAATTAGAGTTCTTTTTAGTTTTTATTACGCTAGATTCTTGATTATTTATTAATGTAAGATATATATAATCTCTTTTATTGCAATTTTTTATATCATTATATATGTCTATTATTTCATATATATTAAGTACAGTAGATTCTTGACTAGGTGAATTAAAATCTACTATGATATTTGGATATGTTCCTAAATAGCTAAATAGAGATTGATATACTTTTAAATTGCTTTTGTCTATAGATATTTTTATTTCTATATCTGGATATGTTTGGTCAATTATGTCTAAAGTTTGGAGAATTATATTCATATTATCATTTAGAATAAACTCGTCTCTAAAATCGTTATTGTCTCTTTTTTTGATTTCTAATGTTATTTCACTAGTTTTAGGTTTCCAGATTTTTTTTATAATGTCACTTTTAAGTTTGTATATATCGTATATAGATGTTTTTTTCTTCTCGACTGTATCTTTAAAATCATTTTCTATTATTATGACGTTTGTGATACCATTAACAGAATTAATTTCTCCAACTCCATTAAATAATCCTGATACTGGAGAATGTTCTTTTTTTGATTCGCTATTTACAATTATATCGTCTTTGTATATTATTTTGTTTTCTCTTAATTTCACATCATTTTGGTTAGCAAATGGTATGAATATATAGTCTAATGTATATATTTCATTTGTTTTTGTTTCTTGCATTTTTTACTCCTATTTTTATTATTTTTTTGTGTCTTTTTCTTTTAAGGCTTCAAGATATTCTTTTAAGTTTACTGCAGTCTTATGTGGTAAGATAGTTTCTATTTCTTCTAAAGTTGCTTCTGTTATTTTTTTTATACTTCCAAACTTTTTTAAGAGTTCCTTTTTTCTTGTTTCACCTATTCCATCAATATTATCTAGTATACTTGCTATGCTTCCTTTACTTCTTATTTGTCTATGATAATTTATTGTGAATCTGTGAACTTCATCACTTATTCTCGTTAATAGGTAAAATACGTTACTTTTTTTGTCTATTTTGTAGGATTTTAAAATGTCACCATCTAAGAGTTCATTTAGGGAGTGTTTGTCATCTTTGGCTAGGCCACATACTTTTATTTTGAGGTTTAAATCGTTTAATATAGACATACAAGCGTTTATTTGATTTATTCCTCCGTCTACTAAAATTAAGTCTGGTATTCTGGTTCTGTTTAATAATACACTTTGGTATCTTCTATAAATAACTTCTTTCATAGAGCCTACATCATCATTTTGTTCTTTTGATATTTTGAATTTACGATAATCTTTGGTACTTGGTGAACCATCTATAAATACAACCATTCCACTTACTGTGAATGAGCCAAAAAGGTTAGAATTGTCAAACGATTCGATTACGCTAAGGTTAGGCATTCCAAGTAGTTCACCTAGCTCTTTGCATGCAATTTCTGTTTTTTCATTTTTTCTATATTCTAGTTCCATATTGTTTTCTAAATTGATTTTTGCATTAGTTTCTGCTAAGTCAAGCAAATGTTTTTTCTTTCCTTTTTGCGTGGTTACTATTTTTGAGTTAACTACACTATTTAGTAGTTCGATATCAAGAGATTCTGGTACGATAACTTCTTTTGGTGGTATATTCTTTTTGGCGTAGAAGTTAACTATATAGTATTCGAGAGTTTCTTTGATGTCGTCTATAAGTGGAAATATGTTCTTTTTGTTTCCGACAAGTTTACCATTTCTTAAGAAGAATACTACGATACTAATGTATCCGTTTTCGTAGTAGTAATTAAATATGTCCCTATTTATACCATCGTTTAATTCTACTTTTTGACGTTCAAATATAACCTTTATGTAATCTAGTTCTTTTTTTAGGTCTAATGCGACTTCAAAGTTAAGGTTATCTGAGTTTATTTTTATTTTTTCTAGTATTTTATTAATTAAGATTTCGTCATGACCATTAAGTATATCAATTATTTCTTGTCGCATTTGTGTTGTGTCCAAATCTTTATGTGTACAGTACCCAAGACACTCACCTATGTGATAGTAAAGACATTCTTTTTTTGGCATTTTATCACATTTTTTTAATGGATATAATCTATTAATTAAATCAACAAGTCTACGCGCAGCATGTCCATTTGGATAAGGTCCGAATAACATTTTATGTTTTTTGTTGATATTTACTTCTCTTTTTACTATTAAACTTGGATATTTTTCGTTTTTAAATTCTATATAAGGATAGCTTTTGTCATCTTTTAATAGAATGTTATATTTAGGATCATATTTTTTTATTAAGTTTAATTCTAATATAAATGCTTCAAGTTCACTTCCTGTTACGATATAGTCGAAGTCTACTATTTCACTTACTAATTTCTTAGTTTTTCCAGTTACACGTCCAGTAAAGTAACTTTTTAATCTATTCTTTAGGTTTTTAGCTTTACCTACGTAGATTATTGTTCCTACGTTATTTTTCATTTGATATGAACCTGGTAATGATGGAACTAGAGATAACTTTTCTTTTATATATTTATTAATATTCTCTTCATTCATATTTAACACCTATTTATATTTTAACAAATTTTTGAGTTTATAACAATAATGGAAAAAGGCTTTTGGCCTTTCTGTATTTTATCTAACTATAGCTTTCTTTCCATTAAATACGATAACTATTTCTTTTATATCTTTCACTTCATCTAAGACTAGCTCTTTATAGTACTCTCTTTCTTTTATTTGTTCTTTTGCTTCTCTTGCTAGAGTTTCCATGTCAGATTCACTCTCAGATAGTTTGAATTCTACTACTACTCCTACAGTTCTATCTACTTTTTCTATTAGTACATCACTTCTTCCTAAGCCAGTCTCTCTGTTTGACTTAACTATGAAGTTATTGCTAGTTAATAGTATACTAAATAGTCCTAGTGAGTAGCCATGGTAAAAACTTTCATAGTTATCATAGTAACTTACACTTAATAGTTTTTGATTTAAGTAGTTTTCTATGTATTTTTTATCATCACTCAAGAATGATTGTATAAAGTCTTCATAGTTTTCTATTGTTACTATTCTTTGTTTGTATGATATATTATCTACTATTCTTATGAAGTCTTCTTTGACTTCTTTGTTTGGTATTTTAAAGTAAGTTTTTTCACTAAATGTACTTTCTTCTTTTCTATCAAATGTTACATATCCTGTTACTAATAATAGATTTAGTAAGTTGTTTAAGTTATCTACATCTGTAAAGCTTTCATATGTTATACTTTTATCATATTTAAAATCTATACTATCACCTTGTAATAACTTTTCTATTGGTTCTTTTATTGATACTTCGCTTAGTAGTTTCTTTATTAGTTTGTTACTTCCTGTGCTTAGCCAATATGGTTCTAATTCTTTTCTATTACAATAGTTTAATATACTCCAAGGATTACATACATGAATATTACCAAATACATAGCCATCGTAATAGTCTTTTACTTCTTTGGTTAGTTCTAGATTATAATATTTTAATATTTCTTTTGTCTCTTCAAGAGTAAAACCAAAGTATTCACTATAGTTATTACTCATAACATCATATACGTCTAGATTATTAAATGATGAAAATAAACTTTGTCCTCCTACTCTAAGAACTCCTGTAAGTATTCCCATTTTTAAAGAGTCATTTCCTTTTAGACTACTAGATAGTATTGGTTGGATTAAGTCCATTATTTCGTCATAAAATCCTTTTATATATCCTTCATTTATTGGTGTATCATATTCATCTATTAATACTATTACTTTTTCTTTGTAGTGGTTTTCTAACATACTAGTTAAAAAGTTTATAGAATTTTGTAGTTCTTCTTTAGAGCATTTTCCACTTTCTATTGACTCATATACTTTAAAATCATTTATATTTTCTATCGATTTTTTTATATGTGATTTGTCACGATAAATAGTGCTTATAATAATATTTAATTTATTATAAATAGTTTCGTAAGAACTGCCTTTTAAGTCTTTGAAATCTAGTCTTATAACAGGATATTTACCAAAGTATTCCATACATTCACTTTTGCTTATATATAAACCATCAAATAGACTTTTATTTACTTCTTTCTTTTCTATATTAAAGAAGTAATCTAATGTAGATAATAATAAGCTTTTTCCAAATCTTCTTGGTCTTGTATATAGTATTATTTTAGCTTTATTAGTTAATAAATCCTCTATGGCTTTAGACTTATCTATGTAGTAATAATCATTTTCTATTATTTCTTTAAAATTATCTATACCTATTGGTATTGGTTTCATACTTGAATCACATCCTTGTTACTTATTATTATACAGTAAAAGCATTTTGTTTACAAGGTTTTATCTACAGTAAAGTCATCTCGTCCATATGATATAGTTACTATGACATCTATCTTTGAATTAGTCTGCTCTTTAATTAAAATATCTAAACTTTGGGTATCATTTGATGCATATTAAGTCACAATAAAATAGCCTAGGATTGCTAGACTATTTTAATATGAGTTTCTTTGTAGGAGCAAAAGCTTCTTCCAATATTTTTGGCGAACTTAACACCTCAATCATACCGTGTGATGAAGCATTATTAAATGCTAATGCTTCAAGTTCACTATTAGTTAAACCCTCTTTTAATTCGTATACTAACGTATCATTTATAATTTTACTACTAATTTCATCTTTATAAGTATCTCTAAATTGCTTGATAGCTTCTTTATTAGATTCTAAAGTTACTAATTGGTTACAATTCGCATAATATTCTGCTAGTTTAATTCTGTAGACTCTAAGTTCGTCACTAGTTATTCTCCTTATACTATAAAGTTTATTTAAAGCATATAAAGCTATTAATACTTGTTCTTTGTAACTTATATACTCTTTATAAGAGGAATATAGTGATTCATTAACACAATAGATAATCAATAATAATTTATCTTTATCAAGTTTGTGTGCTAGATAATCTGCATAGTCTTTAGAGATAGTTTCTTTAAGTTTAAATGTATCATGTTCGTAAACAATGTAATCGCTAGTAGCAATATATCTATCTTTGTCTGTACTTGTAAGATTATATGTAACTTCATCTGCAAAGGAGTCTGCTACTTTTTGTATGTCTTCTATTATTTTTTGCAACTCTACGTCAGTTATTTCTAAAGGTTTGTTGTGCTTATTTAAACTATATAGTGAAGCTATTATTATGTCTTCTATATTAATAGTTAATTCTTCGTGGTGTTTAATCATTTTCTTCCTCCTGATTTATTTGTTCTATTATGTCTTCTATTTTTTGCCCATATTCTATTGATTCATCATAAACAAATTTTATTTCTGGTATATGTCTTATATTAAGTCTACCTGCTAAACTACTTCTGAAGAAAGAAGATGCATTATTCATATCGCGTATTACTTTTTCTCTTTTATGATCATCTAGTGTTGTAAAATAAACTTTAGCAAAACTTAAATCATTTGTTACAGTAGCATAAGTTACTGTAACGTTTTTTAAGTCTTCATCTTTTATCTCTGTTAATAGTATTTGACTTATTTCTTTCATTAGGTCTGACGCTACTCTTTCGCCTTTTAATTTCATACCCTTTTCACTTCTTTCATTTCATATGTTTCTATTACATCTCCAACTTTTATGTCAATGTAATTCTCTATTGTGATTCCACAGTCAAAGCCTTGTTTTACCTCTTTAACTTGGTCTTTTTCTCTTTGCAAGCTTCCAATTTTACCTTCAAATATTACTATGCCATCACGAATTAAGCGCATTAATGAAGCATTTTTTATAATTCCAGATGTTACGTGAGAACCTGCTATTGTTCCTACCTTAGAAAATTTAAATAGTTGTCTTACTTCTGCTTCTCCAGTTATTACTTCTTCAAATTCTGGATCTAGCATTCCTTTCATTGCAGCTTCTATTTCTTCTACTGCCTTATAGATAATGTTGTAAGTTCTTATTTCGACTTTATGATTTTGAGCATTTTCCCTTGTTTTACTATCTGGTACGACATTGAATCCTATAATGATTGCATTAGAAGCACTTGCTAGTACTATATCGCTTTCTGTAATAGCACCTACACCACTTCTTATTACAGAGGTTTTGACTCCTTCAACATCTATTTTTTCTAAAGCATTTTTTACTGCTTCTTCACTACCTTTTACATCTGTTTTTAATACTATGTTTATTTCTTTTCTTCCACTTTGAATAGATGCAAATAAATCATCCAAGCTTACTGCCTTTCTTTCAAACTTCTTTTCTTTTTCTAATGAAGCACGTTTTTCTGCTACGCTTCTAGCTTCTTTTTCGCTTTCAAATGCCATGAATTTGTCTCCTGCGACAGGTACTTCGTTAAGTCCAGTTATTTCTACTGGAGTACTAGGAAGAGCTTCTATTAGGTCTATTCCATTACTGTTTTTTAGTGTTCTTACTTTTCCATGAGATGTGCCCACAACTATAGGATCTCCGATTCTAAGTGTTCCATTATTGATAAGTAGTGTTGCGATTGGGCCTTTATTTTTATCAAGTTTTGCTTCTATTACTGTTCCAAGTGCGTATCTATTTGGATTAGCTTTTAATTCTTGCATTTCTGAGAGTGCGATTATATTTTCTAGTAGTAATGGAACGTTTTCTCCTGTGTGTGCACTTAATTTAACGTAAATTGTGTCTCCACCCCAACTTTCTGGAGTTAATCCGTATTCGCTCATTTCGCTCATTATTTTTTCTATATTTCCTACACCTTTATCTATTTTATTTATAGCTACTATTATAGGAACACCTGCACTTTTGGCATGGTCTATAGCTTCTTTGGTTTGTGGCATTACTCCATCGTCTGCCGCCACTATTACTATTACTATGTCTGTTACACTTGCTCCACGCGCTCTCATTTCTGTGAATGCAGCGTGTCCTGGGGTGTCTATAAAAGTTATGAGTGATCCGTTTATTTCTACTTGGTAGGCACCTATGTGTTGTGTTATTCCACCAGCTTCTCCACTTACTACATGAGATTCTCTTATATAGTCTAGTAGGCTTGTTTTACCATGGTCAACATGTCCCATTATAGTGACTACTGGAGGACGTGGTACTAAGTCTTTTTCAACATCTATTATTTCAAAATTTTCGAAGTTGCTTATGTCTTTAGTCTCTTCTTTTTTTAACTCTTTTCCAAATTCTAAAACTGCTACTTCTGCATCTTCATATGAAATACTCGCGTTTATGTTTAGCATTAAACCTAATTTAAATAATTTTGCAACTATGTCATCGTCTGATACATTTAGAGATGAGGCTAAATCGTGCACAGTCATCCCTTCTTTATATAATACTACTTTTTCTTCGTGTTCTGATTTATTACTTTGAAGTTTTGTCTTGTTTTTATAAAGATTTTTCTTTTCTTTTTTGTATTCTTCTAAGTTAGATTTATTGTCTTTCTTTTTAAGTTTAACTTTTTGTGCACGCTCGTGGGAAAGGTTACTTCCGCCTAATAGTTCTTCTGCACGGTCTTCGAATGAGAATTTACTTTCCAATTCTTCACTTAGTAATGATTCGCTTTCTATATCATCATTGTTTTCGTTTTCTAGGGCTAAGTCTAGAGTAACTATGTCATCGTCTTCTAGGATGTCATCTTTACTCTTGACGTTTATTCCTAATTCTTCACATTTTTTTAGTAGTGCTTCTACTTTCATTTTTATATCAATTGCATATTCTTCAACTGTCATATATTGCACCCTCTTTCTTTATTATTTAATTTTTTTAAACGTTTTGTTTGTGTCTGTTCTCTAGTATCATATAATTCTATTGCTTTAGATAATTCTGATAATGCTAGACAAAATCTAGAAATATTAAATCCGTAGCAGTAATATATCTCTCTAAGTTCAATTAACTCTTTATAAAATATTTCATCAGCCATATAATTATTTATAACAAATTTTATTGCTTCTTGGACTTCTTCTTTTGTAACTTGGCCTTGAACTGGTAGTGTATTAATTTTTTCAGCTTTTTTTAATCTAGTTAGGCTAGAATTAAGAGAATAAATTATAAGTTCTAAACTTTTATATATGTTAGAATTATATTTAGCAAACATTATGCCTTTTAATTTATCATCTAATATCATCAAGTTAGGATTTTTGTTAATATAATTATTGATTATTTCTACTTTATGAATTAAGGCATTTAATATATTATCCGATTTTTCACAAAATCTTTCTTTATATCTAAGAAATGTTATAAAACTATCATATGCTGAACTATAATTAAGAGAAAGAATTATGTTCTCATAATATCTATTCATTAGCATTTTAAGACGTTTTTCTCCAAACTCCTTTTCTGCCTCATTTTCATAATGCTTGTGATAAATATAATCCTCTATCTTTTGTATTATAGAATCTTCATGAATCAAAGGGGTATTGTCTGTATGAGTTCGGAAGTTTTTTACTATAGTTTGAAATGCGAAAAAATAAGTTTCATGTATTTTTTCGTTTTCTACTTCTTGTAAATTAGGAATAAGTTTTTCTGGAAAATTTCCTTCTATTAATAATTCCTGACAGATTTTAATAACTTCGTTTAAAGCATTTATAAAAACAGCGTTTAGATCATCTTGTAAATTAGGTTTTTCTTCGCCTGGAAGAAATGCAAACCACCAAGCTTCTTTTAATAGTCGTTTAAAAAAGTCGTAGTCATTTCTGTATAAATTTTGAACTATCACTACCGATTTAATTGTTTCTATAAATGAGTCTTCTTCTATAAGTTCTTTTTTTGTGAAAAATTCTATTTTTCCTTCTTTTAAAATATCGAAAAATTTATTTTCTATAATTTCTAGTATTATGATAAACTGATTGACATCATATTCTCTATTAATTTTTTTAATTAGTTTTTCTAATAGTTCTTTATTCACTTTTTCTCTTAGATTAATTTTTTTGATTTTTCTTAGAGCGATTATTATATCTGTTCTGTCTATTCTCTTTTCTTTTGTTTTTCTAAGTCCATGGTAAAATTCTTCTTTATGTTTTGATCGTTCTTGTCTTGCCAGTCTAGTTAGAATAATACTAAAAAGAGAGCTGATACCATTATGGTGTTCTAGTTTTCTTGCTTCTTCATCCACAAAACTATGGAATATGATATTGTCTTGTATTGTATCGCCTATTATATAAATGATTTCTTCTAGTTCACTATTTATCATATTTATTCTCCTTCTGGTTTAAATTTTAGATATTAACTCCTCATATATAACACTTGGAACTTCTACTTCAAGGTGCCTTTCTAGTATTTTGTTTTGTTTAGCTTTGTTAATTACATCCTTATCTTTTTTTAGATAGGCACCACGTCCGTTTGCTTTTAGTGTATCATCAACTATAACGCTTCCTTCTGGTGTTCTTACTACTCTAAATAAGTCTTTTTTTTCTAATTTTTCTCTTGTTACAACACAAGAGCGCATAGGTATTTTTCTTGTTTTCATTTTTCACCTACTTGTTGATTTCTTTGTTGATTTCATTTAATGTTTTTATATTTAGCTTATATCTAGTAAGTTTACTTGCAAGTTTTATATTAATACCTTTTTTACCTATAGCAAGACTTAAGTTGTCATCATCCGTTATAACTAAGGCTTCTTTTGATTTTTCGTCTTGTACGCTTACGTTTAAGTTTTTAGCTGGACTTAGAGCGTTTGCTATGAATTCTTCTGGATCATTACTGTAAGGGATTAAGTCTACTTTTTCGCCATTAAGTGATTTTATGATGTTTGCGATTCTTCTTCCTTTTTCTCCTATACAACTTCCGATTGGATCGACGTTAGGACTTGTACTAGATATTGCAACTTTACTTCTTACACCAGCTTCACGCGCAACTCCGTGCATAAGTAATAATCCATCTTGAAATTCTGGTATTTCAAGTTCAAATAGTCTTTTAACAAAACCATAGTGTTTTCTAGATAGTTTAATAGATGGTCCTTTTGTTGTTTCTTCAACTTTAACTATATAAACTTTTACGCTTTCTCCCATTTTTAAAGTTTCTCCTGGAATTAGTTCATTTTTAGGAAGTATACCACGAGCTTTGCCTAAGTCTACATAATAATTTCTATTATCTTCCATTGCAAGAAAGCCTACCATCATTTCGTCTTCTTTGTCTCTCATTTCATCCATGATTTTGTTTCTTTCTGCTTCTCTAAGTTTTTGTAATACTACTTGTTTTGCAACAGAAATAGCGACACGACCAAAGTCATCTGGTGTTACTTCAGTTTCTATTACATCTCCTATTTGAGCATCTGGTTTAATTTCTACCGCTTCTTCTAGACATAGTTCTTGATCTTCATTTTCTAATTCTTCAACAACTGTCATTCTTTTAAATAGTTTAATCATTCCGTTTTCAGTATTGATTTCTGGTCTTATGTCAGCGTCTTCTCCTGTTTCTTTTTTGTAGGCAGCGGCCAGACCATTTCCCATGGCTTCTATTATAGTCTCCTCATCTACTCCTTTTTCTTTAACTATAAAGTCAAAGGCATTTTTGAATTCTTTGTTATTCATTATAATCTCCTTTACTGCATATATCTAATACATACTCACCTTCTATTTCTGATAATTCTAGTTCGTCTATTATTGGATTTACTATTTCTGCAACGTCTGTGCAAAGGTCTGTATCCACTGTTTTTTCACTATCAATGTGCAAAAATAGTGTATCTACTCCATCTTCTTTTGCAAACTCAATACTAGAGACAGTAACACCAATATTTTTTAATGGTTCTTCTACTGCGTTTAATATCTTTTCTTTCATTTTGATTCCTCCTTTTCAAAAATAAACAAGTGGGTTTATACGCCCACTCATCAAGTAAGTTAATTTTATCACAGTATTCTACATACATCAATAGAATATTAATTATTTTATGAATAAAGTTTCATCGAATAATTAATAATACTTTAATTGTTAGCTTTTTCTATTGTGCTTACATAATAGTCATATATTGATTTGATTTCTGTATCTTTTATGTCCATACCTGCTTCTTTTCTCATTTCAATTAAAGTTTTAGCATATAGGTTTGAGTCTTCTTCTTGCTTAACTTCTAATAGAATATTTTTAATTCTTGTTGTTACTTCTTTTAGAGATTGTTTTTCTGTTGTACTTTTTCTATATATTATATGATATCCATAAGAAGTTTTAACTAATGATGAACTATAGCTACCATCGCTTAATTTTTCTGCTTCCATTTTATATGAAGATTCTAAATTAGAATCAAATTCAACATTAACATTTTCAGTAATTATCACATTCTTGTATTCGTTTTTTAAGTCTTCCCAAGAAGCACCATTTTTTAGTTTGTCTAATATTTCAGTTGCTTTAGATGAAGCTTCTTCATCAGACATAGTATCATTTTTTACTAATATATGTTCCGTACTAATTGTTCCATAAACTTTTGAATTGTAATAATCGTTTACTTCGTCGTCTGTAATCATACCATATACATAGTCTTTAAAATATTTGCTTCTTAAGTAGTCTAATTCTATAACATTTTTGATATATTCTTCTTTTGTGTCGAATCCAGAAGATTTTAGGAAGTCTTCTTCAGATAAACCGTAATATTGTGTTGCTTCAGTTAAATATTTATTTGCGTTTTCACTTATTGTCTTTTCGTCTTCTTCTGTTAATTCATATTTTTTATAAAGTATTGCTTGATCAACTTTTTCTACAACGACATTCAAGGCAGTTGCTTTTTTCATTCTATTATATATATCATCAGAAGTTATATTGGTTTTTCCTACTTCAACTGCGACTTGTTCTCCATTTTCTAGTTCGGCTATTCTATCTGGAAAGAAAAACATCATTATAATTAATCCTAAAACTAATCCTATACCAAATGTTATCATTCTTTCTTTAGTTATTTTATCAAGTAAAGTTGAACCTTCTATCGGTTCTAAGCTTTCTTCTTGATTATCCTCTTTAAATTTAGCTTTTTTGACTTTTGTCAATTCTTCATATGCTTTTCTTATTTCATTAAGTTTTGTTTTTGCAGTTTTATTATTATTTCCTTTATATTTTTTTTCTAACTTTTTATAAGCTTCTTCTATTTCTTCAATAGTTGCATTTTCTGAAGTACCTAATATTTTATAATTTTCTTTCATTTTTACACCATCCTAGGAACATTTTACTATTAATTGATAATAAAAACAATGTTATTTATAATGTTTCACATATTTTTCATTTTTTGTTAAAGAAAAACTAACTTATTTAGTTAGCTTAAGAGAATTATCAGAGTTCATTTTATGATATTTTGCTCTGGCAAACCGTCTATGTCTTTATTTGTCTCTGTTAGTTCTACTCCGTCCCATGCCATTACTCGAAGTCCATCTATTGTGTTTTTATTGAATACTTTATTTTCTTTTGCCTTTTGTATTACTGATTTATTTATATTC
>CAJUGE010000006.1 GCA_910586295.1 uncultured Bacilli bacterium | reverse complement strand
TCTCATTTTATCCTGGAGTTTACGAAGTGATTCTTTAGTAAATACATCACTTTTGCCGACTTGTTTATTCATACCATTTTTACCACCAATTTTGATGGGAACGCCAACGATATGAAGATGTGGACTTGTTTCATCATAATGAATAATAGCACTTGCTATTTTGAAATTAGGTAACATTGTTTCTAAATCGATAACTTGTTGTTTAAATACATTTGTTATTCGTTTTTTGAAATCCATATCTTTAGTATCCCAATATTTTTTATCTCCAAGTTCTATAATAATTTCACAAGCAAGATCACTTTTAGAATTATTACTAATATGAGTGAAGTAGTCTTTAATTTTTCTATTTTCTCTTGTTTGTTTGGCATTGTATTCTTCCTTTGCCTCATCAAATTCATCCCTATATAATTTCTTCACATCATCTACAAGTGAAGAACTACCTCTAATGATTTCAATATCATACTCTCTGTCATCATATTTTCTGTAATTATGATTATCACATTTGGTTAATCCTGATGAATTTTGTATTGCATTATTACTCTTAGATGTTGTACCACTTACATTAGATTTTGCACTATTCCTAGAACTATTTTTCTTATTCTTATCACTGCCTAAATGAAATGAATATGCTAATTGTATAGTCATCACGCTCCTTTATTTTCTTATTTATTATAGTTGTTTTAATGATGTTTTTTTAGGCTATATTTTGGCTTTGACAAAATATTTAACCCCCTAGGTATTTTGACACAAGCATCAAAATAACCTCGTGGGCTAAGGACACCTTAGAATCCGTTTTACTTTATTCAATATTGTTTTAAAACTTCGTAATAAAACAAAATTACATAAAGTACTATGAAGAAACAACTTCTTCGGAAGTTTCTTCTTCCTCTTCATAGGTAGTACATTCTGAAAGTCCAATAACATTAGCAGGTTTCACAATAGTAGGTTTTACCTCTCTAGTAAGTATGCCATTTGTTTTATCTGGAATATACTTAAATACTGCTTCTTCATCTTCAAGAATTGTTCCACTATCTTTATTGATATATAGAACTCCTAAATCATATTCTTTCATTTTCATATCTGGATCAATTTCTCTATAATTTTCCATAGGGAATATTCTAACGATTGCTTGACTATCTTCATCTATATTGAAATAAAACATTGATGTTTCGGTATTATAAGTTGCTTGATAAAATCCTACATCATAGAACTCTCTTAATCTTAATATGTGTTGCCATACTTCATCGTCATTTCTGTACTCACTAAATCTTAAAGTTCCCATGACATTACCAAAGATTGCATAATCTTTTCTATCTAAATAACCATTAAAATATAAATCATTACAAGGATTAACAATACTTTCTCTAAACTTAATAAATTCAATATCACATTTTTTATTATAGGTTTCTTTTAAAGTAATATCTTCAATATAATTCATAATCAAATTAGCTTTTTCTTCTCTTGTAAAATCTTTCCAAGACTTGTTATATTCTTTATATTTTTCTGGGTATTTAACTGAATTGATGAAATCTATATCCCGTTTAACAAGAATATCTTCTGGAGTAAATTTTAATTCATCACACACTTCTGATTCGTTTAATTTTGCTTCTAAATCTTCAATAGTATTTTCTATTTTCTTTCGTTCTAAATCATATTCTTCAAGAGTAAATACCTCATTTACATAAGCCTCTCTAATTCTAGTAAATTTATCTTTTTGTTTTTTTATTTCTTTTTCAATATCTTCTTTTGGATTTTCTATCTTTTGTTTAATCATAGGTAAGAAAAACTGATTAACAACTGAATCGTATTCTACAATATTATCAATAAACTTACTGATATAATCTTCAATAACATTCTCTTTGATTGTTAATTTACAATCATTACAATAGTAATAGAAATAAGAATTACCATTTTTCTTAGTTGTTGCCTTACCACCTAAAATTCTTCCGCACTTCGGACATTTCAATTTTTGTAAGAATAGATAAGTAAGTGTTCTCTGATAACTCCTAGAATTTTTCTTCTTTTGTACTTGGCATTCCTCCCATAATTCTTTACTGATTATGGGCTCCACTACATTTTCATAATAAGTAGGTTTCTTAGTTTTCTTTCCATGAACGAAATCACCTTTATAAATTTCATTTTGTAAAATACCAACAATAGTAGAATCACGCCAATTAGTTTTATCTAACACTCTTTCATCATTTAAGATATTACTTATTTTCTTATAAGATAATCCACTATGATACATTTCAAATATCCGAATAACTACATCTTTAGTAGTTAAATCTGGTACTAAAGTTTTATTCTCTCTTTTATACCCCAGCGGACTTTGATGTGGAATATGACCTGCCTTAATTGCACCAGCTAAACCTATTTTAGTTCTCTCTGAAGTTCTTTCAATTTCTTGTTGACTAACTGAAGTAAGTATTCTTGATATCATCTTGCCATTTGCATTAGTAGTGTTGATATCATCATTAGCACAATCTAGAAAAGCATCATTTTCTTCTAGGAATGTTAAAATCTTCTCCCAATCTGCAACTGAACGAGTTAATCTATCTAATTTTAATACAACAATCGTATTACATTTCTTATCTTTAATATCTTGTAATAATTCATCAAATGCAGGGCGTTTATTACCTGTTTTAGCACTAATTCCAGCATCTTCATATACTTTATATATTTCATAACCTTTGAACTCACACATAGCCCTTAAACGCTTTTCTTGTTCTGGTAAACTAAAACCCTCTCTAGCTTGATCTTCTGTACTTACACGAATATATAAACCTGCAATCTTTTTTACATCATCATACATCAATTATCATCTCCCTTTTTCTAAATTTTCAAAAAAAGAGAAGTAAAGGTACTACAAACTAATACTTTTACTTCTCAAAATAAGTCTTCTGTAAATCAATTACATAATACAACATTTTTCTTATTTTGTCTATTACCCATTTGTAGGGAATAAGTATTAGTTCATAGTTTTTATATAGTTTTCTAATTCTGATATTTTAATCTTCTTACTTAAATTATTGATATAGATTTCATTTGAATAATTAAAAGCAAGAAACATTACATTATTGATAATTATTCTATGAGGTTCAATATAGTTTAAATTAGTCTTATCAATCTTTCTAATACTACCATTTATAATTGTTGGTGTAGTATTACAAAAATCACATATTATCTCCAATCTTTTCTTTAAAGATTCCTCCATATCAATTTCTTTTTTGATTACATTAATCATAGACACCAACCTTTCTTATGATTTCTTTCCAAAAATAGAAAAAAACCAATCTTTCGATTGATTCTATATATCAAAGTTCGAATAGTTCGAACAGATTCGTCAATGGTGCCGAAAACAGGAATTGAACCCGTAACCTACTGATTACAAGTCAGTTGCTCTACCAATTGAGCTATTTCGGCATATTCATATGGTGGGCGACGAGAGACTCGAACTCCCGACCCTCTGCTTGTAAGGCAGATGCTCTAACCAACTGAGCTAGTCGCCCTTGTCCTGTTGACAGTTATAAATATACCATATTATAAATATATATGTCAACAATTTTTAATTATTTTCTTCTGATTTTATTTTTTCAAATGTATCTCTAGTCCAAACTTTAAGTTTATCTTCAAGTATTTTAAATCCAGAGCCATTTTCTGGAATCATAGATAACCCTTTTTGAGCTTTATAGTCTATCTTTTTTATAGATAACTTCACTTGTCTTTTATCTTCATCAATTCCATCTACTCTTACATTAATAATATCACCTATACTAAAAAGTTTATTTATATCTTTAACAAACTTCTCAGAAATCTCGGATATATGAACTAACCCAACATAATCATCCTCTAAACTTATAAAAACTCCATAAGGCTGAACTCCAGTTACTTGCCCTTTAACAATACTTCCTACTTTTACACTCATTTCACATCACACTATGATTATACCATAGATAATAGAAAATTACTAACTCTTATTCATAATCCACTGTACAGGTGGAATATTAACCTTTCTATTTATAATATTATAAATATCCATTAAAAAATCTTCATATTCTTGTATTCTACTCAGCAAAATATCAATTTTATTCTCATCATAATCATCATTTAAAACTTTATAAGCTAAATCAAAATAATAAGATGGATACAAAAGTCTTGAAAACAAAAAGCGTAAACTACATTTTGAAAATTGATAATTATTAAGAATTTCTTCAATCTCAAAATAATCCAAATTAGAAGCAAAAAACTTAGACTTAATATACTCACTAATATCTCTTACATCATAATCGAAAGTAAAAGTTAATGGATTATACAAAACACCACTATAAACCTTAGATCCTACCCTCTTATGATTTAAATTAATCTTAACAGTTTTAATATCTTCTTCTATTAAAGTATCTCTAAAATATGAAATAGCATTCTCAGCTAAACCAATATAATAATGAGAACTTTCTTGAATAATTGGATAATCATTATTTAAATCAGTCATCTCTGTTTCAAACTCATCTATTTTTTTAGACCATAAAGTAGCCCAATCTTCATTCATAAATAAATCATTACTTATCAGAAGATTATTAAATTTTACTACATCCTTTAAATTAAGCTCATAATCTTCATCAGAATTAACTCTAACCAAAACATAAACATCATTATTAAAATTAACATAAAAAGTATTTTTATTAGAAAGAATAAATGTATTTATGTAAATGTTCTTTGAATATAAATCATTACTTATCTTAACAAGCAAATCAATTTCTTTAACATCTCTATCATATTTTATAAAATAATACTTAAAATCATGATAATAAAAATAGACACCATTATCTATATCCTCAATCTTACTTGGATAAATATTATAAAAATAATTAATTGCTTCTTTCATATAATTCCTCTTAGTACATTATATGAAAAGAAATGAATAAACATGAATCAAAGTAAAATCAATAATTAACTCCAAACCCTCATCCTGCTTCAATGATTCTTATCCCCCACAGACCAATTTCAGACAGTCGCTACCCTACTAACTTAATTTATATTTAAAAGTCTCTTCAGCATTAGGATTATTTTATTTAATTTTATTAGTAATTTCTTTCCAACGTATATCAAGTTTAGACTCGCATTTATATCTCTGTCTATTTTATTTTCATATTCTATAAAGCGATATTCTCTTTTAATTAAGACATTTATACTTACATACAAATGCCTTATGAATTAATATCAAACATTTTTTGTTTTTAAAGTTTAGTATAACTTTCCTATTATTCAATTATGTAGAATTCTACATAAATATTAAAAAAGCCACATATTTCTATGCAGCTTGTTGATAATAATTATTTTGTGGCATCTGTTGTTGTGGTTGATAAACTCTTGATACTCCATTATTAACCATTCCACTTTCCGCCATTCTAGCACCCGCCAAAGTCTGCTCTGCAGCCTGCCTTTGAGCTTCTGCTATCAAAACCTTGTTATTTAACTCTAATATTTGTTGTTTTAATCTTTCATTCTCATTTCTTAATTCAACATTTTGATTCTTAAGTAACATATTCTCATTAAGTAATGAATCTGCCATACTACTTCTCTCATTAACTGTTCTCATAACTTCGTCAAGCATAATAACTACTGGATCTGTATTAACATTTGGAATCTCACTCTTAGATTCACCAACAGGCATATTAGAAAATCCACCCTGCGCCTCAGAATCAACCTGTTTTTCATAAAAAGTTTGAGGAGTATCTAAAGGAATATTAGGCTCTACAGGTTGTGGCTGATAAAACATAGTATTTGTATCAACTTGTTGTTTAGACTCTTGATAGACTGGAGTTTCTGTAATCATAGGTTCTTGAGGAATGTAAGAACTTTCTGTTTTTGGTTGTACATTGGTTATATCTTGAGAAATAGACTCATCATACCCAAAAGTACTCGTCTTAGGTTCTGAAACCATGTCAGGTTGTAAAATCTCTGATTGAAGACTTTCTTGAGGAACATCAAAAATATTACTTGGAGCTTCACTAACAGATTTTAAAACCGGCTCTGAAACTATAGTAGGCACTAAATTCTCGTTACTAGGAACTTCAACATAAACCCGTGATTGTTCTTCTTGCAACTTAACACCATTATCTATTACAGAAGTATTTATAGTATGATCTTCTGGTACTTGCCCTCCACTAGTTTCACTTTGAACAGCAGAATTATCTACTGAAAAAGAAGATGTAGAAACTTGACTAATACTTAATTTTTCAACATCTTGTGGCTTTAATCCTATAGTCTTTTGACCTTCCCAAACCACTTTTGTAGCATTTTCTAAACTCATAATTACCCTCCTTGTACTATTTCTTTCATAGCTTGTTTCACTCTATCCCAAACACTCTCATCACTTATACCAATTAACTTATAAATCCCAGGACTTTCCTCTATAACTTCAGAAATATAAACTTTTCTCATTCCTTCACTCAAAGTTTCACCCCTAGAAAGTATAGCAAAATTTCTATTTATATCTTTAACTGGAAAAGAGCTTATCAAATCTACTTCTTCTGTAGTTCCATCCATATTCTGTACAGTAATTTTTTTCATATCTCACTCTCCTACTATATAAATAGGATACCACAAAATAATTACATTATCAAACATTTTCTCTCTCTAATATAAAATATTTACACCCGTATGCACAATTATCAGAAATATACTTATCAATCTTACTATAATCATTAATTTCTTTAAAAGCCCTATTACCTTTTTTATTAAATCCTTTAAGTCTTAATTTACCATAAGCAATATCTCCAACTATATAATCAAATTCCTTAAAATAATCTGTACATTTATCTCTAAACTCTTCTTCATTGAAAGCCTCATTATAATTTTTTATTAATTTATATTCTCTATCAAATATCATCATAATTATATCACCTAACCCTATTATACAAGAAAAAAAGAATAAATTAAATAACTAATTCATTCCTGTAACATCCTACTACTTTCTCAAATCTATAGTCAAAACTCTTCTATGTTCTTCACCTAATTGTCTATACTTAACACCACATTCATCAAATAACATTTTACTAGCAATTGTACTCTCAGTATCCGCATACTTATCTGATAAATAAACAACCTCACTTATTCCTACTTGAATAATAGCTTTAGCACACTCATTACAAGGAAATAAATCAACATAAAGTGTTGAACCAACAAGCTCTCTCATATTTCCAGAAAAATTAAGAATTGCATTCTTTTCAGCATGAACTACAAAGAAATATTTAGTATCTAAATTACCACCAATTCTCTTCCAAGGAAACTTATAATCTTTATAACCCTTAGGTGCTCCATTATACCCAGTTGACAAAACAACACCATCTTCATTTACAATACAAGCACCAACTTGAGTATTGGGATCTTTACTTCTCATAGCAGATAACTTTGCAAGAGACATAAAATATTCATCTTTCTCTAAATAATCTTCTCTTTGATACTCTTCTATCTTATATTTCTTAACCCACTTTAAGAAATTAAGTTCTTCCCCTTTACTATAATCAGTAGTATGAAGCATTTTATAAATAAATGTATTATCTAACTCTGTACCTAAAACATTATTAATAGCAGTCAATACAAACACTATATTATACCCAAAAGATTTCAAATACTGAGCCCTATTTCTAAAAGATTGAATCCATTCTTCTGTTGGCATTTTAGGAACACTTCTTATATATATCTCCAAATTTTTATTCTTTTGAAATCTATCACTTTTCTCATCTTTAGTATATCTAAAACATCTATTTATAACAAAATAAATATCACTAAGAGAAATTAAATTCTCTCCCAAACTATCATAAGAAGGAGAAACTAATATTGTATCAGTTTTTTCTTTCTCTACAAAATCAACATCTATATATCCTTTCTCATCTTTATATATAACTTTAAAAGCCCCATTTTCATCTCTAAACATTCCATATTTTTCTAACATAACCATTTACCTCCTACTAAAATAATACAATATAATCTCTGTAAAATCAAACAAAAAGAAAAATTACTTACTGTAACTTAACTTTCTAACATAACTATTCACTTGAATTTTCCTTTAATGGACTACTAACACTATAGCCACCACCATACACATCAGGTATACTACCATTTATAATCTTAACCAAAACTGGAACTTCCAAACTAATATCAATTTTCTTAGAGACAAAAGGCAAAATAACTTGTTCAGTAACTGTAACTTCTATATATATTTTTATAATAGCATTATTAATACCATACTCTTGCAAATCAGTCCTAACATTACTAATCACACTACCAATAGTATTAGTTTTAACAGGAATTTTAGGTCCTATATCCGCAATTACTGGTGACTCTGTAATAACGCCCAAAGGTATTTGATAAATAATATTATTATCACTCTTATAAGTATAAACATTATTAACATCTGCTATATCTAATAAATCCAATTTTCCTTCTTCTAAATATTTTAAATTAACAGAAATAGTATTATTAATAGAAACTAAACTTTGATTAACAACATTAGTATCAAAATCTACACTAACTATCTCACCATTTTTATTAGTAATAGTTTTAATCATATCTTCAGGATTAAAATTATTACTAATTTGATTCTCAACAGCTTTATTAATAATGAGTGTAGATAATTTAGTAGTTTCCATCTCAGCATAATCTAAAAGAATAGGACTAATATGTTTTCCAAGTAAATAAAACATAAAAAAATCGCAACACAAAACTAAAATAAAAGTCAAAATCCAAATGTCTCTCTTATTAAAAAGATATCTACTACTATATTTTAGTCTCATACGCTTCTTCATATTAAATTATAGAAAAAAAGAGAAAAAATATTCTCTTAAAATAAACCTAACTTTAAAACATAATTAAGTATAACTACCAAAGACACTATAATTACCACCACTATTAAAACCACTATAATTGTAGTAAAAATTCCATTCTTTTTAACACTCTTTTCAAGTTCATCAAAACCTTCAAAATCTTCTTTACTAAAACTCATAGAACTAGTATAAAAAGAATTATCTAATTTTACTTCCTTATCTTTAAGATTAGCCAATTCTTGAGTTTTTTCATTATTACTTATTATAGTATTATTAGTATCAATCTTTTTTATAGGTTTAGTGCTAATCAAAGGACTATTGGCTATTTCAGGATCATTACTTATACTTTCTAACAAATTAGATACTGTAGTATTTCCATAATCAATGCTTTTTTCTTGAATTTCACTCTTAAAATCATCTCTTTTAGTTTCTTCTTTAATAGGAAGGGTAGTTTCCTCTCCATCATTACCCATTAATTCTTCTAAAAGATTAACATCTCCATTATGAATAGTAACAGTATTAATTAAATCTATAACAGTTTTCTCTTCTGTATTAAAATCATCTAAAGTAAGTAAATCTTCTTCCTCTTCCTTAGTTTGATACATATCAAGTTTATTTAATATATCGTATTGAGTATCTCTAAGTTTTTTATATCTCTCTCTATCATAATCAATCTCTCTAGACTGCTTTGCTTTTTCTAAAACTGAATTTAAGTCATAATCTTTAGGCTTAACTTCTCTTTCTTCATGCTTAACCTCATCTTGGGCAGGCACAAAAACACTTCTTCTCTTACTCCTAGGTTGCTCATTTATTTCATTAACATATCTTCTTATTTTTTCAATATCAATAGTTTTTCCAGCATTATCAATAACTCTAACGTTATCATCATTTCTAACCCTAGTCAAATCACTAGTTCTAATATCTTGATAAAGAGGATTGTTCCTTTGCACCCTACTAGGAATATCTCTTGAAGCGGTATTATCTTCTTCATAATTTGAATTGTACCTTTCCATCCTAGAATTCATATTATTCACCATATATATGATATCATATAATGTATTTTTTTTCTACCTCAAAAACATTGATTTATATCTTAATTAATAATATAATAAATCTAGGAGGAATTAAGATGGAAAAAATAGTAATTGATAAAAATAAATGTATAGGATGTGGACTTTGTGTTCATAATCATCCAGAATACTTAATATTTGATGAAATGGGATTAGCAGAACCTGTTGATAAAGAAATTCCAGAAAACGATAAATCATCATTTCTAGAAACAGTTGAACAATGTCTTACAGAAGCATTTAAAATTGAAGATATAAAAACTTCTGAAGATAATATTGCAGCATAAAGTCGTCCAACGACTTTTTTATTATACAAAAAAAGAATACTTTACTGTAAACTTTACTCAAAAAATTTATACATAGGTACATTTAATGCTTCACTTATTTTGTATAAATTATATAAACTTACTCCTTGATTATTCTTTTTACTTTCTAATGCACCTATAAGAGAGGTTGATACTCCTATAATACTTGCTAGTTCTCTTTGTGACATATTCCCTCCATTTGCATTATGTATTAAT
>CAJUGE010000005.1 GCA_910586295.1 uncultured Bacilli bacterium | reverse complement strand
GAAATGCAAAGATTACTTGCAGATATTAAATCTAAAAAGATTGATAAGTTAATTGCTATTAAAGTGGATAGACTGACTAGAAATAACTATGATGGATTTTGGCTACTTAATTACTGTGAAGAACACGATGTTAAGATTGAGTTAATACTCGAGCCTTATGATGTATCTACTGCTAATGGTGAAATGATATTTGGTATGAATTTAGTATTTGGTCAACGAGAAAGAAAAGAAATTGGAGCAAGAACTAAAAGAGCAATGGAAGAAATGGCTTTAGAGAAAATACACCCTAGTAAAGCTCCCTATGGCTATACTAGAAATAAAGATACAGGTCATTTAGAAATAGAGCCAATAGAAGCCCAAGTTGTAAAAGAAATCTTTAAATTATGCCAAGAAGGTAATTCCACTAGAGGCATTGCTACAATTATGCAAGATAATAATGCCTATCTAAAAAATGGTAAATGGAGAGCAGACAGAGTTTATAAAATACTAACTAATTCAATTTATATAGGTGTATTTGAATATGGTAAATATAAGCGAAAAACACAAGATATTTTAAGAGTGAAAGATTATTGTGAGCCAATTATAGATGAAACAACTTGGAATGCGACCAGAAATGTATTAGTGAAAAATAAACACTCAAACTATGGCGAATTTATTCATTTATTTTCAGGATTAGTAAAATGTCCGATATGTGGTAGTATTATGGCTTCATCAGAATCTTTTAAATATCCAAATGGAAAACAAAAAATTTATTATCATTTAAGATGTAAAAATCATAATTGTAATGGCTATGGACTTCATTACAATACCGAGAAAATAGAAGTTAAATTAAGGCGAGTTTTAGAAGAATTAACTATCTTTATGATGGGAACAAATAATGAAATTATCACTTGTAATTCTAAAAAAAGTAATGATGTAAAAGAAATAGAAAAAGCCATTGAGAAATTAAAGTTACAGGAAAAAAGGCTAGTTGATTTATATTTAAGTTCTACCCTAGATGTTGAAACGATTAACCATAAAAATGATGTTATCAAAAATGAAATTGAGAAACTAAACAAAAAGAAAATTACTCTTGATCCAGATAATGAATCAAAAGAATATACAACAGAACTATTAAAAAAATTAGATTGTAAAAAGGAAAATGATAAACTGGTATTCAAAGATGTTAATCAGATGAACTTCACTTTTTTCTATAATTTACTATCAAGAGAAGCCAAACGTGATATGATTCATAGACTTATCTCTGGGATAGAAATCACAAGAGATGATAATTACAATATTGAAATTAAATATATAAAATTTACAGATGAATTTATCACAAAAAGCAGTACAGAATTTATCAAATACTTATATATTGTTCTAAAAAATGATACTGTTGGTATTAAATATCTTAATGGAATTACTGAGAAAGAATTAGAAATCAAGAAAAAAGATTATGATGTTTTATCCTTTCTAAAAATGACAAGTAATGAATATTCGAGTGAATTTGTTGATGATTTTTTTGCTAAAGCCCATCGTCATTTTTATGTAGATGGTATAATTGGCAGTCCTTATTTTGAGGGGAATGTTGCTAAAGATTTTCTATTATTAGTACCTAAAAAAGAAGTGATAAAAGCAAATTAAATGTGAAAGGAATTATCAATGGAACGATTAACAAAAGAAAATATTTTAAAGAATCAAGTAGATACCATAGAGCAATTTAAAGTTCTTGATTATCTAAAAAAACAATTATCTATTAGTGAGTTTGCTGTATTTTTAATTGACAGATTTACTATTAAAGTTATAGATAAAAACAATGAACAAGGTTATTTTAAATATAATAACAGAACAAAAGCAGTAGATTTTTACGAGAAAAATATTAAAAATAAAGAAATGGAGAAATAAAAAAATGGAATTAAACTATACAAAAGTTGGCGATTATTTATTACCAAATTTAACAATAGAAAAACAAAATAATGAAAGAATTAACAAGTATGGCTATTTAAGATTACATTATCTGAAAGAAAATAATAAGCCACTTTATACAGCTCTTTTAATGAAAAATAAACTAACAAATCATCTTGTTTCAGTTAGTATTGAAGCAGAAAATAGACTAAATATTTTAATGGAGCAATACAAAAATTCTGATGAATTACTCTCTGAAAAAAGAAAAATAGATAACCAACTTGAATGGGTAAAACTAATGAATAATTATAAAAATATAGTAGAAGAAGTAATTTTAAAAGAACTGATTTATACTGAAAATGTGTGAGGACAAATTAAGATTTATGTCCTAGCCAGCACTGAAAACCTACTCCCGCATGTTTTCGATTTATGGGAAATCCCATACCCTTAAATTCAAAAAAAGAATTTAGAAAAAAGGCAATGTGCCTATTATAACATTGCCTTTTCTTACATAAATATTTTGTTTTCATTCAATTCATTTTCAATAATCCACTTAATATCTTCAATAGACTTATCTATATTAAAACGTCCATTGCCAACAGGATAATAAACTGAATAAAATTTATATTTAGTACCATTAATATCTTTGATAAAACACTTTTTTCTTACTTGGGAAACAGATATTTTTTCATCTAATACAATAGAACTCACTTGATTACCAAATAGAACTATAACTTTAGGATTAATAATATTTAATTCTTGTTTTAAAAGATACAAGTATTCTTTGTAAACTGAATCTGGTAGTTCTCTAGCGTCAACTTGGGTACACTTACCAAGATTCGTTATAAAATATTTATGTTTTTTTACATCATCGTAAACTCTAGCAGCAAATTCCTCTGTCCATTCGCTACCTTTTTTTGATTTAATATTAGAATATATTACTTTATCTAATAAATCTAATTCTATAAATAAATCCCAAATATTTTTTGTTCCAATCCAAGGTGACTTTAGTCCTTTCCAATTTTTTGATGAAGCAATGTTTCTTCCTGTTGGATTCATAAATACAAAGCATATATTAGGATTATTATCACAACCACCATTATAAATTGAGTCCAATTCTTTAGCACCATACTTTTTTTGAAGTTTGTCATATTTTGGTTTTAATTCTTCTAGCGTCATAAGTATTCTCCTATTTAATATTGTCTAGTATAAACTTAATGTCATCGGCTATACAATCTTTCTTGTTTAAAATTATTTTTTCTTCATCTGATAGTTCTACTAAATATTTATCAAATTCAGGTATTATACTAATAGAATCTAGAGGATATCCAGGATTTCTTTTTTTACAAGGTTTGTCAATAAAGTAAAAATGTTCTTTACTCCAAGAAAACTCTTTACTTCCATTATCGTTGCAAATTACCATTCCATAAATCCATTTAGCAGTCAATCTTCCACCATATTCTTTTACTAAATCAATATAATATGCTATCATCTCATCATCAGTTAACTCTTTACCATTTACTCTTCTTACATATGTACCAGGCTGCTTATCTTCTGGTAATTCCTCAATAAATAAATTATTATCCATACCTATAGTTGGAATACTAGTAGCATCATAATATGCTTTTGCCTTTATATATGCATTTTCAATAGCATTTTTTCCATTTTCTTCTATATCTAATTTAAAATCTAAATCTTTTATAGTTATTAATTCTATTCCATTTTCTTCAAGAACTTTCTTATATTTTAAAACTTTTGCTTGATTGGTTGTTGCAAATAAAACCTTCATTACTTTACCTCCTTAAAACCATTTCTACTCCATAACCAAAGTGGTGTATGAATATCAATTGGTTTATATTTTGTATTTTTAAATAATTGTTGCCATCTATCTATAACAATTTGTTGAACATTGCTAGAATTAAATTCATCATCAGTAATCAATCCTAATTTATGTGTCGCTTTACATACATGAGTATCAGGGGCTACTGTTAAATTTTCTATGTTTTTATACTTTTTATCAGTATATTGATAAATTACATACATCCAATAATTACATATTTTTGTCCCAGATAAATATGGAAACTTCTTTTTATTATCATTTTGTATAAAAATTCTAATCTTATCTACATCATTATTCAGTGAATCGAATAATTTTCTTATATCTCCATCAAATAATTCCATAAAGGTATTACAAAGTGCTAACCATATTTCGGTTTGCTTTTGTTTTTGCAAGGCAACTTTATACTTAGTCAAGGCATATTGTACTTCCTCAAAAGATTTTTCTAAACATAACTTAGGGTTGAATACAAATCTAGTTTCTTCATCATTAAATGTTTTCAGTGCACTTTCCCATAGAGTATAGGAATTTCTTTGATAATTTAATGCCATCGGTAATGTAAAATATAAATAATTTTCTACACTAGACTTTTCAAAATGTGGATTCGAATCTTCTGGCATTATTTCTCCACCAAGGTCTCCATTTTTATACATTACTATAAGTTTATCCACTTTATCTAGTATTTCTTTTTTATTCATAACTGCCTCCGTTTACAAATTCACGATAATTGCTAATAAAATTATACTACTTAAGGCAAATTTTTTCCATACAACCATTGAAATTTAATAATAATTTGTATATAATATTATTAGAAAGAGAACAAAGTTCGTAACTTGTATGTGATTCGCTCCATAAAGTTCATTAACTAAGTAAATTGCTTAGTTTTTTATTTTTCATTATAAACTACTATCTTAGCTTTTTGTTTCTTGAAATTAGTAATATCTTTTTTGATAAGGTTTCATTTAATTTTTTATATCTTTTTTTGTAATTCTTTATATTTATATTATATGTGTATTTGTTACGCTGATAATATATAAATGTTTAACTTTTGGTTATGTCATTATTAATGCAAAAGAAAAGCAAATACAAAATGTGTAAATGCTTCAATTAATTTTTATTAGTATATTTTTATCTTTTTAAACGTTTTACTTTTTCATCTACGTTTTTTATTTCTTCTAATGCAAGCTCTTTCGATATTATTTCAATTTTATATTTGATATATGTTTTATTAACTTCTTTAGTTGTTATAAACTTAATGTTATTAGAACTTTCTCTTTCTAGTAGTGCTTCTATTAATAATTGATAATCACTTTCATTTAATGTTTCTTTTAAACTAGGTAGAGTTTCTTGCAAGTCAATATATTTTACTTTTTCATGGTTTAATATTTCTTTAATTATATCTAGTTTTTTATTATATTCTATATCACTATTTTTAAATGAATTACAAATATTTTTTATGAATGCTGCAAGACTATTATGATATGAGTATTCTCCGTATGTATATCCTGTTCCTAAAAATTCATCTTCATTAAAGTCTTCGTAAAAATTATAGTTGCTGTTATAATTTTCATTAAAGTTAGCAAGTGCTTTTTCATATTCTCCAATCATTGCGTATAGTCTATATAACTCTATATAGAATTCTCCACTCCAGTAGCAATTTTTAATGTTTTCTTCTTTACTAAGTAAGTCTTTTATAATAATTGCGTTTCCAGTAAAAGCTAAATCTGATAGTAGACTCTCTTTTCCAATATAATCACAATATGTGTAACCATAATTAATATTTAAACTTTCGTCATTTAGTAAGCTATGAATTAAATTATAATCTAATTCAGTAGGGGTGTTATTGAGTATAGAAATAATTAAATTTTCTATATAGTTTTCCTTATTCTTTTTCTTAATAAATGTAATTCTATCAAAATTTTCATCTAGTTTTCTAATTATTATATTTGTTATATTTACGAAAGTTTTAGAGTTGCAAGTTTCTAAAAAATCATCTAGTTTTTTATGATTTTCTTTAAATTGTTCACTGTTTATTAAATTAGGAAAAACACTTTCATTGTCTATTTGATATGTGTCTATAAGTAATTGATATATTTCATCTATTTGTATGTTAGATTTTTTTAGTGTTTCATTTCTTTTAAGGCATACAGCTAATCTTTTAAAGTTAAATTGTCTAGTTAAATAATCTTCTTCTACACTTAAAGTAAAAAGTTTTGGGTTGCGATTTAACATCAATTTTAAAGTATTTATATCTAATTTTATATCTTTGTTGTTTTCAAGTATAGTGCATATGTAATTAAATAAAGATCTAGATAAATAGTAGTCTGCAGTTGTTAGATTATGATTAAAATGTGAATTATCTATTACTTTTTGGTTATCATCAATTATTTTTATAGGTTGATTGTTCTTATTATATATAATAGATTTCTTTTTACCATATTTTTTATCATATAGAATATCTGCGTGTTTTATTAAAATTCTTATTAGGTTAGAATAAAATTCTTCATCTTTGTTTTTATAAGATTTTATAAGTTTTTCGATTTGGTCAAATCTATCATCAATTATATCTATTTTTAGTTTTTTAACATTAACACTTTTTTCTTCTGTATTAACTTTTAATAATGCTTCCTTCCTTAATATTTCTTCAATGCTTTTAAATAATTCTTTCATATTGTTCTCCTTTAATTATTTATTTTATTACAAATTTAAGAATATGTAAAGGTATATGTTTAGTAAATTTGAAAATACTAATTATAGGTGAAGTTTATGCCAAATATTCAAAGTAGTATTAATTTTGGACTTGTTAATATTCCAGTTAGGGTAAATCCTATAATAAGAAATAATGATACATCTTTTAATCAATTACATGATAAATGTTTTAGCAGAATTAATTATATTAAGTTTTGTCCTAAGTGTAATACTAAAATAAAAGAAACTGAAATTATTAAAGGATATCAATATGAAAAAGATGATTATATTGTTTTTGAAAAAGAAGAATTAAATAAATTAAAGCCAGAAAATGAGAAAGAGATAGATATTATTTCTTTTGTTTCTTTAGATGAGATAGATCCTATTTATTTTGAGAAAAGTTACGATATAGATGTAGAAGGCAAGGGGAAAGCATATTATCTTTTTTGTGAGGCTTTAAAAAAAACTAAGTTAGTAGCACTTGCTAAGACTGTTATAGGAAGTAAGTTTTATTATGTTATTTTGAGGTTTAGTAATCAGAACATTATTATGACTACTTTGTATTTTGAAGAGGAAGTAAATATTAGAAAAGATGAGGTTAATCATAATATAAATGATAAAGAATTAGAACTTGCTATGAAGTTGATTACATCGCTTAAGGGAAAGTTTGAACCTGATAAGTATAAAGATGAGTATCAAAATAATATTAAGAAGGCAATTGAAGATAAAGTTAATGGGAAAAAAGTTAAGGGTGTTAAGAAGAAAAGTAAGAAACAGATTAGTGACTTGATGGAGGCGTTAGAAAAGAGTTTGAAGAAATGAAAGATTTATGGAAAGATAGAGAGTTTAGTCCTATGTTGTTAAGGGAAGTGGATAAGCCTTTTAATTCTAAAGAACATATTTTTGAGGTTAAGTTTGATGGAATAAGAGCAGTTATATTTGTTAATAGAAATAGTATTTATGTCCAAAGCAGGAATAAAAATGATTTGACTAAGTTTTTTCCAGAGTTAGATAGTATAAGAAGTATAGTTAATAAGAACGTGATATTCGATGGGGAGATAGTACAATTAGTAGATGGAAAACCATCATTTAGTGAACTTCAAAAGAGGATTAGGGTAAGAAGTAAGAGTAGGATAGAAAGTATGAGTAAAATTAATCCTGTGAATTTTGTTGCCTTTGATATACTTTATGAAGATGAAGATTTAACTGGTAAGACTTTATTAGAGAGAAAAGATTATTTGGACATGTATTGTGATAATGAAGTTTTTGTTAAGAGTAAAGTTATAGAGAATGATGGAGTAAAACTTTTTGACAGTGTTAAGAAATTAGGACTTGAGGGTATTGTTGCTAAAGATAAGAAAGGACTTTATAATATTAATAAAAGAACAGATGACTTTATAAAGATTAAGAATAAACAGAGAGATGAGTTTTTTGTTGGTGGTTATGAGTTAAAGAAGAATGGTATTTTATCACTTGCTTTAGGTGAATATAAAGATGGTAGTTTTTATTATGTTGGGAATGCTAGTATAAGTAAAAATTCAAAGATTTATGATAGTATAATTAAACTTAAGAAAGATAGAAATTATTTTTGTGATATAGATAATGACATTATTTATATAAAACCTAATATAAGTTGTCATGTGGAATATTTAGAGAGGACTAAGAATGGTCTTTTAAGACATCCGATTGTTAAAGATTTTTTAAATAAGGAGTGAAGATTTCTGAAGAGTTTAAGTAAGTATAATAAGAAACGTGATTTTTCTAAGACTAAGGAACCTAAGGGAATTGTTTCTAAAGTTAAGAGGAAAAGATTAAAGTTTGTGGTTCAACATCATATTGCTAGAAGGGATCATTATGATTTGAGGTTAGAATTTGATGGGGTTTATGTTAGTTTTGCTGTTCCTAAAGGGCCTAGTTTTAATACTAAAGATAAAAGACTTGCTGTTAGGGTTGAAGATCATCCAATTAGTTATGGGAATTTCGAGGGTGTTATACCTAATGGTGAATATGGTGCTGGTACTGTGATGCTTTTTGATAAGGGTTATTGGCATCCGTTAAAGAGTAATAGTGTGGATTTTGATAAAGGTCCTGTAAAGTTTTTTTTAGATGGGAAAAGATTTAAAGGTGGATGGAGTCTTATTAAATTTAAAGATGATAACTATCTTCTTATTAAAGAGAAAGATGAGTTTGTCAGCAATATTAATATAAATAAATTTAAGACTAGTGTTAAGACAGGTAGAACTATGAGTGAGATTACTTATAATAAAGTTAAAAGTATTATAGATGTAGAAATTACTAATCCAGATAAAGTTATTTATAGAAAAGGTAAAGTTACTAAGAAAGATATAGCAGAGTATTATGAACTTGTCGGTAAGAGAATGATGCCTTTTCTTGATAATAGACTTATTAGTACTATAAGGTGTCCTAGTGGTGAAGGCGGAGAAAAATTTTTTATGAAACACTTGAATAGTAATTCTAAGGATTTAGGAATCAAAAAGATTAAAAATAAAAATAATGAGGTAAGTGACTATTATTATATAAAAAATATAAATGGTTTACTTAGTGAAGTGCAGATGAATAGTTATGAGTTTCATATATGGGGAAGTTTAGCGAGTAGTGTGAAAAAGGCTGATATTTTGGTGTTTGATTTAGATCCAGATGAGGGGTTAAGTCTTAAAAAGGTTAGAGATGGTGTGAGAGATTTAAAAAGTATTTTAGATAATCTTAAATTAAAGAGTTATCTTAAGACTAGTGGTGGTAAAGGATATCATATTTATGTTCCTTTAAGTGGATGTACTTGGGATAAGTGTGAGAGGATTGCTAGTGATATTGCAAAGATAATTGTTAATGAATATCCAGGCAAGTATACGATTAATATGAGAAAAGAAAAACGTAAGGGGAAGATATTTATAGATTATTTTAGAAATAAGAAGGGTTCAACTAGTGTTTGTCCTTATTCTTTGAGGCTTAGAGAAAAGCCAAGTGTTTCTTGTCCAATATTTTGGAGTGAACTTGATAAGATTAAACCAGATGGTATTACAATTAACAATATAAAAGAGAGGCTTAAAAAGCGTGATCCTTGGTATGATTTTTTTGAATAGCTTTATAGATTAATAAAAAAAATTAGACACTTGTTGGTCTAATTTTTAAATTCTCCAAGTTCTTTCTTTGTAGTGTAGCATGTTATTGTAGACTTCTTCTGCTTGAGCCAAAAGTTCTTCTCTTTTTTTAGTTAAGTCGTTGGTTTCACCATTTGATAAAGAAATTGATATTGTGTCTAATGGTAGAGAGATGTATTCGTTTATAATTTTATTAAATTTTTCAAAGTTTTCTCGTCCTACTATTTCAAAGAGAGGTTCTAATGAATTACTTGTTCTTGCGATTTTTAGTATTTCTTTAAATGTAGTGTAAAATTTATAAGTTAGACAGTTAAGCCTTTCAAAAAATGTAGCGCCTGTTATTTTAGAGATATTAGGATTATCAAATAAGTAAACGCTGTCATTGTGCATAAGAGTTGTTATTTCCATTGCAATTAGATGATTTATGTTTTCAGAGAATACTTCATAAGGTCTTTCGTTATCATAATCATTTATTATTTCTTCAAAGCCAGTTTTATAATGAGTTACTCCTTCTTTATCTCTTCCTATAATTGATGATTCTATTATGTGATTTATTTCATGGACAAATAATACATCTTTATATTCACTAAGAGCTGCACCTTCAGAAAAGAATAGTAGGGTAATGGGATTAAGTTTTTGTTTTGAAGAAACAAGGTTAATACAAATGGCTTTTTCTTTAATTTTGTCTAGAACTGTTATGTTTTTATCTGCTAGATTTAAACTTTCAATTGTTTCTTGATTTTCTTTGTACGTGCTAGTTGCGATTAGTAGTTCCGTATCTAGTTCTTCTATACATTTCTCTTTTGCTTCCATTATGCATTCAATAAATTCTTGTTGTGGTTTATTTTGTTTTGCAATACTTGAATTAATAAATTCTTCTTTAGGACTTCCATCATAAATGCCTATTAAGGTAAAATATTTTATTCTATTTTCTATGATAGATTCTTTTTGATAAGAGTTTTCGGGTGATTTAAGAATTTCTTCACTTGATGAGGTGAAACTTTCGATAATTCCTACTGAGTAAAGTCCTTGCGTAACTATTTTGAATATGTCTAGATTATTAAAGAGTTCATCTTTATCTTGTGGCTGTTTAGTTTCTTTTTTATTGTATTCTTCTAGAAGTTTTAAATCTCTCGGAGTTAGATATTTTTCTATATATTTTAAAAATTTAAGTTCATATTTATTCATTAAAGCATTTCTTAATTCATAACTTTTGTTTATAGCATCATTTAGTTCTTTGAATTGCTCGTTGAATTTATCGTATTCTTCGTCTAGTGTTCTAATGAATGCTTTTTCTTCTTTGATTTTTTCTATAACTTCTTGCCCTTCTTGTGAAGTTACCCATATATTAAATTCTTCAGGAGATAGTTCTATTCCAAAATTTTTTAAAGCATATACAGAGTTATTTACAAGTATTTTATTGTCAGAAGGAGACTCTAGTATATCTCTAACTCCACCAGTTCTTCTATATTCATAACTTTCAAAATATTTTTTTAGTAGTTCTTCAATTTCTTTGATTCTAGTTATATATATTGTGTTGTTATTTTTAATAATTTTTTCTTTTATTTCTTCTGGTAGTTCAATGTCATGGTGTTTTAGAAATTTAAGTGTCAGTTCTATTTCTTTTGTGCTTTGTTTTTCATACTTTAGGCTTGTTTTTGTTTCTAGTGAGTCATAGGAAATAGGTATAATAGTATTTATTTTTTGAGTGATTAGAGTTCGGTAGTTTTCTCCATAGAATTTTACGAAGTATTTTATTAATATCTCTTTCATTTTATCAGTCATTTAAGTTCACCAACCTTTTTAGTGCTCGTTTGAATTCACTAAAGTTGTATGGATAATTATTTTTAAATGTATAAGTGTATATATTATTACCAGAATATATTCTTAGTATTGTTGTTTTTCCATCTATAATGCTTTCATTTTTATAAGTATTTTTCCAAGATATAGTGTAGTTGTTTATTAAATTTATAATACTATCATTATTTGTGTTTAGTTTCTTTTGTGTTATTAAGTCATCATTATCTTTAGTTATTATAAGATTATTTGCTAAATCTATTGTAATAGTTTTGTTTTCAAAGAGTGATGTTTCTGTTATCTCAATTTTATTTATCATATAAAAAACTCCTTAGTATAACTAAATTATATCATAAGTTACTTAAGGAGTAAATTTTAGAGATGATTTAATATAGATAGTTTTTTAATGTGTAAGTTATTGTTTTTTCCAGTTCCGATAAATATATCAGGTTTAGTGTTTGGACCATGATAATCGCTTCCACCACTTATTAGTAGGTTATATTTATTGGCAATTTTTAAGTAGTATTCCATTTCTTCTTTGGTGTGACTAGAGTGATACACTTCTATTCCTTTTAGACCACATGATATCATGTTTTTTAATAGTTTTAAAAATTCTAAGTGATTTAATTCTAGGCTTTTAGGGTGGGCTAAGACTGGTAAGCCACCACTTTTTAAGATTAAGTCTAGACATTCTTCATAGGAAATTCCTTTTTTTGTTCCTTGGCATTTTTTGTATGCTGGAGTTAGGTATTTGTCGAAGCTTTCTTGTACTGAAGTTGTATAGCCATATTTGATACAAAGTCTTGCAATATCTGGTCTGCCTAAGTTGTGGTTTGCATTTACTAGTGCTTTTATATCTTCATATGAAAATATAATATCGTAGTCTTTTTTGATTTGTTCCATTATACTTAATACAGAATTTATGCTGTTATCTTTTAGGGTAGTCATTTTCTTGCAAAGTGTTTCGTTATTTTCATCTATGTTGTAGCCTAGAATGTGCATTCTACCTTTTGGCACTTTTGCTGATAGTTCTATTCCTTTTACTATTTTTATTCCAGTTTTTTGTATTAGTTCATCTTCTAAATCTATTTGTTTTATTCCGTCAATAGTATCATGGTCAGTAATGCCTAGTGTGCTTATTTTGTTTTCAATTGCTAATCTTATTAGTTCTTGCGGTGAATATTCTCCATCTGAGAAATTGGTATGAGTATGCAAGTCAATTACTTTTTCACTTTCTCTATATTTTTTTATTATATTTCTCTCTAGAAATTTATCTAGTGATTGTGCAAAAAATTCTTCAGTTTCCATGTTTAATTCCTCCTTAGTGTTAATGTTTTTCCTTCTTCTGCAGCGATTATGTTTTCAAAGTAAACACTTGCTTCATTAATGTATTCTTCTGGACTAATTTCTGGCCAAAAGTGGTTTAACATTAAATTTTTAACGTTAGCAAGCTTTGCGATTTGTCCTGCTTCAAAGGCATATAAGTGATTTTTACTTCCTTTTTGCCCTTTAAGAAAAGTTGATTCACATATTAGTAAGTCTGCATTTTTTGAAAATTCTATTAATTCTTCATTATATCCTGTGTCTGCGGTGTAGACTATAGTTAATCCTTCTTTAGTTGTGATTTTTGTGCTATAGCATGGAGTGTCATGAATGTTTTTTAGGTAGGAAAGTTTAGCACTGTTAAAATTATCCATAATGTTATGGAACTCTAAGTAATGTGTATTTCCTAAGTATTCAAAGTTTATATCTCTTGAATATACTTTTATTCTCTTATTAATTAATCCTAAATTATGATAACAATAAGAAGCGTAGGCTATAGTAGTTAGGTCACTATAGTGGTCTAGGTGATTATGACTTATTATTATGGATAAGTTTTTTAAGTCACTATCCATGTTGAGCAATCTAGATGTGCCACTTCCACAGTCTAATAGTAACTTCTCTTTATTATATTCTAATAGAAATCCTGGACAGTTATGGTTTCCTTTAGGATAGGGTGATACTGTTCCTAAGGGTGTTATTTTTATTTCGCTCATTTTATAAACCTCTTTTCTTTATTAACATTTTTTCTTCTACTATAGGGTGTACGTATTTTGAGATGTCTTTGTCAAGTTTCCATACTTCTTTTATAGCACTTGATGAGATGAATTGATATTCAGTGTCTGCGAATAAACATATTGTATTTATTTTGTTATTTGACATATCCTTATTAAATTGTCTAAGTGTTACCTCAGAGTTATAATCACTTGAGTTTCTTAGACCTCTTACAATTACTTTACAATTATGTAGTAATGCTATGTCTACAACTGCTCCACTTCCTGTGATTACCTTTACATTATTTATATCTTTATATATTTCTTTTATTATTTCTAGTCTTTCTTTTAATGTAAATAGTCCTTCTTTTTTTAAAGAGTTTTGAAGTACTGCGACTACAACTTCGTCAAATATGTTACTTGCTTGTTCTATTATGTTCATATGTCCTTTTGTTATAGGATCGAAACTTCCAGGGTATATTACTCTAGTCATTTTTTGTTCACCAACTTTCTGATTATTTCTTCATCATAGTCTTTTAAGACTACGTTAAAATCTTCTTTTTTGTACTTAATGCTTGCTTGTTCTCTTAAGTCAAATGCTTCTTCAGATATGTTGTCTCTTTTTATAGCACGTGATTTTCTTATATCATAAGGAACGTCAAGTAGTATTCTTGTATTACATAACTCAAAGTATTCAGTTTTTGGAAGTAAAATCCAGTCTAGTATTATTATTTTTCCTTTGTTTTTTTGTATGATTTTGTCAATTTCAATTTGCATATACTTCCAAGTTATGTCTGTAAGTTTTTGCATTTTATCTCTTGAATTAAATACTAAATCTCCAAGTATTGCTCTATTTATATTGCTGTTTTGTAAGATATTAGTGCCAAACGACGATACTAATTCTGTCTTTACTTCATCAATTGTTAGAACATAGTGTCCTATTTCATCAATATTTATATGAAGTGCTTCCTTTTTACTCTTTTCTTTTATAATTCTTGCAAGTGTGCTTTTACCACTTCCTGAATTACCACATATTCCAATTATCATATTTTTTCCTCCTGATTGCATTATATTATAAACTTTGGTATAATTAAAATACATAATTGTAATGTTTAATATAACTGGAGGTTATTATGAATATAGATTTTGAACTTTATAGAGTTTTTTATGTTGTGGCTAGTAATGGGAATATTACTAAGGCAGCGGAGGAGTTAAATATTTCACAACCTGCGATTAGTAAGTCAATTAAAAATTTGGAGTCTCAGTTAGGTGGGCAATTATTTGTTAGAACTAAAAGAGGGGTTGTTCTTACAACTGAAGGAAAAGAGTTTTATCATTATATAAGTCAGGCTATTGAGATTACTCGAAATGCGGAGGCAAGATTTACAGAGTTAGTTAATTTGGAAGTTGGAGAGATAAGAATTGGTATTAGTACTACTCTTACAAAGATATTTTTGATTCCGTATATAAAGGAGTTTCATGATAAGTATCCACATATTGATATTAAGATTATTACTAATGTTTCAAGTGATTTACTTTTAAAACTTAGGAATGGTCTACTTGATATGGTAATTGTTAATAGTGATAATAGTAGCAGTTTTGATGATATGGAACTTATAAAGTGTAGTGATATTCATGATGTTTTTGTTTCTAATAAGAAGATTTTTAATACACCTGTTTCTATAGAAGAGTTGGAGGATTATCCTCTTGTATTACTTCCTAAGGGCTCAAAGACAAGAGAGTTTTTGGATAGGTTTGCTAGTGAGAATGGTGTTAATTTAAAACCTACTATGGAACTTGCAGGTTATTCTTTAATAATAGAATTTACTAAGATAGGGTTCGGTATTGGGTGTGTGCCTTTAGAATTTGTTAGAAAAGAATTAGAGAATAAGGAATTATATAAGATTGATTTGAAAGAAAATATTCCTAATAGATTTGTAGGTATTGTTCTTTCTAAAAGTCATATGCCTAGTTTTAGTACTAAGAAATTAGTAGAGATTATTACAAAGTAGAGAAAAATATTAGATAAAAGTTGTTAAAATTATACAAAAAAGTGTTTGCTATTTTTGTAAAGATATAGTATAATTATTTCACAAGATATATTTAGGTTAAGGTATCTACCTTTGGTCCAAGAGTGGAGAGGGTAGTCCTTATGGAAGGAAATGAAAATGGAATACTTAGTTATTCTAATAATAATTCTTGTTTTAATCGATAAGATTGGCAAGAACAGAGATTAATCTTTGTTAATTCAGGGTTTAGTTTTGGTTGAATTTCAGGGGGATTTTATAAAGATAAAAGTACCTTTCATCTAGAATAGGTACTTTTGTCTAACAAAACGGACAAAGATACCTTACACATCAACTAAGTGTATCTTGTCTTTTTTAATTTTATCATAAATTTAATTAGGTTTCAATGCCAAAAAAGTGTTTGCTATTTCTGCAAAGTTATAGTATAATTATTTTACAAGATATATTTAGGTTAAGGTATCTGCCTTTGGTCCAAGAGTGGAGAGGGTGGTCCTTATGGAAGGAAATGAAAATGGAATACTTAGTTATTCTAATAATAATTCTTGTTTTAATCGATAAGATTGGCAAGAACAGAGATTAATCTTTGTTAATTCAGGGTTTAGTTTTGGTTGAATTTCAGTGGGATTTTATAAAGATAAAAGTACCTTTCATCTAGAATAGGTACTTTTGTCCCAAAAATGGACGAAGATACCTTACAGACAAACTAAGTGTATCTTGTCTTTTTTAATTTTATCATAAAATTATCTTAGTTTCAATTGCCAAAAAAGCGTTTGCTTATTCGCATGATTTCTGTTATAATTTTTAGTTATGATAAGTATAGATTTTTGGTATTTGTTTTTTAATTGGTTTATATATAAAATATAATTAGAGAAGGTGAGTTTATGAATAACTTAAGTGAATTAGAAAGAAAGGCATTAGACTTTGCTACTTTGAAACATAAAGGTCAAGTTAGATTTGATGGAAGCCCTTATATTAATCATCCTATTCGTGTAAGAAAAAATGTTAGAAGATTTAAGTGTTCTAAGAATATAGAAACTTTATCTGTAGCATCTATTCTTCATGACACTTTAGAGGATACTGATACAACTTTTGAAGAGTTAGTAAAAGAATTTGGGGTTATGATAGCTTATTTGGTTTTAGAAGTTACAACTAATGAGGAAATGAAAAAAATACTTGGTAAAACTGTGTATTTGGAACTTGAAATGAAAAGTATGAGTAGTTATGCTTTGGTTATTAAACTTTGTGACAGACTTGATAATGTTGGTAATTTAAGGAATGCTAGTCCATCTTTTAGGGTAAAGTATGTAAGAGAGACTTTAGAGATTTTAGAGTATGCTTCTTTGAATAGGAATCTGTCTAAGACACATTTGGAGATTATGAGAAGTATTAAAGATACTGTGAAAGGTTTAATAGATGAGTATGATGAATTAAAAGAAAGTGAAATTTTGAATATGATAAGATTATGTTATGAGTAGGCTTACTTTGATTTCAAATTTTGACGACAAAAATTTACAAAAGATTAAAACAACACTAGTAGGTATAAAAGATGATATGTGCAAGATTCCCTATATTAATGGACTAGATAGGGAGTTTACCCAGGATTTACCTTTTCATTTTACTTTGTACTCTTGGGATTCAAATGATAGAGATTTAGTCATTGATTTTATATCAAAATTCGACTTTAAAAAGAGTTTTGTGAATGTAACAGGTGTCCAAATAATGAATGGAAGAGATAATAGTTATGTTCTTTATTATACGCTTAATGTGGGAAAAGAAGTTTTGGAGGTTCAAGAAGAATTAAATGAAGTTTTTCATAATCCTAAGTATGAGAATAATTTTAACTTTCATATAACTATCTGTATTTCAAAAGATTATGATAAAGTATTGGAATACCAAAAATTATTGGAAAGAAATTTTGTTCCTTTTTCACTTGAAGCATTTTCATTTTCTTTATTTAAAATATATCCTGCTAGTAAAATTTGTGATTTTAAATGTGTTTGATTTATGTTAAACTTTAATTAGAGTGATGTTATGAAGTTATATTTAGAGTTATTAAAAGCAATTATAAGAAAATTTATTTTAAGAAGAAGTACAGGGGAAGTTGTTAGAAAATTTTGTGAAAAGTTAGGTGTTGTTTATATAAAACTTGCTCAGATACTTGCTACACAAAATTTTGGTAATATTTTTAATGAGTCTGATAGAAGAATACTTTCTAGTATATGTGATGACGTTAATCCAATTAGTTTTAGTATTATAAAATCAGTGATAGAGAGCGAATATGGTAAGTCATTGGCAGATATATTTTCTTATATAGATGAGAAGCCTTTGGGGAGTGCGTCTATAAGTCAAGTTCACAAGGCTATTCTTTATTCTGGAGAAGAAGTGGCGATTAAAGTTAAGAGAAGGGATATTACTGATAAGATAGAGAAAGATATAAAAAGAATAAGATTTTTAATGCATAAGTTTGGAAAATTTATTTCATTTAAAAATTTACTTGGTGGGGATAAAGCACTTGATATGTATCTTTCTTGGATTTATGATGAGACGAATTTTGATAATGAAAAAAATAATATTAAAATATATCGAGAGTTTGCTAATAGTGTAAATGGTAAGGTAAAAGGTACTAAGAATATAGTGGTTCCTAAAGTTTTTGATGAATTATGTACATCTAATATTTTGGTTATGGAGTTTGTAAGGAGTCAAACTATTAATAAAAGAGAACTTAATTTTCAAAATATGGAGTTAATAAGAGAAGGACTTAATAGTTATTTTAAATCTAGTTTTTATGCAATGTTTAATGATAAGAAAATTGTATTTCATGGAGATCCTCATGGTGGGAACATTTATATAGATAAGAGTGGGAATATTGGATTTTTAGATATGGGGCTTATTTTTGAACTTAGTCCAGAAGATGCTAGACTTACTCGCGAGTTCTTTTTGAGTGCTTATACTTGTAACTATGAAAAACTTTATAATATGCTTATAGGTTATGCTAAGATTTCTTTAGAAGATAGTGTTAGGTTTAAGGAGAGTATTAAAGAATATACTTTTAAAGTAAAGTCAAAACCTGTGACTGCTTATTTTACTGACATGATTAATATTTGTTTTAATTATAATATTGCTCCTCCTGACTTTTTATTCTGTATGGCTAAGGCTTTTGTGTGTTTGGATGGAATTAATGGTTTTTCTTTTAATTCTACTAGTGCAGTGTCTTTACTTATGGAACAAACAATGGAATTTTGTGTAAATAGGAGTATTCAAGATTGCAAGGATTTAGTTATTGATGGAATTGGCGTGGTTCCTAGAATTTTAAAAAATAGTTTTAAGGATGGTGTTATACCAAGTATTTCAAAGGAAATAGTTAAACTTCAAGATGTTAAGTCTGATTTGAAGAAGGTTTTAGAACATACAGATGAGTTAATATCATTATTTAAAGTGAATATAGACGATAGTGTAAAATAAAGTGTGTAAGTATAAATTAAATTGAATCTAAAAATAGATTAATCTAATAATACTACACACTTTTTTCATTTGTTATGTAATGGCATCAATAGTGTGATACTTTTTATATTTTTTAGTCGATTTTTTTACAAGTAGCTCCATTTGTTTCGTAACTATTTATAAGTGTATTTGCTTCTATTTTTCCATCTTTTAAAATGTTTTTGAGACTGTTATCAAGTTTAGTTAGTTCTTCTAAGTTAATTTTATTATAATTTATGTTAACTGTACTTGTAATTATTAATCCATTAGTTTCCCTTGAATAGTCATAGTGTTTTAATTTGCTAGGTTCCTTATATAAGGCGTCGAATGTTGCTTCTACTGTTTCTACTAGATACTCGTCACTTACTGTATATTTTTCATTGAATGTAACATTATCAATGTAGTTATCTGTATATGTTATTTTATATATTCCTTCAACTTTTATTCCTTCAACTTCACTATTGATTGTACACTCAGTATGGTTTGTTATTTCTTCTTTTTTGCATCCTGTTAGAATGAGAATGATAAAACATATTAATAAGTATTTTTTCATAATTCACTTCTCTTTCATGTGATAGTATATCATATAATTGGTGTTAGTAAAATAGAAAAGTTTTACGTTTGTTATGTTTGTTTTGTGTAAAGTTCTTTACTAAATGTTGACTGTTATTGTAAGGCATTATATATTTATAATAGAGGAAGGTAAGTATGGATAGAGTAGTGAATTTGCATAGTATAATGGACGTTAATGATAATGAAGCATTACTGAAAATGGTTGAAAGAGCTCAAGATAATAGTGTGGGTGCAAAAAAAACGGTGAGGAACTCTAAAAGATTTTATGTTGACATTAAAGAGTTAAAGAAACTTATGGTTGTAATTACTGTGTCTTGTGCTTTGACTTTAGGCGTGGTGGGTGTAGTCCAAGTGTCACAGGCTGTACAAGATTTAGATAAAGTTAAGACTGAGGATGTTTCAGAAGAAATAGCATCTATGCTTTATAGTAGTAGTGAAGAGAGTCTACACGGGGCATATTATTCAAGTATTCTCGGTAAAAATACGGTTCATAATAGAAATAATGATCAAGATGTTTATTATTATAACCATGATGGTATTGCTAAGGATTTGCTTAAATTGGAAGGGGATGCTTTTGATTATGCATTTTGTTCAGTTTGCACTGATATGGGAAAGAATATTAATAATCTCGTTGGGGTTGGCGGGAGATCTAACATCGATTCTGTAATTTTTTATTTAAGTTTGTATTCAAGTATAAATGGGAAAGAATTTAATAATTATGTTAAGAATGCATTTGATGGAGTAGAGAGTTTAAACGATTATTTAGTTCTGAATAATTATGTTGATAGAAATGGCGAACCGTCTTTTGATGCTTTTAAGAAGTATTGTGATGAGCGCGCTGGTGAGGTGCTTGCTTCTATTAGTGAAAAGAATGATAGTAAAGGAGCAAGTATTGCATGAATGTAGATGTTTCGGTTATTGATAATAAATCTTATATTGAAATAGATAAGATAGTTAAAAATGGTAAAACTTATGTTTATTTAGTAAATAGTATTGATAAGACTGACTTTATTATTAGAAAGTTATTAGCAGAGAATGGGGAAATATATTATGTTGGGCTTGATAGTAAGAAAGAGTTTGATTTAGCACTTATGTATTTTACTAAAAAGCATGAAGGTGTTTTATCAGAAAATGGAAAAGAAGAATAATAAAAAACTTAGTTCTAGTGATATTAGACTAAGTTTTTAGTATGGTTTTATTCTTTAATTAGGTACTTGTCTTTTATGCTATCGTTTGTTTGTACAAGTCCTAGTTTATCTGTTTTTTCGACTTTAATTAATTCTGCATTTTCAAATATGGACTCTATACTTCTTTCTTTTATTAAGTTTTCAGTATATTGGAAAGTAAATTCACAAGGATCATTTTCGTTTATTTCTGGTAGTAAGTATTTGCTTACTTTGGCTATATAAACATCGTCAAAACGTTGGAATGCACGAAGTACAAGATAGTTTGTTTCGTCAGAGTCACTATCTAGTATATTTAGTACATGGTATGTTTTAGTAAAAGTTCCATCATTATTGGTTTTACAAAATTCTTTTTCGTATTTCATGTTAGTGTTTCCGAAGTAAATGTCAGTATTTCCATCTAAAGTGTTACATATTAGCATGTTTACTTTTTCATCAACTCTGTTGTCATCATTTATTTGATATAGTTTACTTCCACCGTCATCATATTCTTCGAGTAGTTTGTATTCGCTAGTCAAGTTTTCTACTACTTTAAAAACATCGTCTAATACAGTTAGGCTTTGTTTGTTTACTGTGACTCTGTTAATTCCATAAGTGTAGATATTTCTTCCATTTTCATGGTAGTAAAGTGTTTTGTTTATTTTAGTAGTTTCTTCTTTTGGTGTGTCTTTTTTTGTACTTTCTTTACAGTTAGTATTTAAGGCTTTTTCTTTGCTATTTAAGATGCATCCTAAAGAAAATCCTACTAGTAATAAAACTATACACATAATAAAATAAATAATCTTTTGTTTTTTTGTTAACATATATACCATCCTTATTGATATTATAACATATATTTTGAAATTTTGCCTGCAAATTATTGTTGACAAATTAGAAGTTATCCACTATTTATATAGAATAATTTTTGGGAGGATAGAATGAGTGAAATGTATCAAGGACAATCTGAGATGGAGAGTATGTTTCCTGGTGTTAGTAGGGAGCGTGCATTAGAGTTAATTAAGAGTATGGAAAGGTTAATACCACTTGGAACTAGAGATAGAATATGGTATTTAGAAGTTTTAATTAAGTATGTTGATGGTCTTGTTAATGGAGATGATATTATGCAATATACTACTTCTAATATGATGAGTCCACTTGCTAAGAAGTCTATGGAAGAGATTTTAACTGAGGTTCATGAGAAAGTTTTATCTTCTTATAGAGATGAGAGAAGTGAACTTAAGAGTGAGGTTGGAGAATTATCAAAACAAAAGACTTTACTTGAAGAAAGCATAGAACATTTATTGTCTCGTAAAGAAGAATTATTTGGGCAAACTACTTCTTTGGGCGAAGAAGTTACTAGATTAAATAGAGAATATGAGAATTTGAGAAACAATAGAATAGCAGAGATTGATGAGGAAGTAAGGAAGCAAAGAGAAACTGTAGAGTTAGAAATTGCTAGACTTGAAGAAGAAAAAAGTGCTTTGTCTAAAAGTGTAGGAGAATTAAAGAATTTATTAAATAGATATTCTTTGATAGTTAGTGAAACGAGCAAGCATAAGGGTGAATGTGAGGTTACTTGGGTGCCAGTTGATAAAAGTCATCCTATTTATACTACTAATGCAAAAACTATAGGAGACTTTATAGTGTCATTAAAGTTAGAATATATGGATAATATGGGTGTTACTCGAGAAGAATGTGAAAGAGAATTTTCTAAGTATGCGCCTACTCTTAATGCCATATTTAATAGTTTAAAGAAACTTCATTTTGAGGTTCCAAGTTGTTCTTCTATAAATCAAATGCTTAAATATTTTAGCACTTTTGATAATGTTCACCAATATTCAATAAACCAAATAATAGCTTCTTTAGCATCATTAAAGTTACCTAAATACAGAATAATCAAAGATAATATTGACTCTATTTGTGTAAATGAGAGAACTATGCCAACTAATGTTCAAAGTATGATGAGAGAATTACATTTTCAAAGAATTGCTTTAGAGGCAATTAGTAAACAAAAAATTTTAGAAGCAGAATTAGAGACTGTGCTAGGTGTACTTCAGTCAGTTTTGCCTGAAGGTTATGATTTAACGTCTCTTAATGATAAGTTTAAGAGTTTGGAAGGCATTCTAGGTAGTGATAATAAGTTAACTTTATAATTTAATGTTTAAAATCCAGTATTATATGGATTTTTTTGGTTATTCCTCAAGAAAAGTTGCAATAATATATGATTATTCGTCAAGAAAAGTTGTAATTATATGTAAATATTCACCTGGAAAAGTTGCAAATATCTTGACATAATATAAAAATACTGGTATATATTATAAAGGAGTTGGTATGATGCTTGAGAGAAAAATAGAAAAAAATTTATTAGAGTGGAAAAATGAAAAAAATAAAAAGTGTCTTATTATAGAAGGTGCTAGGCAGATAGGTAAAACCTTTATTGTTAGAGAGTTTGGTAAAAATAATTATAAATATTTTATTGAAATAAATTTTTATGAAACACCTGCTTATAAAGAAATATTTAATGGTTCGTTAAATGGTAAGGAAATAGAGAGTCAAATTCGTCTTAGGGTACCAGAAGCAAAAGATATGGTTCCTGGAGAAACTTTAATATTTCTAGATGAAATTCAGTTTTGTCCTAATGCTATGACAGCATTAAAATTTTTGACTGTAGATGGTAGGTATGATTATATTTCATCTGGCTCATTACTTGGATTAAAAACAAAAGATGTTAGTTCTTATCCAGTAGGATATGTTAAACATTTAAAGATGTATTCTTTAGATTTTGAAGAATTTTTGTGGTCTAGAAATGTTGCACAAGAAAGTATAGAGGAAATTAGACAAAATTTTATAAATAAAACTTCTGTACATCCGTCTGCTCATCAGGTTATGATGGATCATTTTAAAGATTATATTATTGTTGGTGGGATGCCAGAAGTTGTTTATGCCTTTTCTCAAGAAAAGAATTATAATAAGGTTTTAGAAATTCAAAGGGATATTTTAAGAAAGTATGAAGATGATATACAAAAATATGCTGATACAAGTGAAAAAAATAAAATTCGTTCGTGTTTTAGATCTATTTCTAAAAATTTAGCACAGGATTATAAAAAATTTAGATATAGTAATGTAGAAAAGGGAGGTTCTGCTAGAAAATATGCTGGTTCGTTGGAGTGGCTTTATGATGCAGATATAATAGACTTTTGTTATAATTTAAGAGTTCCAGAATTACCACTTGAAGGTAATGTTATAGATGATTGTTTTAAAGTTTATATGAAAGATATTGGGCTATTAATGGCTATGTTAGAAGATGGTTCTCAAATTGATATTATAGATGGTAATTTAGGTATTTATAAAGGCGCTATTTACGAGAATGTTATTGCTGATATTTTTAGCAAAAAAGGTAAAAAGTTATATTATTTTGAGCATAATTCATCTTTGGAATTAGATTTTATTATAAGATATGATAGAAAGGCTACACCTATAGAAGTAAAGTCGGCAGATAATACTAAGTCAAAGTCTATGACTTCTTTGATAAATAATTGGGGTGTAGAATATGGGATAAAACTTTCTTCTAAAAATGTAGGTAAATCTGATAAAGTCGATTCTTTCCCTTTATATATGGCTATGTTTTTGTAGATATTAAAAGAACTATATTGACTTCTCCAAAATAGTTCTTATTTTCTGTTATATTAGTTATGTGTTATTTTGAAATATATTTTTGATTACGTGCATTTAAATGTTTATTAGTGTATTCCAATTTTCCTTCATTAATTAAAGGGTTAATTAGATATGTTGAAACATATTGTCTAGATTTGATATTTAAATGTGTTCTTATTTCTTTGGCTGTTTTTGGTTCTTTACAATATTCTAATAATTTTGTTTTATTATATTCTATTGTGTTTTGTTGTCCACTTGTTTGTTGTCCACTTGGTATATTACTATTACTAAGTATAACTTTAAAACTATCTCTTTCTTCATAAAATTCTGGTGTTGGTAGACCATATTTTTCCATTTCTCTTTTTATAGTGGGAATACTAGCGTTTTATAATTTCTCTTATTTTCTGTCGTTAAGAGTGATTCCAATAGATTTTAAATCATCTCTTATTTTATCTGATAGTTCATAGTTTTTTTCTTCTCTCATTTTATTTCTTATATTTGAAATAATCTCTATTAATTCATTTTCTTTGGATGCATTAGATGTATTAAATTTAAGACCTAGTATTTCACAAGCACATTCTTGTATGAAGTTTTTAAGTGATAAGAGTTTGTCTTTGTTTTTGTCTCCATTTAGTTCCTTATTAATTAATTTAGATGATTCTAGAATGTAGCTAATAGCAAGTGATGTGTTGAAGTCATCATTCATAGCATTTAGAAAATTGTCTTTTATCGTTTGTATTTCTTCGTCATATGTAAAGTTGTCTGTTTCAATGTCTTTTGTTTCACTATAGAGTCTGTTGATTGTTTCAGATAGTTTTTTATATATTTCACTAGTAGTATTAAGTTGTCCTTTATTAAAATCTGTTGGTTTTCTATAATGATTTTGTAGTATGTAGAATCTTACGATAATTGGATCATAATCTTTGAAAAGATCTGGTAGGGTTATGAAGTTTCCTAGAGATTTTCCCATTTTTTGACCGTTAACTGTTACTAAATTGTTGTGGATGAAGTAGTTTACGAATGGTGCATCATTTGCTATTTCAGACTGAGCGATTTCACATTCGTGATGTGGGAATATGTTATCCATACCACCACCATGTATATCAAAGGTTTTGCCTAAGTATTTTTTACTCATAACAGAACATTCTATATGCCAACCAGGGTAACCTAGTCCCCAAGGGCTTGGCCACTTCATTAGATGATTGTCTTCTGCTTTTTTCCAAAGTGCAAAGTCTTCATTTCTTTCTTTGTCAGAAGCTACTTCTATTCTTTCCCCACTTAAATTTTCTTCAAGATTGATATTTTTTAGTGAGCCATATTTTGGAAACATATTTACTCTGTAGTATACATTTCCTTTGTCAGTTACGTATGCATAGCCTTTGTCAATTAAAGTTTTTACCATGTCAATTATTTCTATGATATGCCCTGTGGCACGGCAACTTATAGTAGGGCGTTTTACATTTAATGCATCCATATTTTCAAAATATATTGTTTCGTATTTGTATGCTATTTCGACTGGATCTATTTTTTCTATTAGTGCTTGTTTTTGAATTTTGTCGTCTCCAGATTCTCTGTCTCCTACTAGGTGGCCTACGTCTGTTATGTTTTGTACATATTTAACTTTGTATCCGAGGTAACACAAATATCTATATATAATGTCAAATGAAACATAGCTTTTAGCATGTCCTAAATGAGGGTATCCATATACAGTAGGACCACATACGTACATACCAACTGCTCCTTCATTGATACTTTTAAATTCTTCTTTTTTCCTTGTTATTGTGTTATAAACTACTAAACTCATAGTTTTCCTCCTTTGTTTTCTATAATATTATATCATGAAATTAGAATTTTTAGTACATTTTTACTTTTTTGAACAATTATGATATGATAGAATAGTAGATATGAGTTTTGGTGATTGTAATGGAAAAAGAAAATGTTTTTGGAATAGATGTATGTATTACAAGTTATGAAAAAATTTTAAAATCTTTGAATGATGATATAATTAATAAAAAAAAATCTTTTGTAGTTGCTATAAATCCAGAAAAAATTATGAAAGCAAGAAAAAATACATCTTTAATGGAATTATTAAATAATGCTGATTATCAAATAGCGGATGGTATTGGTATAATTTATTCTTCAAGATTTAGACATGGAAAAATAAAGAAACGAGTAACTGGTATAGATTTAATGGAAAAAGTTTGTTATCTTGCTTCTGAAGAGAATTATTCTATTTTTTTGTATGGGGCTTCTGATGATGTGTTAAGTGAAACTGTAAATGTACTTAAAGAAAAATATAAATCTATAAAAATAGTAGGAAAGATTTCTGGTTATAATAGAAAAGAAAATGAAATTGTTAGAATTATTAATAATTCTAAACCTGATATATTGTTTGTTGCTTTGGGATCACCAAAACAGGAATATTTTATATTTAAAAATATGAAAAAAATAAATTGTAAGATATTTATGGGCGTTGGAGGTTCTTTTGATGTTATAAGTGGTAAACTAAAGAGAGCTCCAGTTTGGATGCAAAGATGTGGTTTAGAATGGCTATTTAGATTAATACAAAATCCTAAGAGAATAGTGAGACAAATTAAATTGATACCTTTTTTTGTTATGTCTATATTTAGGAAGTGAAAATCATTGTTTGAAATTAATCATTTTTTGTTATATAATGTTTGTAAAGAGACGAGGTAGTAGTTATGAATATTGATATAAATGTAATAGGTTTGGGTTATATTGGATTACCAACTGCTTTAATTTTTGCCAAGAATGGCTTTAGAGTAGTTGGAACTGATTATAATAATGATATTGTTGAAAGTTTAAATAATAATAAATTGACTTTTGATGAGAAAGGTATGGAAGAGTTATTTGATATTGCATTAAAAAATTCTATAAAATTTTCTAGTGATTATCAGAAGTGTGGAATGTATATAGTTGCTGTTCCTACTCCATATGATAAATTCAGTAAAAAAATTGATGATAAATATATTAAAATAGCTGTTGAATCAATATTAAATATTTGTGAGAGTGGAAGCATTATAGTTATCGAGTCAACTGTTAGTCCTGGTACAATAAATAAAAGTATTAAACCTTTAGTTGAGAGTAAGGGGTTTGTAGTAGGTAAAGATATTTATTTGGTTCATGCTCCTGAAAGAATAATTCCAGGAAATATGGTTTATGAACTTGAACATAATTCTAGAACAATTGGTTCTGATGATAAGATTATAGGCGAAAAGGTAGCCTCTATGTATGAAAAAATTACGCAGGGGGGGGTAATTACTACAGACATTAAAAGTGCAGAAATGAGTAAAGTTGTTGAAAATACTTATAGGGCTGTAAATATAGCACTTTCTAATGAGCTTGCAAAAATTTGTAATCATGATGGCATGGATGTTTATGAAATTATCAAAATTTGTAATATGCATCCTAGGGTTAATCTTTTAAATCCTGGACCTGGTGTGGGTGGGCATTGCATTCCAGTTGATCCTTGGTTTTTAGTAGGTGATTATCCAACTTTAACAAATGTAATATGGGAATCTTTAAAAGTGAATGAAAGTATGCCAGAGTATGTACTTAGAAGAATAAGTGAAATAATGGATGAAAATAATATTAAAGATTATGGTAAGGTAGGTCTTTATGGTTTGACTTATAAAGAAAATGTTGATGACTATAGGGAAAGCCCAAGTTTACAGTTATTAGAGTCACAAAAAAATCATTTGGCTAGTCCTTTAAAAGTATATGATCCTTTTATTGAAAAGGATATTGTAGATAATCAGTATCATGATTTAAAAAGTTTTTTAGATGATGTTCAAATTGTTGTTATTATGGTTAAACATCAAGAAATTATCGATTTTATGAAATTACTTGAAGGTAAGATAATTTTAGATACTCAAAATATATGTAATATAAAGGGCACTTATAAAATTTAATTTGTGTCCTGTTTTAAGTTGGTGGTAAAATATGAATAGATTTTTAAAAGATTACAAGAAGTATCATGCTTATGTTAAATACGCATCTAAGGCAGAACTTAAAAGCGAGGTTGCTAGTTCTTATTTAACATGGTTATGGTGGATTTTAGATCCCTTATTCTTTATGTTAATTTATACATTTATTGTGGAAATTGTTTTTTCTACTTCTGTACCTAAATTACCAGTTTTTGTTATGTGTGGCATAACTATTTGGAATTTTTTTAATAAAAATTTAGTTACTTGTGTAAAGATTATTCGTTCTAATCGTGCAATTATATCTCAAAAATATATTCCTAAGTTTATGTTAGTGGTTGAAAAATTGTATGTCAATTCAATTAAATTTGTAATTAGTTTCATGCTATTAGTATTGATGGCTATTTTATTTAGAGTAGATATAACTTATAATATTTTATATATTATACCATTAGTTTTATTATTGCTAGTATTATCTTTTGGTTTGTCTAATATTTTAGCACATTTTGGTGTTTTTATTGAAGATTCTGCTAATATTCTTCAAATTATTTTAAGATTAGTTTTTTATCTTTCGGGAATATTTTATTCTATTTCTGATAGACTTCCACAAAATCTTGCTAATGTTATGCTTAAGACTAATCCTATAGCATATATAATAGAAGACTTTAGAAATGTCTTTATGTATGGAACTAGTATTAATTATTCTTTATATCTTTATTGGCTTTTGATATCAATAATTATATCTGTAATTTCTGTAAAGTTAATTTATAAATATGAGAATTCTTATGCAAAGGTGATGTAAATGAAAAAGAATAATTCTATAGTAGTTCAAAATTTAAGTGTAAGTTATAAATCTATGAAAGCTTTTAAAATTAAAACTAATTTATTTAAAATGTGGCGCAAGAAGGATGTTTTTTGGGCTTTAAAAGATATTAGTTTTGAAATTGAAAAAGGTAGTGTAGTTGGAATAATTGGTATGAACGGAAGTGGTAAGACAACTTTGTTAAAGACTATAGCAGGTATTTTTTCACCTGATATTGGAATAGTTGATATCAAACAAAATTCTGTTGCTCTTTTGTCAATAGGGCTCGGTTTTAATACTGAACTGTCTGGTTATGAAAATATAATTTTATCAGGATTATTGTTAGGTTTTACTAAGGAGCAAATTAATTCTAAAATCAAAGAAATTATCGATTTTTCTGAATTAGGAGATTTTATTTATAAGCCTGTAAAAACTTATTCAAGTGGTATGCATTCAAAACTTGCCTTTTCGATTACTGCGCTATTAGATACTGATATTTTGTTAATAGATGAAGTTTTGAGTGTAGGAGATATGAATTTTAAGGAAAAAAGTTATGCAAAAATAAAAGAAATAATAGAAAAGAAAGATAAGACTGTTATTATTGTATCACATAGTTTAAGTACTATTGAAGAAATATGTAACAAGGTATTATGGATAAATAAAGGTAAATTAATGGAATACGGAAAAACTTCAGAAGTAGTTGATAAATATAAAGAATTTATGGATAAAAATAAGGAGTAAGTATGAAAGATATAAAAAACAATGATAAAATTTATGAGGCCTATATAGGAAAATTAGGAAAAGAAATGCAAAATAAAGTTAAAGAACGATTTCTGTGGATGTCCAATATGATAGAAGGAAAAAATATTTTAGATATTGGCTGTTCAAGTGGTATTTTTGATATTCTTTTGGGAAGAGAAGGTAAGGTAGTTACTGGTTTAGATATTGATCTTGAAGCAATTAATAAAGCAAATGAATTAAAAGAGCAAGATGGAACTCTAGTCCAGAAAAATATAAATTTTGTATGTAGTTCAATTAATGAATATGAGACTGAAAAAAAATATGATACTATTATTTTATCAGAAATTTTAGAGCATATGTTTTATCCAAAAAGTATTATTAGTAAAGTTGCTAGTATGTTAGAAGATAAAGGTGCTTTAATTATTACCGTGCCTTTTGGAGTGAATAGTTATTTTGATCACAAAAAAACTTATTATATTGCAGATGTATTGGATATTGTAAATCAATTTTATAGTATTTCAAATATCGAATATTTTGGAGATTGGATTGGAGTTAAATGTGTTAGTAAAGATTGCAAGGAAAATGTAAAAATAGATATTGATTTTTTAAAAAAATTCGAAATGGAGATATGTAAAAAAGAAAGTAAACTTGAAGTAAGATATTTGGAAACATTGGATAAGTTGAAAAAACAATCTGTTGAAAAAGATAGTTTAAATCTTTTAATAGCTAATTTAAAGAGCGATATTGATAAATTAAATGATTTAAATGGTTATTTACAATCACAATTAAATGATAATAAAATTTTAAATAGTTATTTACAATCGCAATTAAATGATAATAAAATTTTAAATAGTTTGGTAGAAGAAAATAAACAAATGGAATCAAAAGAAATTATATTGAAAAATGAAAATGATAGATATAAAGGAGAAATCATAAATTTGAAAAAACAATTGACTGGAATGAATAATAGAAAAGTTATTAAGTTAATAAGGAAATTTAATAAAGTTAAAAGTTCAGTTTTTGATAACTATTTATTATCTATGTTCCGAAAAAGGAAAAATAGCATTAGCAATGAATCAAAAGTTAATATGGAATTTTATAATGATATTGATAATTTAATAAAAAATATTCCTGTTTCAAATGGCTCTAATTATTATGATAAGATAAACATAAAAATAGGTATTATTACTGATGAATATATGTTTAATTATTATAAGGATGCAGTAGAATTAATTTATATTGATTATGATAATTATAAAGAAGAATTAAAAGATGTAGATTTATTATTATTTGTAAGTTGTTGGCATGGAATGAAGAATAATGATTGGAGAGGTATGACATCAAAAGAAGGCGTTAATAGGGTAATAGAAGTATTTCAGTATGCAAAATCCTTAAAGTTGAAAACTATTTTTCAGACAATTGAAGATCCAAGTAATTATAATGTTTTTCTACCTATTGCTAATGAGGCTGATTATATATTTACAACTGCTGCAGAGATGATTAGTAAGTATATTGAAGATACTGAAAACAAGAATGTTTTTCTGTTAGACTATGGTGTTAATCCACAATTTCATAATCCTGTTGGATTTAAAAATAAGGAGGTGAAAAAGAAAAATAATGTTTTCTTTGCGGGTAGTTGGGCTCCTAGATATAAAGAAAGATGTGATGATTCTATAATATTATTTGATGGAGTAATTGAATCAAATAAAGGATTAATTTTAGCAGATCGTAATTACAATATAAAAGGATATGAATTTCCAACAAAATATTACAGATATATTATTCCTGCTATTGAACATGAAAAATTGCAAAAAGTTCATAAGTTATTTGATTGGTCATTGAATCTTAATAGTATTAAGTATAGTCCTACTATGTGTGCAATGAGAGTTTATGAGTTACAAGCACTTGGTAATTTAATGATTTCAAATTATAGTATGGCTGTAAACAATCAATTTCCCAATATTTTTATGGCTAAGTCTCCATTTGAAGTGTCTCAAATATTAAATAATTATAATGATATTGATATTTATAGAATGCAAGTTGATGGTATTAGGAATGTTATGTCTAACCATACTGTATATGATAAAATAGGTTATATATTTGACAAGATCGATGAAAAAAGATATAAATTAAAAAATAAAAGTGTTTTAGTAGTGTGTGATGGAATTAACTCTAAAATAACAGAAGCTTTTAATAAACAAAGTTATAAAGAAAAAAGATTAGTTGAGATTAAAGATATAGATAGTAAGTTATTAGAGAAGTATGATTATGTTGCATATTTTAATAAGAAAAATATGTATCAGGAAAATTATTTGACTGATATGGTAAATGCTTTTAAGTATACTGATTCAGATTTTGTTACTATTTTAAGTGAGATAAAAAATGATAAAATATTAGGAATTAATCATGAATATGTAACAGAGTCTAACCGAATAGATTTTACAATTATTGATACAAAAAAATATGATATAAGAGATGTTTTAAAGTCAAAGAAAATTAATGGTAAAGGCTACAGTATTGATCCTTTCCAAATTACTGATTTGAAATTATCAATTAATGAAAAGCCCATTTTATCAGTTATTGTTCCTATATATAATAATGGTAAGTATTTAGTAAGCAAATGTTTTAATAGTCTTTATCGTAGTTCTATTTTTAAAAAAATGGAGATTATTTTAGTAGATGATGGAAGTGAAAAGGAAACTATTGAAATTATTAAAAAACTTGAGAATTATTATTCAAATGTAAAAACTTTCTTCTTTAACGATGGTGGCTCTGGTAGTGCATCACGACCAAGAAATAAGGGAGTTGAACTTTCAACAACTGATTATATTACGTATTTGGATCCAGATAATGAAGCGATAAATGATGGATATGCAAAATTATTAGATATAGTATTGAAAGAAAAATACGATTTTGTTTTTGGCAGTATTATAAAACTTAGTGATAAAGAAAGTATTTTGAGATATTATAACGAAGATAAGAAAATATTAGATCCGAAAGATGAATTGATTTCAAAGAATTTCAAAACAAATAGTATCCAAGCAGCAATTATAAAAAAGGAACTAATTGTCAAAAATAAAATACAAAATCCAGTAGGGGCAGCGGGGCAAGATTCATTATTTTTTCAAGAGCTAATGATTAATGCAAAATCAGTGTACTATCTTAATTTACCTATTCATATATACTATGCCTCTAGGAGTGATTCTGTAGTTAATAGCATTAGTCATAAATTCTTTGATAAGTTCTTAATTATGGAAGAATATCAAGTTAAAAAACTTAAAGAATATGGTTTATTGGATGAGTATAAAGAAAGACGTTATTATCATTTTTTAAATAACTGGTATTTAGAAAAATTAAAATTAGTAGAAACAAAAGAAGAATATGATAAGAGTATAGATACTATTCACAAAATACAAAAACTTTATGGAGATGATAGTAATGTTAAATGATAATATTAAGTCAGAGTTATTATTATCATTTTTGCGTAAGTATGATTATGATGCTGAGAAATCTATTGAAATTGCAGATAAAATAATGAAGGACTATTTTTATGAAGGACCACATTTCGATGTTATAAAAATGAATAAAAATTTTTGTAATTGGGATTATCAACATACTAACTCTGCTAATACCTATCAATTATATCTCCATTGTTTAAATACTATTACTTTATTGACTAATGCTTATATTAAATCTGAAAAAATTAAATATTTAAAAAAAGCCTACAAAATTTTGCGTTCATGGCAGGATTATAATAGAAAGTATTGTAGTAAAAAAAGAAGATATGCTTGGGTGGATCATTCGGCTTCATTTAGAATTTTTAATATTATGTATTTTTATTTAAATGCGAAAGATAAAATAGGAGTGGATGATAGTTTAATTGTTGATGTATTTAATGAGCATTTGGATTTTTTAGATAATTATTCATATATGAAAGATAATCACGGAATTATGTTAGATAGAAGTTTATTAGTTTTGTCATTTTTTATAGTTGATGAAGATAAGAGACTTAAAATTTTTAATAAAAGTTACTTTCGTTTAAGAGAAGCTTTTTTTAGAGATTTTAGTAAGAGGGGAGTACATTTAGAAAATTCTACAGATTATCATAGTATGACTAAAAATCTTTTCATTGAAATAAATACATTTTTGAAAGAATTTAACTTAAGTTTGGGGGAAGAGATAGATTACTTTATAGAGCATGATGATTATTTTAATTATGCTGTTAAACCCAATCACTTTTTACCATTGTTAGGTGATAGTGGTGAGACTATGGTTAAAAAATGTGTGAAAAATTATGATAATTTTGTAGATACTAGCAGTGGAGTTGTTTATTTGCAGAATGAAGAAAATAATTTATGGCTTTCATTTATTTGTGGATATTCTAAAATTAATCATAAGCACTATGATGATTGTTCAATAAGTTTATTTTACAAAGATAGTGATATTTTTATAGATGCTGGAAAGTATAATTATGATAGAAATGATAAAATTAGAGAGTATATAATATCTACTAAAGCACATAATACTATTTCTATTGAAAAAAACTATCAGTTATATGAGGATTATGAGTTTTTAAATAAACCTTATATCTCTTCATATTATTTTAACCATGTTTATGATTTAGTTAGTGGAATCAATTTTTATAACAATGGTTTTCATAAACGCTATGTTATATATATTAAACCTGATGTTATTCTTATTTATGATAAGGCAAAATTCGATGAATCACAAGTTATTACGCAAAATTATAACTTGGCTCCTTCATTAATTGTAGATAAGTCTAAAAATGAATTAGTGGTAAAAAAAGAGGATAAAGTATATGCAACTGTTATTCAATTGTTGCCTTTTGATGAATTTGTAGTAAAGGAAGGAGACACATCAGAAGGTGTTGGTGTTGTTTCAACTGCTTTCAATAAAATTGAAAGTATAAAGCAAATAAAGACCACAGTTTGTTCTGAAGAAGGTGAATTTTTAACTTGTATATTTTTAGGTGATAAAAATGACAAAGTAAAAAATATAAAGATTAGTAATGATAGAGATGAAATAACTTATAACTATAATGAAAAGAAAATCCAGATATATTTGAATTGATAACTTCTTTGTAGAATAAAATATAAATTAAGAATTGAGGTAATGAAATATGATAAAAGTAATGACTATTTTTGGTACAAGGCCAGAGGCTATTAAAATGGCACCATTAGTAAAAGAGTTACAAAAAAGGAAAGAAAATATTGAATGTATTGTATGTGTGACAGCACAACATAGAGAAATGCTCGATCAAGTATTAAATACATTTGAAATCAAACCAGATTATGATTTGAATATTATGAAGAATGGACAAACATTAGTTGATATTACTACCAGAGTTATATCAGACTTGGACCAAGTTTTAAAAGTATCTAAACCAGATATTGTTTTAGTGCATGGAGATACTACAACAACATTTTCTAGTGCTTTAACAGCTTTTTATAATCAAATTAAAATTGGACATGTAGAGGCTGGACTTAGAACTTACAATAAATATTCTCCATATCCAGAAGAAATGAATCGTCAAATGACTTCGTGTTTATCAGATTTGCATTTTGCTCCTACTGAGTTATCGAAAAATAACTTGATTAAAGAAGGAAAAACTAAAAATGTTTATATTACTGGAAATACAGCAATAGATGCTATGAAATATACAATTTCTGATGCCTATAAAAATGAAATTTTAGATTGGGCTAGTAACAGTAGAATGATATTATTAACAGCACATAGAAGAGAAAATTTAGGTGATCCTATGTATAATATTTTTAGGGCAATTAAAAGAATTGTAGAAGAATATAAAGATGTTAAAGTTATATATCCTATTCATTTAAATCCAAGAGTTAGAGATATAGCTAAAGAAATACTAAATGATTGTGACAGAATTAAGTTGATTGAACCATTAGAAGTTGTAGACTTTCATAATTTTCAAAATAAATCATACTTTATTATGAGCGATTCGGGTGGTATTCAAGAAGAAGCACCATCACTTGGAAAACCTGTTTTAGTATTAAGAGACACTACAGAAAGACCAGAGGGAATAGATGCTGGAACTTTAAAATTAGTTGGAACAGATGAAGAAAAAATTTATCAAGAAGCTAAGAATTTATTAGATAATGAGGAAGAATATTTAAAAATGAGTAAGGCTAGTAATCCATATGGAGATGGAAATGCTAGTAAGAGAATTGTAGATGCTATAATTAGTTATTTTGAAGAAGTAGATTGAAAATTCAAAATATACATTGGTAGATTTATACGAGGAGAAAAGTCTATGCTAACAGATAGTAAAAATATAAATTTATATGATACACTTTTTAGTGGACAATGTTTTAGAATGGCTTTGGAGAGTGATGGCTCTTATACTATTATTTTAAAAGATAGAGTTGTTAATATTAAAGAAGATAATGATAAATTAGTTCTTGATAGTAATATTATGAATGATTTAGATTTGGTGGTTAAAAAATATTTAGACTTAGAAAGAGATTATGATAGTATTAATAGAATTATTACTGAAAAGTGTAAACCTTTGAAAGATAATATAGATAAATGTAGTGGGTATAAGATACTTAATCAAGATAAGTTTGAGATGTACATTACTTATATAATAAGTCAAAATAATAATGTAAAGAGAATAATGAGTAGTGTAGATAAGTTGTCAAGATTATATGGTAAGTGTGTTAAGTTTAGGGGAGAAGATTATTATTTGTTTCCAACATATGAAGATATGAAAGGTATAACTTTGGAAGAACTTAAAGGTATAGGTGTAGGATTTAGAGATACTTATATTAGAAATGCTTTAGATAAGCTGGGTGAGGATAGAAACTTCTTAGAAAAGTTAGATTTTATGTCTACAGAGGAAGCATTAAATGAACTTACTAGTATTAAGGGAATAGGTGTAAAGGTAGCAAGTTGTATTTTGATGTTTGGTTATGGAAGATTTGATACCTTTCCTGTTGATACTTGGGTAAGACATTTTGTAAGTGATAATTTTGATATTAAGAATGATATTAAGTCTATTAGTAAATATATGAAAGATATGTTTGGAGAGTATAGTGGTATTGCTATTCAATATTTTTATCATATTGGGAGAAATATTAATAAAAATAGTGAAATAAAGTGAAATTCACTTGCCAAAACTGTGTGTACACACAAAAAAAGTAAATAGACGTTGAGATTTATCATAGATTATTATATAATTACTATGGAGGATGGCAATGTATGGAAATAAGAAGGGATGATTATTTAAAAAGATTAATTGATAAACAAGGTAATGGTATGATTAAAGTAATAACTGGATTAAGAAGATCAGGAAAATCATATTTATTATATAATATATTTAGAAAGTATTTAATTGATAATGTTACTACTGAAAATCATATAGTTTATCTTGCTTTGGATACAAAAGAAAATGAGAAATACCATGATTCTACGACATTAAATGATTATTTGTTGAGTAATATTAAAAATAATGATGAACAATACTATATATTATTAGATGAAATTCAAACAGTTGACGATTTTGTGCCTGTGTTAAACGGACTTGTATATATGAATAATGTTGATGTATATGTGACTGGTAGTAATTCTAAAATGCTATCTAGTGATATTAGTACTGAATTTAGAGGCAGAGGAGATGTAATTCATTTGTATCCTTTAACTTTTAAAGAATTTTTAAGTTCTTATAATGGTGATAAAGATGATGCGTGGAATGATTATGTGTTGTATGGCGGTTTGCCTTATATATTGACGTTAAAAACTGATGAAGATAAAATTGAGTATTTAAAAAAATTATATAATGAAACATATTTAATAGATTTAAAAGAGAGAAGAAAGATTAAAAATGAGCAGTTATTAAATGATATTACGGATGTCTTATCGTCACAAATTGGATCGCTTACTAATCCTACTAGACTTACAAATATTATAAATAATCAATATTTAAAAGATATGGTAAATAAAGAAGAGCAAGTAAATAAAAATACTATAGAAAGTTATATAGATTATTTAGAAGATGCATTTTTAGTAAATAAAGCTCAAAGATATGATATTAAAGGTAATCATTATATTAATTCTCCATATAAATATTATTTTGAAGATATTGGTCTTAGAAATGCTAGGCTAAATTTTAGGCAATTAGATGATGGACACATAATGGAAAATATTATATATAATGAATTGATTTCAAGAAGATTAAATGTTGATATTGGTGTAGTTGAAGTTTATAGTAAAGATGAACAAAATAAAACTATTAGAAATAGTTATGAAGTTGATTTTGTTGTTAATAAAGGTATTAAAAAATATTATATTCAAGCTGCTTATCAATTAAGTAATGATGAAAAAGTAATACAAGAAAAGCAATCATTAAGAAATATTGATGATTCATTTAAAAAAATTATAGTTGTTAAGGAGAATATAAAAACAAGAATAGATAATGATGGAATAATTACTATGGGATTATATAATTTTCTCTTAAATGAAAACAGTTTAGATGAATAGTTAATTTCCATTTATGTTATTAGTGATATCTATAAAGAAGTCTTCATTCCAAAGATTTAAGGAGTTGTTATCTGATATAAAAGGGATAACATCTTTTTTTGCATCTTTATAATCTATTTCTTTAAATTTTTCATTTAGTAGTATTTTTAAATTATCTATTGTAAGATTATAATCTTTTGATATATAGTTAGATTCAATTAATTTATTTTTTAATAGTGTTAAATTTACTTTAATGTTATTTGATAAATAAAATATATAATCATATAAATCTCTACCTTTAACTCTAGATTTCCAGCCTCTACAAAGAATTGCATGTATTTTGCCAGCAAATAAAGAGGATTCGTCATATAATCTGATTTTATGTGGTGTTGGAAGTAGTTTATTTTTAAATTCATAAGTAGCACCACTAGGAGGGTTGATGTCTATTTCAAATTTAATTTTTATGTCTTTAAGTAAACTTGTACTCTTTTCTTCTTCATTAGGAAAAAAAATTAGTAAATGTTTTTAGTGTCTCCTTTTAAGAATGCGGATTGTATATTTGATTCGTTAGTCTTTTCTTTTTCTTTAATTATCAAATTTAATCCATAAGAATTAACTTCTGATTCTATATAATTAAAATATTTAGAAAGATTAAAGTCTTTATTTGGTTCTAAAAGAGAAAAATCTAAATCTTCTGAAAATCTATTTAATCCGTAGAATATTCTAAGAACAGTACCACCATAAAAATGCTTTGTCAAAAAAATCTCCTCTACTTAATCCACTTATAATTATTTCTTGTATTATTTCTTTCATTGCATTAATTTCATCGTCTTTATTTTTAATATTATATTTATTTAACATTTGTTTTAAAGTGTTATTCATATGCCCTCCTTAAATATTTTGCTAGTAAAGTTACATTGGTTGAATGATATAATTTAGCAAGTTCTTCTATAGTATCTTTGTTAATTTTTTCTAATTCCATATCATCTATTCTTAGGTCTTTTAATAATATATATTCTAGTTCTTTTAGATTACTTATAGGTTTTAAAGTATAGAGTTTATCACAAAGTGCTTTTTCTTTAGTAGCAATTTGATAAGAATAATTGCCTTCTACTATTATTTCTACTTCAAAAGGATATGCTTTTTTTGGAATGTCTCTATATAGAAATGTTCCAAAATAATTAACGTATTTTTTCTTTTTCTTTTTTCCAAAAGTGGCACTTGTACAGTTTACCACTCTTTCTGGTATTAAATCATAATATGCTAGGCAAAAGTCAAACGAAATATATGATGGTCCGTATATACTTCCTGCAAGTAAGTAGTTTGGTGTATATTTATCGGTTTCGTATAATCCTTTTTTTAATTTTATTAGTTTATTAGACTTGATTTCTCTAGATATTTTGTTATTTTTATTAGAAATATCTTTTATATTTTCTTTAATTTCACTGGTAGAAAGTATCATAATTTCACCTCTAACTACCATTATACGGTATTATGTGGTGAAAATCATTGATTATTATATGAAAAAAATGGTTGACAAAGTGTAGGATTAACACATATAATTATACTAAGGAGGCAAAAGATGAAGTTAAATGATGTTAGGTATAAAGATATTGGCGTGCATGTTTTGTGTTCTATATTTACAGTAGATAAGGGTGTTATTAAAGTTTTACTTATTAGGAGAAATAATGAGCCTTTTAAGGGTAAGTGGGCTTTAGTAGGTGGTGCTTTATATAATGATGAGACGATAGAAGAGGCTATGAGAAGAGAAATTAAAGAAAAGTCTGGTATAGAGGATTTGGATTTATGTTTTTCTTCAGTAAATTCTAGAGTTGATAGGTCTCCTGTAAAGAGGATGATTGCTGTTTCTTATATAGGTGTTCTTGATAAGAAAAGTGTGGAAATTCATAAAGAGACGCTTAAAGCAACTGATAGTGATTGGTTTAGTATAGATAGTATTCCAGAGCTTGCATATGATCATGAAGATATAATTCATGAATGTTTAGATACTTTAAGAGAAAAAATACAAACTAGTGATATTTTAAAGTCTTTATTTCCTAATGGATTCACTATTCCAGAAGTTCAAAAGACTTATGAGACTATTCTTAATAGGGAGTTTGATAGAAGAAACTTTAGAAAGAAGTTACTTAGTTTGGGACTTATAACAGATACTGGGAAGCAAGTTAATTTTGAGGGAAAGAAGCCAGCTAAGTTATATAAGTTTAATAAAAAAATTAAAAATAAGAATGTGTTGTAAATCACATTTTTAAATATATATAAAAGTGTAAAGTGTACATTTGAAAGGAGAGGTTATTATGGAAGAAAAAGATGGTAAGGTAAATTATGAATATTTGATTTGGAAGATTTATAAGGAGTTTGGATTATATCCTATGAAGATTGTTAGAAAGACAGAAAATGGTGATTATATTAGTGAATTTGTATTTTTTGATTTCTTTAGAATGAATTATGTGAGAGATTATGTGTCAGTTAAGATATGTCCTTATTATTACTTTGGATTTTATTCTTGCACTTTTGGATTGGAGTGTCATTTATTTGATGTTGTTAATAAGAGTCTATTTGAAAGCAATGTGATTGTGGACCAAAATAATGTGAGAGATTTATTAATGAGTATGTCTTCTATTTCTATTTCTGGTTTGGAAGCTATATGTAATGGGGAGTATAGTAATAAAGTTTTTGTAGGACCAGAGTGTAGTGAGTATATAAATTTATTTGATAATAACTTAGTAAGTTTAAATGGAAAAGTGGATAGTGATAGACTTAAGTTATTTTGTGATAGTTTATTAAGTGAAGAATCAAAGGGAATTTCGGAGGATTTTGGGCTTAAGAAGACACTTGGTAATGTTAGAAAATAAACATTAACTTAAGTGGCGGCAGATTACTGTCGTTTTTATTGAGAATATAAGTGTAAAAAATACGTTTGCTATAGAAGGAAATGGATATGAGTTATAAAATATGTTTTTTAGCACCTAGTGGGTATGGGAAGAGTACTGCTAGTGAATATATAAAAAGAGAGTTTAATGCTAGTGTCGTAAAGATAGCTAAACCTTTATATGAATTACAAAGTGATTTTTATAAAAAAATTGGTATAGAAATTGGTGATAGACAGGATGGCGAGTTACTTCAGTTTTATGGATATAAAATTAGAAAAGAGAATCCAGAATATTTACTTCATACGTTTTATGATAATGTTAGTATATTTGATAGTGAGATTATCATTAATGATGATTGTAGGCCTATGGATTATGAGGCTTTAAAAGAAATGGGATTTGTGTTTGTTAAGATTAATGGATACAAGAGAGATAGAGATGACCATGTTAAAGCAGATGATAAGTCTAGTTTGGAATGGCAGGGTAGTATACCATATGACTATGAATTAGATAATTATGGTAGTATTGAAGAGTATAAGCAGTCCATTTTAGAGTTAATTAATAGAATTAAGAGTGATAAGCATAGTTTGATTTTGGGAGGTAATGTGTTATGTTAGATAAGTGTTATATTATTCCAGTAGAGAAAAGGTGTAATGCTGATTGTACTATTTGTATTTCTAAGTCAAGAAATTATAATAGTGGGTGTGAATTTTTAGAGATTGATAGTAAATTTTGTGATAATTTACAGTTGCTTTCTAAAAGAAGTGTAAAAAAGTTTGAGATTACGGGAGGAGGAGAGCCTTTTCTTAATAAGGATTTAGATAAGATAATTAAGTTAGTTAGATATTATATTCCTGATAGTTATATTAAAGTTTATACTAATGGTAACGTTCTTAAGAATGTAGGAGATATTCAAGAATTAGATATTTCGGTGTTTCATTATGATAATGTGATAAATAATAAGTTTCAAAGGGTTATTAAACAAGTACCTTTAATAGAAAAACTTAAGTTTTTTAGAACGAATAATCCTAATATTAAAATAAGGCTTTCAATAGCACTTATTAGGGGTGCGATTGACTCATCAGAAGAATTAGATAAAATGATAGAATATACTAAAGATTATGTGGACGAATATGTTGTTAGAACTTTATATCCAGGTTGTCCTCATTATGATGAGTTGTTTGTTGATTTTGAGTATGAAAATAGTAAAGTTGTGTTTGAAAGACTTAATGGACTTGATGATTTTGATGGTATTTTGCTTTGGAGTGATGGGAATATGTATACTGATTGGAATTTAAATAGGAAAAGATTTCTTGAAGGTTATATTTTACTTAAGCCTGATGCTCAGGTGTATATTAATCAGATAGAACAAATGGTAAGTGAGTCTTCTTTGGTAGTTAAGAGAAGAATTTTGTTAGAAAAGTTTATAAGTTATATAAGCGAAATATATGAGAGTTATAACCGAGGTATTGAATACGAGTCACTTATTTATAATCATTTACATAATTTATCGATGCTTTTTGGTAATAATGCTTTAGTTTATCTTTTGGATGGTGACTATAATATGGAAGAACTTGTAAGAAAGACTTTAGAGTTAAAGAAGAATATAAGAGATAAATACAGTTTTACACATGCTAGTGGGGGTTATGTGATTAGAGGTGAGAATGTTAGTCATTTAAATTTGGTTCATACTCCCGATACAGTGAGTGAATTTAATAATGACTTAAATATACTTTATGATAGTGGTAGAAGTTTGGGTGATGAAGAATTTAAGAAAGTTTTAAGACACAGGAGTTTTTATTTATGATACTTAGTGGTTTAAAGATAGAAGAAGAAGTTAGGAATGGCAATATAAGTATTAGTCCTTTTAATAAGAGTTTACTTAATCCTAATAGTTATAATTATAGGTTAGGGGATGAAATTTTGGAAATAGATGATGAAGTGATAGATCCTAAAAGAGAAACCCATTATAAGAGAATTAAACTTACTAAGGAAGGGTATTTGCTTAAGCCTAATAAATTATATTTAGGTAGTACTTTGGAAAAAATTGGTAGTAGTAAGTATGTGACACAGTTAATTGGTAGGTCTAGTATAGGTAGGCTTGGACTTTTTTTGCAAGTTACTGCTCCTTTAGGTCATGTGGGGTGTAATCATAATTGGACTTTGGAATTAAAGAGTGTTCAACCTCTCAGAATTTATCCTGGAATGAAGATTGGACAAGTAACTTTTTGGGTAGTAGATGGGGATAAGATTATGTATGATGGGGAGTATACTGATTTTATGGGACCACATGTTAGTACGTTTTACAAGGAGTGTGAGAAGTAGTGATATTAAGTGGATTAAAAATTAAAGAAGAAGTTAATAATGGAAATATATGTATAAGTCCTTTTAATGAAAGTGATATAAATCCTAATAGTTATAATTATACTTTGGGAGATTACTTAAAAGTTTATGAGAGTGATGTACTTGATAGTAAACGTCAAGAGAAAGTTAAGATAGTGCCAATACCAGAAGATGGACTTGTCATAGAACCAGGTCGTGTTTATTTAGGATACACTAAAGAAATATTTGGAAGTGATAAGTATGTTCCTGTTATAACTGGTAGGAGTTCTACTGGTAGACTTGGGCTTTTTGTGCAGATTACTTCAGATCTAGTTGATATAGGTTTTAAGGGTAATCTTACTTTACAACTTCATGCCACTCAGAGAGTGAGGGTTTACAAAGGAATGAAGATAGGACAGGTTATGTTTTGGAGAGTATTTGGTGATGTTGACTTATATAAAGGTAAGTATCAAGGATCTAATGGTCCTAGAGAAAGTGAAGTTTGGAGGGATTTTTAGTTTATTCGTTGCAAAAAGGTACAACTTATATGTGACTATTCGTTATAAAAAGGTACAATTTATGTGCAATTATTCGTTATGAAAAGGTGTAACTTTGTTGAAATTTTGCTTAAAATATGCTATTCTATATATAGGTGATGACTGTGTATAGAAAAATATATAATGATTTAGTTAAATGGAAAAATGATATTGATGTAAAGCCGCTTATGATTGTGGGTGCTAGGCAAGTTGGGAAAACTTATATTTTAGAGAAATTTTGTAAGTGTGAATTTAAAAAATATTTTTATGTTAATTTGTTTGAAGATATGGAATTAATAAACATTTATAAATCTAATCTTAGTTCAGATGAAAAATTTTTACAATTTAAGTTGTATTTTAATTATGATATAGAATCAGAAGGAACTGTTATATTTATTGATGAGATACAGGAGTCGGAGGATTTAATTCAAGAGTTAAAGTATTTTTGTGAGCGTCATAACAATTTAAGAATAGTATGTGCTGGTTCTCTTTTAGGAGTAAAACTAAAAAGATTTAATAAGAGTTTTCCTGTAGGTAAAGTTAGAATGTTAAATATGTATCCAATGGATTTTGAGGAATTTTTACTAGCATATGATAAGTCAATGTTAGTAGAAACTATAAGAAATTGTTATAATAATAATAGTTCTATGCATGAGACTTTTCATAAAATGGCATTAAAGTATTATCGTATTTTTATGATATGTGGCGGTATGCCTGAGTCTGTTAAAAAGATGATTGAAGTAGATGGAGATTTAATTAAATATAATGATTGGATACTTAAGGATATAATAACTTCTTATTTTAAGGATATGAAAAAATATGTTGTTTCAGCTAGTGAAACTATTAAAATTACTAAACTTTATAATAGTATTTCAAGGCAGATTTCTAATATGTCTAATAAATTTCAATATTCTAAAGTTGAAAGTGGTACTAAATCACGTGATTATGAACTTCCTTTGGATTGGTTACTTGCTAGCAATTTGGTAAATAAAAGTTCTAGGATCACTTTACCAGAAATACCACTTAAAGGGTTTGTAGATGAAGCTAGTTTTAAATTATTTATAAATGATATAGGTATACTAAGATATTTGCTTGAAATATCTCCTAGAGATGTTTATTTAGATAATTTGTCTTTTTATAAAGGAACTATGATAGAAAATTATGTTGCAAATCAACTTATAATAAATGGTTATAGTTTATATTATTGGCAAAGCAGTGGAAAAGCTGAAGTTGACTTTCTTCTTTATACAAAGGATGGAATTATACCAGTGGAAGTTAAATCAGCTGATAATGTTAAATCTAAAAGTTTGAAAGTATATGTAGAAAAATATAATCCGAAATATTCTATAAGAATAAGTACTAAGGATTTTGGATTTGAAAATAATATTAAAAGTGTTCCTTTATATGCTGTGTTTTGTATAAAGGAAGTGGAGGAGTAAGAAATGATTTATTTGATGAGACATGGGCTTGATGATGAGAGATTTATTGGTGGGCATAGTGATGTACCATTAGTAGATGAAGGTATAGAGCAAGTTATAAAGGCTAGAGATTATGTGGATAAAACATTAGTTATTAACAAGATTATTTCTAGTGATATAAAAAGGGCTGTTCAAACCGCGGAGATTATGAACAGTCATAGATTAGGTAGTATAGAGTATGATAGTAGACTTAGGGAACTAGATAAAGGATTACTTACTGGGATGTTTAGAGAAGAGGCTAATTTAAAGTATAGTGAGTTTGTAGATTTAAAGGATATTTACAAGAGATATCCTAAAGGAGAGTCTTTAGTAGATTTTTATGAGAGAATTAAGAGAGATTTAAATTTAATTTTGAGTAGGGATGATACTTTGATTATTACTCATCGTGGTGTTATTAATATGATTTATTTTATTTTAAGAGATTTAGAAATTAATTATAATAAGTCTATGTTTGATGTAGAACATGCATCTATTCATGAGTGTGATTTAAACAGAAAGCTAATTAGAAGAATTTATTAAAGGTTAGACAGGTCAATTCCTGTTTTTCTTTTATATGTAAGATAGTGGGCACATTCAAATTGTCTTCTAGTTATTGTGCTTATAAATTCATAAGGATTAATGTTGTCTTCTTTGGTAAACAATCTTACTATTGAATATAAAAAGTCTTTATTAAATTTATGATGTTCTAAGTAATCTAAGTAGTTATATAAATCTTTTAATGATAAGAATATTGTTTCAGTACTGGCAATTGTGTTTAAAATCATATAAATATAGCAAAATATGTCTGTGTTTCTATTTGGTATAATGATTCCATAGCTTTGCTTATATTTGTCCATAAGACTATTATTAAGTATTTCGTTACTTAGTTCTAGATATTTTGACGCTTGTGGTTCACAAATATTATTATTAATATAACATGAGAGTGTGTCTATTATTATAATTTTCTTATTTTTTGTACCCATTATATTTCCTTCATGTAAATCTCCTATGTAGATTGAATAAGGAAAATTTGGAATATTTCCAAAACGGTTTATTGTTTTTCCAACTTTTCTTAGTAAATCAATTTTCTTTCTAGGACTTACAGTGTCATCATATATGACGTCATAAAGATTAGTTCCTTTTAATGGTTTAAGAGTATAGCTTACTCCTGTTTTGGCATTTATATAAACATAATCTTCTGGTAACAATAGTTCTGGAATAGCTTGTTTAATGCTTTCTTTATAAGTTATTAGTATGTTTAAATTTGTTTTTATAGTATCCATTTTTCTTGTATAGTAGTGTGTTTTAATTAGTTTAGTTTTACCATCAATTTTAATAAGTTTGAAACTTCCTTCGTTATTAGGTGCTTTAGAACTCGGATGAAAGTTTTCTAATTCCGTAAATTCTTCTTGCGATAATTGTATTTCTCTTTGACTACCATATGTAAATATATCCATAGTTATTCCCTCTTTTTAGATAGGTATTATATCATACTTTTTAGATTTGTGTTAAAATTATTTATAGTAGGTGAAAGATATGAATTTTGTAGCACAAATTATTGGTGTTTTTGCTATATCTTTGTGGGTTATTAGTATTCAGAATAAAAGTAGAGATAAAATCTTGATGTTTCAGTTTTGGTCTAATATTCTTTATATGATAGAGTATGCTATGCTTGGTGCATATTCAGCTAGTGTTATGAATTTAACTTCTTCAGTTAGATGTTTAGTGTTTGCTAAGAAGGATGTAAGTAAAAGCTATTTGGGAGTATTATTGTTTTCTTTGATTATTATACTTTTAGGAGTTTTTACGTATGATGGTGTTTTGTCTTTAATTCCTATATTTATTGCATTAATTTATACAATTTCTTCTTGGTTTAAGAATGTTTTTTGGAATAGAGTCTTTGTTATAGTGTCTGCGTTTATTTGGATTTATTATAATCTTAGGGTGTGTGCTTACATTACTATAGTTGGAAATGTATTTGAGATAATTTCTGGTATTATTTCTTTGATTAGATATAGAAAGTGAGTTTTAAAATTTTTGACGATAGGTTGAATTGGTGTTATAATACTTTTAAATTTTGAGAAATGGGGATATATATGAAAAATAAAAATATTGATAAAAAATTTACTGCTTTAGCACTTGCTGGTTTACTTACTTTTTCGGCTAGTGGATGTGATAGTGTAGAACTTGCTAGTGATAAAACAGATATGGATGTTATGTCTACACAGAAGTATTCAGAAGATAATGATTTAAGTAAAGGTGTTGTTCAAGAAAAGGGAGTAATAGGAGAAGATTTTAAACTTATTATAAAATATTCTTGTGATGAGGGGAGTGACTGGAGAGTAACAGATACAAAGCGTCTTAATATTGAAATTAAGACTAGTGGTCTACAAGATGATTTAGAAGTTTATATAGATAATATTCATACTGATACATCTATTGTTTCTGATAAAGTTTTATATAGTGGTATTTTACAGGATACTATGGATGATAGAATTCATAATTCTTTAATGCTTGGGTTTCCAATTTCAGACACTATAGCTTATTATGGAGTTAATATAATTGAAGGTCAAAATTCTGAATTTATTGAGGGATGGTCTTATGGTTATAATGGTTATAATGGTTATAATGGTAGTGTAGAGACAAAAAGACGTAAGGAATCTGAATTTTTAGAAAATGGTGTATGGGCTAATCAAATGGATAGTGTTATAGATTTAATTATAGTCGATAAGAATACTAATGAAATGAGAACTGTAAGTGTATTTTCTAATTTACTTATTGAAGTTAATCATAGGATAACTTTTATAGAGGAAGAAAATTATGTTACTTATGAGTATGATAGAAATGGAAATAAGACTAAAGTAGATGAGTGTCCTGTTTTAAAGAAAGAAAAATAACCTGGTTTTGAGCAACTAGGTTTTTATAATTCTTTTGATTTATATTCGTTTTTTATGATTTCTGTCATTTCTGTTGGAGTTAGTGCGAATTCTGAATTTATCCATTTAAGTATGATACCATTTATTCCACTTTCAAAAAATTCTATGTGGTAGTCATTAAAGAAGTCGTCATAAAATTTTTGCGATAATATTATATTCCATTTTTTGAAGTTGATTCTCTTTTCAGTGTTTAGTTCAAAAAAGGTTTTGTATAGTTTTTGGTTATTGTAAATGTGTGAGAAAAGGCTTGATAATGGATTTTTATTGTTTTTTTCTTTAGAGTATGATTCTATAATTTGTTCTTCTAATTTTTCGCTTAGAGAGGAAGCAAGTTCAGTTATGTCTGTAAAACTTGAATAAAAAGTTGATCTGTTTATTTTTGTTAAGGTGCATATGTCTGTTACTGTTATGTCTTTTAAGTTTTTTTCTTGTAATAGTTTTAGCATTGAGTTTTCTATTTTTTCTATTGAATCTCTTTTTCTTTTATTATTAATTGTATTCATTTTTCTCTCCTTTGATACTAAGTATTATACTTTAGATTTATGAATACTACAAGTGTTGTTTTATTAAATATTCACAAGTATATTCAAGTGTAATTGATTTTGTAGGTTATTGATGTAATGTTATCGTTGTTTATGAATGTTGCAATGTATTTGTCTTGATGTTTAGTTATTAATATTCCTAGCGTTTTGTTATGAAAATTACGCTTTAAAGTGTTGTCTATTATATTTAGGTAAAATTCTATTTGTGATTTGTCTTCTTTTCTTAGTTCTCTAGTTTTGAGTTCTACTACAACATAAGAGTTAGTTTCAACATTAAATAGTAAGATATCTATAAAGTAGTTTTTGTTTCCATAATGTATTTTGTATTCGTTTCCGACAAAGGTGTAGCCTAGT
>CAJUGE010000004.1 GCA_910586295.1 uncultured Bacilli bacterium | reverse complement strand
TATTATGCAAGTAGTCAGATATGTAGTCAATGTGGACATAAAGACAAAAGCATGAAAGACTTAAATAAAAGAAAATACCACTGCAAAGAATGTGGAAATAAAATAGATAGAGACATAAATGCGAGTCTAAACTTAATATATGAAGGAATAAAGTTACTAATGAAAAACAAACTAATACAAGTGTAAAAGACACTTTTTAAATAGATAAAAACTAAGTAGGGCGGCGACCGTCCGAAATTGGCCTGTAGAGGATGAGAATCCAGTGAAGCAGGAAACCAAACTTGTGAGGGTTTGGGGAATGAATTTATTCATTCTTTTGTTCTTTGATTTTTTCTTTACATATGTAATATTTATGTGTTAGTATAAATATTTGAAAAACGCATAATTATTTTAAGTTTTTCTTGGTAAATTATGGAATATTGTACTATAATAATTATTGTTGGTGCTTTTTAGTAGTAGGAGGTAAAAATGAAGTTGAGTGAAGTAAATATAGATGAATTAAGTCCTATGATGAGGGAGTATGTTAAAACTAAGAATGAATATAAGGATGTTCTTCTTTTCTATAGATTAGGGGATTTTTATGAACTATTCTTTGAAGATGCAGTTACTGCTAGTCATGAATTAGAATTGACTTTGACTGGTAAGAATGCTGGACTTAAAGAAAGAGTTCCTATGTGTGGTGTGCCACATCATGCTGTTAATGTTTACTTAGAGAAACTTATAGATAAAGGATTTAAAGTGGCTATTTGTGAACAGATGGAGGATCCTAAAAGTGCTAAGGGAATTGTTAAGAGAGAAGTTATACAGATAGTAAGTAAGGGTACTTTAACTAACACAGAATGTTTAGATGATAGAAATTATAATTTTGTTGGGAGTGTATCAGATTACAAATATATTTATGCTCTTAGTTATTTGGATTTACTTAGTGGTAACTTGTTTAGTACATATGTTAGTTATGAAAGAGAAAAATTAATTAGTGAGATTGTTAGTCTTGGAATTAAAGAAATTGTAGTAAATAGTGAGTTTGATAAAGAAATATTACATATTTTAAAGACAAGTTATAGTATTCAAGTGAGTATTTATGATAGGGATTATAGTGATACTTCTAAAGATAAAGTAAGCAGTTTAAGTGACGCTAAGTTAGAGGATAATACTTTAAGATTGATTTCATATATTACATATAATCAAAAGAAAGAGATGAGTCATTTACAGAATGCTAAATATGTAGATGCTAAGATGTATCTTTCTTTGGATAAAGAGTGTATTAGAAATTTGGAGTTAGTGGAGACTTTAAGGACTAAAGATAAACAATATAGTTTACTATGGCTTTTGGATAAGACTAAGACTTCTATGGGAGCAAGACTTTTAAGAGAGTATATATTAAAACCTAGTGTAAATATAGAAGAGATAACTAAAAGACAAGATTTAATTGAACTTCTTAATAAAGAGTTTCTTCTTAAGAGTGAGTTAAAGGAGTATTTGTATCAAATATATGATTTAGAGAGATTAGTAGGCAAAGTTGTTATATCAAACTTAAATGGAAGGGATTTGTTACAACTAAAAAATAGTGTTCATGTTATACCTGATATAAATATAGTACTTAATAATTTAGGGTTAAAGCCACTTAAAACTTTTGATGAGTTAGAGAATTTGTTAGAAAGTTCAATAGATTTAGACGCGCCGATTACTGTTAAGGAGGGTGGTGTAATTAAAGAAGGGTATTCTAGTGAGTTAGATGAATTAAAGAGTATTCGTAAGAATGGAAAAGATTTCATTAGTAAATTTGAAGCAGATGAGAGAGAAAGAACTGGAATTAAGACTCTTAAGGTTGGATATAATAAAGTTTTTGGTTATTATATAGAAATAAGTAAGGGTGCAGCAAAGGATGTTAGTGAAGAGTTTGGCTATATTAGGAAGCAAACTATAAGTAATGGGGAAAGATTTATTACTCCTGAGTTAAAAGAAAAAGAAGATATGATACTTAATGCTGAAGATAAGATTAAAAGTTTAGAGTATGACCTTTTTAATGAAATTAAAGAAAAAGTTAAAGAGTATATAACTGATTTACAAGAGGTAAGTAAGTTAATCGCTTATTATGATGTTATTCAGTCTTTGGGGACAGTAAGTGAAGAGTATGGTTTTGTAAGGGCTAATATAAATAATGATAATAATGTTAGAATTATAGAGGGAAGACATCCTGTTGTTGAGAAAGTTATTAGAGATGACTATATTAGTAATGATATTATAATGGATAAAGATACTAATATTTTAATGATTACAGGTCCTAACATGAGTGGTAAGTCTACTTATATGAGAGAACTTGCTATTATAGTTATTCTTAACCAGATAGGTTGTTTCGTACCTGCTAAAGAGGCGGATTTACCTATATTTGATAAGATTTTTACTAGAATAGGCGCTAGTGATGATTTAGTCGGTGGAGAGTCTACTTTTATGGTTGAGATGAAGGAAAGTGCTAATGCTTTAAAGAATGCCACTAGGAATAGTTTGATTTTATTTGATGAGTTAGGACGTGGAACTAGTACTTATGATGGTATGAGTTTGGCAGGAAGTATTATTACATATATTACAAAGCATCTTAAGTGTAAGACTATGTTTAGTACACATTACCATGAACTTACTAAGATGAGTGAATTTTATGAGGGTATTAAAAATGTTCATGTTTCTATAGATGAAAGAGAAGATGATATAGTATTTTTACATAAGGTCATGGAAGGTGCTGTAGATAAAAGTTATGGTATAAATGTTGCAAAACTTGCTAATTTACCTAAGGAAGTTATAGAGGAAGCAAATAAACTTTTAGTTCAATATGAAGGAGGTAATGAGGGAAAGAAGAGGGTTAAACAATTTGAACTTGATATAAATACAGATGAGCCAGATGAGTTAAGAGAATATTTGAGAAATGTTAATCCTTTGGAAGTAAGTCCTATGGAGGCACTTAGAATATTAGATGAGATAAAGAGAATGTTATAGTAAAATATATTTAATTACTAGTTGTACTTTATTTATAATCTATGTTTGACAATTAGGGGTTATTATGGTACAATTATATACGCTTAAGGGGGAAAATAATGAAAAAATTAGATGGATTAAACGGCTATTCTTTACTTGAAGATATAGAAAAAGCAAATAAGAGAGAAGATTTAAGAGTGCTTCTTGGAGTAATTTTAGGCAGTACAACATTACTTTCTTTAGGACATTTATTATCTATGAAAGAAGGACAGGCTTTTGGCGAAATTGAAAACAAAGTAGAATATATAATCAATGTAGTTAAAAATAATCTTGGAATTAGTAGCGTGTTAGCTATACTTTTAGCTTTGCGCACTAAGATGATATCAAGTTATGCAAAAATTAGACTAGAAGAAGTTGTAGATGCTCTAGAAAGAGATGAGAATGTATTTGTATCTTTAGATACTCTTGTAGAATCTTCAATAAAATTAAATGAGAATTTGACTGAAGAAGATACTAAAGTAACTGATATTCAATTAGAAGATATGAGAGGTAATCAAGTTAAACTAAGAGAATATACTGATGATACTATTTTTGGAGATTTTTCAGAGGTATATTTCATTGATTCCAAAAATGAAGAACATAAACTACTCCTTAGATAAAAACAAAGAGATTATTAAAAATTTACTAGACCAAAAATATTATAATTTAAAATGTAGTGTTTTTGGTTTTTTTGAATGTAAATTCGAAGTTTCCAAACGAATACGGTAAATAGTCTTTTAAAATTTGATTTGAACAAAGAAAAAATAGCAATTACTTGCTACTTAATGCATTTAGCTTTTTAGTTAGATTTGATTTATATCTTGCAGCAGTATTCTTTTTTATAACGCCTTTAGCTTGTGCTTTATCTATACGTTTTACTGCTTCTTGTAATCTAGTAGTCGCTTCACTTACATTATTATCATTGATACTTTTTAAAGTTTTCTTAATAGCAGTTTTCATGCTAGATTTAGCATCATTATTTAGAACTGCTTGTTTTCTACTAGTTATAATTCTTTTTTTAGCACTTTTAATATTAGCCACTTGCATTTCCTCCTTCCGATATACACAAGTAGATTTTATCAAAATTGTGTATAAAAAGCAACAAAAAAATCAAATTAATAATAGGTGACGATTATGTATAAAGATAATATTTTTATAGAGGATAGTGAAAAATTAATAAATTCAAGTGCTGTTAGTGAAGAAAATGAAGATGAAAATGGTATAAAAATAAGTAAAGTTACAGTAGATACTAAAACGGCTAAGCTTATAAATAGAAATAAGGGAAGGTATATAACTATTTCTTATGATAAAGATAAAGCAGGGGAAATAGTTGAAGAATTAATAAATGCTATATTAAAAGCTTTTGAAGATTTATTTAACTATTTGAAAGTTTCTAAAAAGAAAAATGTCTTGTTTGTGGGATTAGGCAATAAAGATGTAACAAGTGATAAATTTGGCTATTTAACTATTGAAAAAATTGAAGTGACTAATAAGATGCATAAAATATATAAAGATACTTTAGGAATAACCAATATTAACAGTGTAGACTTCACAAGAGCTTTAAGTGAACTGCTAGAACCAGATTTGGTCATAGTATTTGATTCGTTAAAAGCAGAACATATAACTAGACTTGGTAATACAATACAGCTTTCTACTGGAGGACTATATCCAGGAAGCGCGATTAGTGAGAAAAAATGTGAACTTTCAAAGAAAACTATAAAGTCGAATGTTATATGTGTTGGGATTCCTACTATAATAAATATGAAAGATATAATAGAAGATAATCCAGATTTATTAGTTTCATCTAAGGATATAGATAAAGTCGTAGATAATATGAGTAGTTTGTTATCAATTGCAATTAATAGACTATTCTAACATCAATCGACTTTTTTTGTATATAATTAATAGTAGAATAGTAGTAGGTGATAAAAATGGGAAGAAAATTTAAGACTAGATTGTCTAAGGAAAGAAATTTTAAAGGTTTTATTTATGTTTCACTTTTTGTTTTGTCTTTTGTTTGTACTATTAAACTTTTGTATCCTAATACTGAGTTTTCTAGAGAATATCTTTTAAGTTCTTTACTAAGTGAAAGTACTAGAGGTAAAAGTATTATTACATCTTCTGCAGTTACAAATATGACAGCGCCTAAACATATGATATATAGTAGTCTTAATAAGATAGTCGAAAAAAACAATTTAAGTGTATTTTCTAATGTCGAATATGATACTTATAATTATGAAGATGCTAAGAGTGATTATGTAGAAGATCCTAATCCTAGTGTACCTGAAAGTCCTGTTGTTTATATTTATAATACTCATCAATTGGAAGAATATTCTTCACTAATGCCTTATGAGTATTCAGTTAGACCTAATGTAATGATAGCTTCTTATATAATGAGAGAAAAGTTAGGAGAAGAGGGGGTATCTGCAATAGTAGAGACTAATAATATAAAAGAGTATCTTAGTAAAAGTGATATGTCTTATAATAAGAGTTATTTAGCTAGTGAATATTTTGCAAGAGAAGCACAAACTAAGTATCCAAGTATTTCTTATTTAATAGATATTCATAGAGATAGTGTGTCAAAAAATGCAACTTATACTGAAATAGATGGTAAACCTTATGCAAGAGTATTGTTGGTTACAGGTATGGAGCATACTACTCCTGGAAATTCTGATGGTTTTGCAGAAGCACTTAATGAGATATTAGAAAAAAAATATCCTGGGCTTTCTAGAGGAATATTAAATAATGGTGGTACCCCTGTTCATGCAATTTACAATCAAAATTTAAATGGTAAAAGTGTTTTGTTTGAGGTTGGTGGAGTTGATAATAAAATAGAAGAAGTTAATAATACTATGGAAGCCTTATCTAAAGTGTTAAGTGAATATATAAGGAGTGTCTGATGAAACCTAAGAAAAAAAGAAATCCACTACTTATAGTGGTTGTGGTTTTATTTGGTATATATGCTTCATTATATTATTTAGCGGAGAGTGGTTATTATGATTATAAAGAGTATAATAAAATGATTTTAACTGAAGAAGCAATGAAACAATTTGAAGAGGACGTCGCTAATGGAAAAGATATTACGCTTAATGATTATTTGGATACACAGTTTAAGGATTATTCTAATAATGTGAGTAAATTGGGACTCAAAACTAGTGAGACTTTAGAAAATTTTGTAACAAAGGGAATAGGGGGATTCTTTAAAGTATTTAGTAAGCTTGTAACTGGGTAAAGAAAAAGAGATATGGCCTAGACTTATAATTAAATCCCTTAACTATCATACCTCTAATATAATATATGTTTATAGTTTATAATGTTTACTATTTTATTAAATCTCTTGCAGTTTTTGAATAAGTTCTTGTGAGAAGTCCACGTCCTAATAAAGTTCCACCAAAGTATCTTACTACAACTATTAAGGTGTTGTTTAAATTATTGAAATTTATTACATCTAGTATTGGTTTTCCTGCGGTGTTGCTAGGTTCTTTGTCTTCGTTTTTTCTCTCTATATTTCCTAGTTTGTAGGCATAACAAAAGTGTCTTGCTTTTTTATGCTCTTTTTTTAAATTGTCTAAAATTATTTTTATTTCACTTTCATCCTCGATAGTGTACATATAACCATAAAATTTACTTTTCTTTTCTATAACTATACTTTCATTAATTTTCTTCATGTATAATATTTTAAGTTATATTTTGTTATTTTTCAAGGAGTTTACTCATATAATTTTTTAGGGTGAAGAATATGACTATAGAAGATTATTTAAAAGATAAGAATAAACAGAGCGAATCAAGGGGTAGTTCTATTAGAAAAAATATTATTTGTAGAACTCTTTTAACTATTTCTATTGTTTTATTCATTTTAGTTATTTGTAATGTTAGTGATAAGTTTAGAACATATATTAATAAATATGTTTTTGAAACTAATTATAATTTTGCTCGTATAAATGCATTATATAAAAAATATATGTTAGATTTAAAGCCTAAGAAAGATGAAAATATTACGCCTGTTAGTAAGAACGATAGTCTTGGAGTCTATGGAAAAAAAGATTATTTGGATGGAGTGGAGTTAACAGTTAGCGAAGATTATAATGTAACTATGTTAGAGAGTGGATTAGTTGTGTTTGTTGGTGAAAAAGAAGGATATGGAAATTGTGTTGTGGTTCAACAAAGTAATGGAATAGATGTTACTTATGGTAATATTAGTGAAGTGAATGTAAAAGTTTATGATTATATTGAAAAAGGTAAAATTATAGGGACTGCTTCAAATAAATTATATATGACTTTTGCAAGTGAAGGAGAATTTCTTGATTATAGGACGTATATTAAATAATGTTCATATAGATATTACCACATATATTATTATTCTATTATCCTTTTTGGCTGGTTATTTTGAGCTTGTGTTTTTGACAATTTTGTTAATAGTGGTGCATGAACTTGGACATTATATTTCGGGGTTTTTTCTTGGTCTTAATGTCAGTGAAGTTAGAATATTTATGTTTGGAGGAGTTACTAAATTAGATGAATGCCTTAATGTTAGTATATTTAGAGAAATAATAATGCTTTTAATGGGACCGATTGCTCAAACTCTATTTATGTTTATAATTTATAAACTTTATTTGCTTGGTTATGTTGGTTTGTACACTTATGAAAAGTTAGCTTTTATAAATAAAGTTCTTTTAAGCTTTAATTTAATGCCAATTCTTCCTTTAGATGGAGGTAAACTACTTAATAATATTTTAGATTTATTTCTATCTTATAATAATAGTCATTTACTTACTATAGCAATTAGTATTGTAACATTGCCTGTCTTGTTTATTTTCGATTATAAGATATTTACAATTATTATTTTGTTGTTTTTAATTTTGAATATCGTAGATGAGATTATAATTCATAAGTTTAGACTTAATAAATTGCTTCTTGAGAGAAAGTTAAATAATATCTCGTTTAAGCGAGTGATAAATATTAATAATATTAGAGAAGTTAAGCGCAACTGTTCTTTTAATATTAAAAGAAATGGAATGAATATTGATGAAAAGACATTTTATAAAAATTTTTTCTTGCTTCCGAGTACATAATGTGATACAATTTTCTCTATTGAGGTGAGAAAAGATGAATGCAAAAAGAAAGGTATTACAAAAAAGTATAGTTTATATAGCTGGTATTTTATCGAATGTTTCTAGTATTTAAGGGTTAACTTTATCTATTTATAAAGGTGTTAATAATATTGAATGTTCTCTTATGTGTATTCAAAGTGGAGATGTTATTAATGAAAAAGTTTTAAATGATAATTTTGGTGTTAGAAATAAAGAATTAGAGAAAAAAACTGGTGTTAGAATTAGTTTTAAAGTTGTATCAAGTAAAGAATTGAGTGAAAAAGTTGATAAATTTAATGTTATGACTTTAAAAGAATTCGTTAATTCTGAAGTTATTATAGATAGAGATGGAAGACTTATTGCTTTGCAAGATAAGTTAGGTCGTACTAGTAGAAGTGACTTAGGAGAATACTTTAATCAAATTGATTTTGATACTGCTGTACGCACTATGACTATGTAAGAGTGATTTATAATGTCATTCTTTTGTTCTTTTTTCATAAGATTAAGAGAAAAAGGCTTCAGAAATTTTCCCTAAAAATATAATTTAAGGGATTTTTTCTATTAAAATAAACAAAAAAACGAAGATTTAACCTCCGCATACAAAAATCTAAAAAAAGCAAAAAAAGACTATAAAAAAATCGACCTACATGTTATATTATA
>CAJUGE010000003.1 GCA_910586295.1 uncultured Bacilli bacterium | reverse complement strand
ACATGGGAAGGAGGGTATCGAGTAACAATATAACAATTCTGAGTCCGCTGGCAAAAGATTTGACATGTATAAAAAAATAAAAAGGCTAAGACTCAGAGTCTCACCCACTATAAAAAGGTATCAAAATAGATACTCAATGTGAGACATTTTGATAAGTGAAATGCATATTTACCTAAAACTACTTATCAAAAACTAGAACGATTATCATGATTAATCGTTCTTTTTTTTAACAAAAGTGTAAACTAAAAAAGTTACAGTTTTGTGACTAGAAAGAAAAAATAACAGTTATGTAAAGTAATTGTTATTTTAATTTTGAGAAAAATGAAAAAAATGTTAATATAGAAGAAGATAGGAATGGTATAAATGACAACAAAAGGAATAGAAAGTGAAATTAGTAAACAGTTATTTAAAGCACTAGAAAAAATAGAAAAGTTAGAAGCTAAATTAGATAAAGCATATGATGTAATTGATCAATTAAAAAGTGATTTTGTTAAAAAAGAAAAAGCTTATCAGAAAGAAATATCTTCTTTAAAAGCTGAAAACAAAGAATTAAAAAATACCATTTCAAAACTTGAACAGGAAAATAAAGATTTAAAAGGAGAAATTTTAAGATTACGTGCATCTAACAAGAAAGATAGTAGTAATTCAAGTAAACCATCTAGTACAAATGGATACAAAAAAGTGATAACAAATAGTCGTAAAAAATCGATAAATTTTCCTGGAAAACCTAAAGGAAATTCAAGTACGAATCTATCAAAAGAAAAACTAGAGCAATTTATAAATTCTGGTAATGTAGAATATCAAATTATTGAGATTAATAAAAATTTAAAAAATGAAAATAAAGAATACAGAGCAATAAAAGTTTTAGATATAAAAATAGTAAAACAAGTTATTGAATATAGATACTATCCTAACGAAGATGGTACTTTTAATATACCTGAAAATCATAATAGAGCAATTCAGTATGGTAGTAATTTAAAAACTATTTGCGTATGTATGAATAATGATATTTATAATTCAACAGATGGAATTGTAAGATTTATATCAAATATTACAAATGGTGGTGTAACAATATCAAAAAGTACACTTCTTAGTTGGAATAAAAAGTTATCACATAATCTTAAACCAGTAATCTCAAATATAGAAAGTAATCTCACAGAATCTTATTACCTTAATTGTGATGATAGTTCCATCAAAGTAAATGGAACATCTTACAATGATTTATGTGTATGTAATGATAAATATAGTAGATTGTGGATTAGTAAGAAAAAGGATAGAGAGTCTTGGAAAAAACATACAATACTATCTGATTATAAAGGGATTATTGTAAAAGATGGAACAGATGTATTCAATGGACTAGGTATTCTTTTATCTCAATGTTGCTCTCACATTTTGCGTTATATAAAAGGAGTATATGATTTTGTTGCCCATAAAGATGCGAAAAGAATGGAAAAATTCTTCAAGAAATGCATTCATCTTCGTAAGCAAAAAATAAAGAAAGGAATTAAAGAATTTACTGAGGAAGAATTAAGAAAATTATATGATGAATATGATAGTATTTTTGATTATTGGAAACGAGAATGGATGAAATCTAGTAAAGATAAAAATCCAGTATATGAAGAGGAAAGAAAACTATTAGCTAGGTTTGAAGATGAGGATGAAAAAGAACAGATACTTTATTTTCTACATGATTTCAATGTACCCGCAACAAATAGTCAAGCTGAAGTAGATCAAAGAGGAGCAAAAATAAAACAGAAGATAGGAAAATTTAGAAGTGTAGAAAGTGCTAAAGAATATGCAATTATAAAAAGTTGTATACTTACTTATAAGAAAAATGGTGTTAATGTAATGGATGCCATTAAGTCTGCTTTTGATGGAATTCCTGTAAAAATATAAAAGGGTGAAAAATTTTTAGTAATATTTCGCTCTTTTCATAATGGCAGTCACAAAACTGTAACCTATTACAAATGGGTTAATACTAGATACTTGATATGTTTCTTCAATATTAGAAACTATATTTTCAATCATATAAGTAATAACTTTACTATCAATATCTAATAGTTTCTTTTGCGGAACATAATTTGAAATGATTTCTAAAATGTTTTTCTTATGAAGATTATTACTTCTATAATCTACAACAATCTTTTTTGAGATTTTTTCCACCAACTCTTTGTTATTATCAATTCCATTTTTTATTTTATTGATATTTTCTTCTTCCACAAGATGATAACATTCTCTTTCAGTAACAAATACCCATTCATTTGTAGGACATATCATCAAGTCTATTGGAATAAGAGAGGTAGTTTTTGAAAGTATAGTTGTTTCAAAAGGTTT
>CAJUGE010000002.1 GCA_910586295.1 uncultured Bacilli bacterium | reverse complement strand
AATATTAAAAATAGATTTTATAGACCAATTCGAAGAATTTTATATTGGTTAGATATAAACTGAATTGATCTATAAAATCTACTTTCTAATTCTTCTTTTTATATCTAACCTTTTTTATAATATCATTTTCTCTCTATTTTTGCTAGTTTATATTTGGTTTACGGACAAGCCTATTATATTCAACTAAAACAAAACAAGAAAAAAGACACAAATCATTGCATCTTTCTAAGTTTATTTTGCTTTTTAGCATAAACTCCAGCAAGTATAATGGCAACAACAATTAGACCTCCTAAAATAATCCAAAGATATCTAACTATTTTTTGATTATGAGTCATTGCATCATTAGATTCACTATCATTATCTTTATTTCCACTATTCTTATTATCATTAATTATAGGTTTACTATTGCTTTCCTCTTTTTCTTTATCTTCATTATCATCATCTTGCAAATTTTCATTTGGTTCTTGTTCATTATCTTCTTCATCAAAATTATTATCTACATTATCACTAGGACTAACAGGATTATAATTATTTGAAGAATTACTTCCATTAGAATTACTATCATCATTATTACCATAATCTGGTACAGATGGATCTGATGGTGTAATAGGATTATTATCTACTTTAATTATATACTCACCTAAACTTCCATCACTAACACTCAAATTAGTGTTAGTTTTATATTCTGCATCCACCATATCCACATCCATTATAGAAAAACTATAACTTTGTGATGAATTAGTACTATTAGAAAGTTTTAACTCCCCAATATTCAAATTTCCATACTTATCAAGTAAATTTTTAGAAGAATCTCCTGTCGATATAATAATTCTAATAACTTTACTATTAGCATCATAAGAATATCTCTTAGTATATGCACTTAGTGAATTATTCCAAACCAAACTACTAACATCAACATTTCCTTGAACTTTTATAGAAGCATCTACAGCACCTACATAACCTTCCTTAAATGATAAACTTACTTTAATACTTCCTACTGAAGTCTCTTCAGTATTCAAAGTTGCCAAAGCACAAACCTTAGTAAAACTTAACAAGGAAATAAATAGAGTTAAAACAACAAACATAAACTTCTTCATAAACCATTTACCTCCTACTAATTTTCTATTACTATTGGTTTTAAATCTTCCACTCTAGGTAACAAAATACCTAAAGATGTACTAGTAACTCTTTGACCTTCTAAAGATAAAGCATCATCTACCCTATAAAGCACTGCTCTTACACTAGTTCCAGCCATATTCTCATATTCAAGACTTGTAACCGCATAAATCCAAGTACCATCTGCAACATCATAAACATCTCCTTCGCTATTTAACTTAGCAAAGAATAGCTGTTCACCATCATAAATAATACTATCATCTAAACTATCTACTATTAGTCCTACATTAAACGCAGGATTTCCTGTATAATTACCTTTAATAATAATGTTTCCAGCACTTATACAAGCCTTTGTAGTTTCTCCAGTAAAATTACCATCTTCATCAGTTTCATTAACATCATAACAATAATCTTGAGTTAACACACCTATATTTGAAGAATCGATATCAATATTATCATTAGGCGGACTAACTAAATCAATTTCTGCTCCACTAATACCAGATTTATTATTAACAGATACTATTTTAACATATGAAACATCATCATAAGTCCAAACTTGATTTCCACCAGTAGTTCCTTCTTTATCAAAGTAAACTTTAATATGGTCGTTTTCATTTGATAAATTAAATAAACCACTCTTAGCCAAAATCCAGTTTTCTTTATCACTACTAACATATATTTCATAATTATTAATAGTATTAACATCTATTTTACCAGTACTATCCTTCATTGCCTTATATTTAAGACCAGAAACAGCAACCTTACTATTTAACTCTAATATAATATAAGCATCATCTTTAGACTTACTATCTACCCTAACAGAAGCATTAAATGAAGTATCTTCATCATTATCTATTAACTTATTAACAGACAATTTTTCATAATCCATATCAGGGTCCTCGTAATCTATTACATCATCCATACTAGCAAAATTACTTTGAACATCAAAATTAGTCTTAACAATAGTACCATCATGACTTATCTTAACTTCATCTAAACTAACAGTATTTGTAACATTAAGCAAATAATCATAAGCAGTAACCTCATATTTAACAGCCACATTATTTAATGCACCTATTATATCTGTATAAGTATTTCCTTGAGTAAAGCCAATAACTTCTCCATTACGTTTTATCTCATAACCAAGAATCTTATCACTTTCACTATCAACACTAAAATTAAGAACTACTCTCTTATTTTGAGTATCAACATCCCCATAAGAAGCACTTAAAGTACTATTTACTATAGAAGTTCCACCATTAATTCTATATCTTCTTGCTTCATCATTCAAATACCAAATAGCTTTAGAATTATTAGAATACTTACTATTTACATACTCTTTAGCTTCATCACTAATAACAAGTCCCCATCTTTCAAAGAACTCTATTAAGTTTTCTTGTACTGCGTCACTAGCATACATGACAAGCAAATCGTCTTTACTTCCAGTCAAACTAGAGGTTCTAGCCATTTTATTGATTCTAGAATAAACAGAATCAGTATCATTAAATGTTAAGTTATTATCATACGCTAGATGTAACTGCCAATACATTCCTAAACTTACAAATACATTACTAGCCTTGCCAGTAGTACCGCTTACGACCTTTTCATAAATCTTAGGATATATATTGCTTAACTCTAATCTAGACTTAGCTTCATCATTAGCAGTCTGTGAAAGCAGTGAAAACACGTTATTAGTAACCTCTGCATAAGCAAGTTTTCCTTGATTGATTTGATGTCCTATCTCATGACTAATACCCCAACCAAAGTAACCATTAAAACTTGGATTATCAAAAGCTTTACCTACAAGTAATCCTAAAGTACTATCAAAACCTACTCCAATATGAAGTCCACCAGCATACATAAATGCTCCATCAAACATACGCATATAACGGATATTTATTCTACTAGTAGGTGTCATATTAACTTTATCACTACTATCTTCTGAAAGACCTTTATGCCTATAAAACATATTCATCATTTCATCAAAAGCATTAGTACTTTCAAGCACCCTGCTAACTTTGTCACTATTATCTGTTAATCCAGAATTAATAGCTTTCAAAGCAGCAGTAGCTGGTATACTAAATAATCCTTCACTTGTAACTATTTCAGTAGAATTAAGCACACTAGTTCTCTCATTATACTGAGTCTCACTGTTATCATAAAGATGAGGTAACTCACTAACATAATTATTAAGTTCACTTATATAATTACTAATTAAATCACGTTTTAAAGTCTCATCACTAACATCATGTAAATCTAAAACAGGTATTTTAACTCCACCACTTACACGAACCTTAACTACACTATTACCAGTCGCATAAGGAAATCTTATATAAATAGAACCGCCACGTTCACTAGCATCACTTCCTATTTTAGGAACATTTATAATGTTTTGTCCCTTAACAAGTTTCTGGCTAGTTACTCTCCAAGAATTTGCCTCAGCATAATACTGAGTAAATACAAGTTCTGGCAATTGATTAGTACCACTTCCTACATAAACTGCTATAGTCTCTCCTGCTCTTACTGAAACACCTAAAGGTTGTAAATCACTAATACTCATAGCAAAACCTAAATGACTATCATTAGCACTACTAACTCTAGTATCTACAGTTATAGTATCTTGAATAGCCTTATCGTTTAAAATTTTTCTAGCATACTCTAAATCTCTTAAAATAACATCTCTATCTATATGATATTCACCACTTACTTCATCAACACTATTTGCACGATTTTCTAATTCACTTATAATTTCTTCAGTAACATCACTTCTAAGCTCAACTCTTAAATCATCTAAGAATAAAGACGCAACATCATTCACTAAAGAATCATAGTAATATAGTTTAATCTCACTCATTTGTATATTTCTAACACTACCACTAACAGAAAGTGCTATTCTAACTTTATTTGAAGTAATAGGTTCATTAGCCTTAACTATGTAAAATACTCTGTTATTTTTATCTCTTCTACTACTAATACTAGCATTAACTCTAACAACAGAATTATTTTCATCTGTATAATAAACTAATGCCTTATAATATGAATAATTATAATTATCTGGAACACTTATCACAAATGTATCCATAGTATATCTATCATCCAAAGTTATAGTTGGAGCTGAACTATCAGGATACTCTGCTCCACTATCCCAGTCATTAAGTTGCCAATAAGTTAAATCATCATCATCTACTAATGCAAACCTTTCTCCATTAGACATACTTCCATTTCCAAGACTCACATCAACTATATGATTAGTTAACTCACCAACACCATTTGAAGTATTTATTAACTTATACTTTGGTGTAATTGTAGGTGTAGAATCCTTTGTAGTCTCTTTACTTAAACTAGATTTACTACCTTCTCCCAATTCGTTATTTCCAGTTACATATATTTCATAAGTAACACCAACCTTTAAATCACGAAGTTGATAACTATTAGAATCTATCTCTCTAATAACTGAATATTCATCTTGAAGGGCTTCACGATAATAAAGATTGTAAGTTCTAGTATCTTTCATCTTTTTCCATGAAATATTAAATCCTGCATAAACTGGAGTAACTACTACCATATCTGGAGCAGGTGGCTTACGTGTAGGAAGTGGAGTAACTACCACATTATTTCCATAACCACTCTTCCACTCTTTATTAACTGACTGTACTCTTACACTATACTCTGTATAATTAGTCAAACCAGAAATACGAAATTCATTATATGTTGTTTGATATACTGTTTGTTTAACAGCACTTCCATTAGACATTTCTTCTACTAATATTTCATATCCTGTAACATTTCTCATATTATCATAAGTCACAATCATAGACTCACTCTGAGTAGTAACATTTAAATTAGTTGGCCTTTCAATATTAGGAACAGGAACTGTCTCGTAAACATTATTAAGAAAATCCACTTTAGCAATATCTGCTAGACTTTTACTAGAAGTCTCTGTAACTTTAATAATAACTCTCTTAACAGCTATTTGTCCTTCAAGTCCTATAACTATTGTATTAGGATTAGCCTTATCAGTAAAATTATGAATATCTTGTACTTCTTGGAAAGATTTATTAATATTGATTTCTTTATCATCTTCATCTACAAGTGTAATTTCCATTTTAGTAGGAATATTATCATAGCCAGTCTCAATTCTAAGTTCACTCATAAGAATTGGATTCTTCATATCAACTGTTAGCATTCCAGGATTGTCTTCTGAGATTTCTTGATTTTCATCACTAGGCTTGATACTAACACCAGATCCATTAATAAGATTATCTGGATTTTGAACACCACTTATTGTAACGTTATCAGAATTCATTATATAAGAAGTATTAACTATACTTATAGATTTTGTAATCGAGTTAATTGACGCAGTAACATAATTTAAGTCAGACAAATCAACTTTACCATCACGATTTAAATCAAACTTACTATCATAATTACCAAAATGACTTATCATTAAATCTATATCTTTGTCGTCAATAACATCATCACTATTAACATCACCTGGCTCGAACATACCTTTTTCATTAGTAATACTAACTCTCTTAGAATAGTCATCTAGTGTAACAGAAGTAGTAACTGTCTTATACCCATCTCCATACAAACCTAAACTATATTCACCACGTTCCAAACCATATATGGTAATACCAATATAAACAATATTATTAGTATCATCTATACCTATAAGATTATTTCCTTCTTTATCAAGCTTTCTAACACTGACATTTATATCTTTACCATCTAAATTATATGTTTTAAGTGATGGCTCTATAATATCATCAAAAGATATATTTATATTATTACCACGTTGATTAAAAAGATTTAATCCCATATTAGTCTTTAACGTATTTGTAATAGGCAAAACAAACTTAATATCTACTTCCAAATTACCCGTTGACTCAATATATGTATTAGACTGTTCTTCATATTCTAATGTTTCACTTGATATTATGTTTTGTTCTTCATCACTTAATACTTCTAAAGCCTTAATACAAGGTACTGCAAAAGAATTAAACACGAATGAAAAACACAATAAATATCCAAGCAATTTCTTTACCATTTTTTAACCTCCTTTCTATTATAAGTTTAGCATATTTAATTTATTCTTACAATTAATTTGTCGAGTTTTGTCTATGAAAAAAATAACAATTAAATATTACCATAATCATTATTTTTATTTAGATTATTTAACTCTTCATTAATAACCAAACTATTAGTAGTAATTAACATAGTTGCAATAGAACAAGCATTAATAATTGAATTAACAATAACCTCATAAGAATCTAATACACTACTATTTTCTACACTTTCAAATTCTTCTTTATATATATTATAAACTTTCTTAAATTTAGTTTCCTCTATCTGGGACATAACTGACTTATAATCTAACCCAGAATTTAACATTAATTGCCTAAAAGGCATCTCTAAAGCATTCTTCCAAATATTCTCTACTTCATTTACTGCAGTTATATTTTTAGAAATTTTTAAAAGAGATAACCCACCACCTATAAGTACACCATTACCTGATGAATAAACAGAACACAAAGCATCATCTAATCTCATTCTTCTTTCTCTAAGTTCTATCTTAGTATTAGCACCTATAATTATATTAGCACTACACCCTTCAAACATTGATAATCTTTTATTATAAAATTCTCTATCATATTCATCATTTATTTCTTCTAACTCACTACGAATATTCTCTATATAATTTTTTATATCTTTATTAGAATTAAAATCAATCCTAGCTTGTTCTTTAGTAACATAAATACTCTTTACCATACCTAAACTATGAACACTAATATCACTTTCTCTATTAACAATTTTAGCACCACTTATAACTGCCAAATCTCTTTCTACACTTCTAAGCCTGACACCATACTCATTAACTTTAAGAAGTACACACTTTAACTCATTATTTAAAACATAAGAGACTATATTATTAACAAAATAATCTGAAAAATCGCTAGCAACTATTATAAGTGGTTTCTTATTCTTCATAACCTCATTAAGTATACTGCTACTACACTCTAAATCATCTAACACATCATCTACAATTAACAACAAACTATCTTGATAATTAATACTACTTTTATCTAAAAGTAATAAAGAAGAAGCCAAAATACTTTGAAACATATAACCTTTATAATACTTGACATCTACTTTTTCCACATCCACTTCACTTATAGTGATACCTTCTTTAACAGGAACTTTAAAAAACACTTCACTTAACACTCTAGATATTTCCTTATCATTAGACGAAATATTAGAAATACTCTCTATCATATCATCCCTAACATCTATTCTTTCATTCTCTAACATAAGAATAACTTTCTTTAAATATTCATCTAACTCTCTCTTTAAAACTATAGGACTTACCCCGCTATCTATACATTTTAAACAACTATTAAAAATACTTTGCAAAATAACCAAAGTCGTAGTAGTTCCATCTCCAACATTTTGATTAGTCTTTATAGAAGCCTCTTTTGCTATCTCTAATATAACATTAACTATTGTATCATCACTCTGAATACTCTCTGCAATAGTAACTCCATCATTAGTAATAAAAGGACTAAAACTTGAATGATCTATAATAACATTATTTCCTTTCGGACCTAAAGTACACTTAACAGTATCACATAACAAATTAATAGCCTCGCTCATCTTATTTTTTAATTCTTCACCACTAACTACTTTTCTCATAACAAATCCCTCACTTCCAACATATGTTTCCAATATCTCTTAGGCATAAAATTCATTCTACACCTATCATTCTTCCTAGCACTAATGCCTATAGTATTGTAAAATAATTTCCATAACTCTTCTATTTTCTCCTCTTCTTCACTACTTGAATCAGTAGCAATTAAAAACTCATCTTCTCGTACTATAACAAACTTATTTTTATCATAAATACTTAAAATTCCCCTACCTACATCTTTTATAATGAAATATTCATTCTTTAACCTTTTCATAAAATGAATTGTTAAAAAATACAATATATTATTAACTGGCTCGATTTCAGCATATAATACTTTATTCTCAAGTTCCCTAAATCTAAGAAAACCTTTAAACTTATGATTTTCATGATTTACATACTCACTAATCCTAAGTACTTCACTAACACACTTCAAGTTTCTTCTATAAATAATACTTTTTCCATATTTAAATGCATTCAAACAAAAATAATAAATAATTAATTCTTTTCTACCATCGCCAGACAAAAATACATAATACAAAGTCTTAAATATATCTTTACTAAAACTATTTACAAATATTTTTATTACTTCATCTTGATTATCAAAACTCAAATTTATAACTTCTTCTAACAAACTTGGAAAATACATATCATCTTTTATGTCATCTGGTTTAATTCCATTATTAACTAAATAATAAATTAACTTTAAAAGGCTAAGAAAATCTCCATCATAAATATAAACTTTACTCATTAAATAAACTAAGTTGCTCCAAACTCTTTATTTCAGGTATTCTATCTTCCAAAACCAAATTAGCCTCTATAAAATCTTTTCTAAAAAATTTACCATCTATAAAATATTTACCATCACAAGTTATAAAATACTTAGCACGCTTTAGCACTATACCCATCCTCTTCAAATCTTCAAACTTAATAGTAAAGTTCCTTCTACTACTCATTATCCTCTTAGCGCTTACTACACCTATACCAGGCACTTTAAGTAATTCATAATAAGAGCACTTATTAATCTCTTTTGGAAATTCATCTAAATGCCTTAAAGCATAATCTGCTTTAGGATCAATTAAAATATTAAAGTTAGGATTATCTTTATTTAATAAGTCACTAACCTTAAAGTTATAATATCTAAGTAACCAATCAGCCTGATAAAGTCTATTCTCTCTTACTAAAGGCGGTTTATCCAAAGCAGGAAGTAAATTATCTTTGTTTACAGGAATATAAGCAGAGTAAAAAACTCTCTTTAATTTATAATTATCATACATATTCTCACTTCTTTGTATTACTTCCAAATCACTTTCACCAGTCGCACCTATAATCATCTGAGTACTCTGTCCAGCAGGTACATACTTCCTACTTTGATTATTTTTAACATAATCCATAATTTCACTAACCTCATTTTGACTCTTATTAGGCGCAAGTAACTTAAGACCATTTTCAGTAGGTAACTCAACATTAGCACTAAGTCTATCTACTAAATTCCCCAAATCTTTTAAGAGTCTCTTACTAGCTCCAGGAATAGCCTTAGCATGAATATAGCCACCAAAATGATATTTATTCCTAAGCATTGAAACAGCCCTTATCATAAGTTCCATAGTATAATCAGGACTTTTAACTATCCCAGAACTTAAAAACAAACCCTCTATATAATTACGTCGATAAAAATTAATAGTAACTTCACATATTTCCTCTGGTGTAAAAATAGCACGTCTAACATTATTACTTCTTCTATTCAAGCAATACTTACAATCATAAATACATGAATTAGTCATAAGTATTTTAAGTAAAGAAATACATCTGCCATCAGACGCAAATGAATGACAAATACCATATGACACTGCATTCCCTATACCATCTTTACCTGATGTTCTATTACTACCACTAGAAGAACAAGAAGCATCATACTTAGCAGAATCTGCAAGAATAATTAACTTTTCTTTTAATTCCATTTTACCACCACCCAAACATATTATAATATAAAATTCCTCAAAAAGCAAACGTTTATTTTCGCAAATATTAATTCTTGTAAAACTGTAATAAAAAGGACCAAATACTAATTATAATATTTAGCCTATCTTTATTTAATTACTTTTTCTAATAGTAGTCTTTTTTGAAAACAACCATTCTTTTGTCTCTTTCTATCTGCTTCCTGTATTATATCATCCAAACTAAAACCATTAAATTCAGCCATAGCTCTAATTAATTCTAATTTATCTGCTAACTCCTTTTTTCTCTATACTAAAGACTCTGCAGTTTCTACCTCTTTTAATTCTTCTTGATCTTTATTCAATAAATACTCCCAATATTCACTATCAGACAATACTCTTGTATAAGGCTCTTCACCATTAGCTCTACAAATATCAGGAATATTATCACGAACTAATTTATTATAAACTTTCTCCATTTCTGTTTTTACGAACCTTTCTTATTTAATTTTCTATTTTATTGGCCCCTTTTTTTCTTCTATTTGTAATGGATTAAGAAATCTACTAGTTAGATCTTCTACTAAAATAGGCCTCAACGCTTCATTCAATCCTTGATTAGCAAATTTTAAATATTCATCAGTAGTATTAGACTGAAAAACGCTTTTACCATTTTGATCTAAAATTTCAATTACAGGGAATCCATAGGTTTCGCTATCTACTTTAATAAATAAATCCTGTGAATCTGTAAACGAACTAATAAAAAGTTCGCTTTCTTTTATAGAATTAGAATATCCATTAATTTCAGTTTCACAGAACGATAATTCTAAAACGACACCAGGCCCAAGAGATAAGTAATATTTATCAAAAATGTATTTCTCAGAATGTCCATCGAAAAAATTTCTACCACCACTACTATATCCTTTTAAATATTCATCTGGACTTAGTAGACTGATAAAATCATTAAAACTCTCACGAGAGATATTTATAGCAGGTTCTATACCATTATATCCTCGCCTAGAATTATTGATGGATTTTAAACTCCCAATTACAGACAATACTTCTTTTTGTCTTATACTAATATCTAATTCTGTTTTCAAACTATTTATCCTTTTTGTTAATTCTTGTTCTAAATCTTCAATTTCCATTATTATTACCTCCTAAAATATATATCTAAACTCTAAATTTGAGTTCATATCTAATTGGCACGATTATAAAAGGGGTTCAAAACTTTTATTTTTACGAACCCTTATTATTTAATTTTCTATTTTTTCATACTAGTTTCCTGTTCATCTACTTGAACACCTAAACTATTCAAATAGTCTTTTCTTAACTGCTTATGCATTGAAATAAGTTGTTCTACAGGTAATGAAGTATACATATCAACATCCACAGTATGCTCAACACCATAAATAGCCATACTAAACCTAATTATGTCTTGGATTAAATATTGAGTTAATTTTTCATTTCTTTCTAAAATTTCATTTTCCATTTTTATATTCCTCCTAAAATATATATCTAAACTCTAAATTTGAGTTCATATCTAATTGGCAGGGGTATCAGGATTCGAACCCGAACGGAGCGTTTTGGAGACGCTAATACTACCATTATATTATACCCCTATATATTAAGAAAAACTCTTAACATCTATAATTCTACCACACTTCTATTAAAAAATAAACAATTTTCTTAACTCAGACACTCCAATATTACACTATACTCATCAACTAAATCATTCAAACTCTTACTAGCATTAGCAGGAGAACTTGAGGAAAGCAATCTAGCCTCAATATTAACATTAGGATAAACATATTTATTATAAAGTTCCATTGCCTTTCTACCAAGTACAAAAATGTTAACAACTTTAGTTTTATCTACAATCATTTTTATATCATTAACTTTAATATTTTTAATAGAACTATCACTTGAACCTTCAATTTCACAAGACTCTATTACATCCCATAAAGCAATATTATGCCTTAACAGAAAATCTCTTTTATCCAAAATTTCCTCATCAAAAAGTATACTCATAACTTTCCAAAACCTATTCTGAGGATGTGAATAATACATCATTTTCTCTCTAGACTTAATACTAGGAAAACTTCCTAAAATCAAAACTCTTGAATTTTCATCATAAATTGGCTCTAAAGTATGTAACACTCTCATAACATCACTCCTTACTACTATTTTAACCATTACTAATAAACAATTCAACAAATTTCACATATAATACTATAGGTGAAAATAATATGTTAATAAATTACACAACCAAAGAATTAGACTTATGTGCAAGAATAATGAGAGCAGAAGCACAAGCAGAAGGTGATTTAGGAATGCTTATGGTAGGAAACGTAGTAGTAAACCGAGCTTTAGCAGATTGCCTAACATTCAAAAACATAAGAACAATAACAGATGCAATATATCAAAAAAATCAATTTTCTGGAACTACCAGTCCATTATTTTTCACAAGTGCTAATTCTAAAGAAAAACAATTAGCAGAACGAGTATTAAAAGGTGAATACTACCATCCTGCCACTAACGCACTATGGTTTTATGCTCCAGCAAAAGGAACAAACTGCAAAAGCACATGGTATGACCAAAGCTTTGCAGGAAGTTACAAAAATCATTGCTTTTATAATCCAGATCCTGGTGTATGCAAAGAACTACACTAAAAAACTCCAACTTAGGAGTCTTTTTTTTCATACCCATTTTTAATCTTACTAAATATTTCTTTTAACTTAGAATTATCCTTAATAATATCATATTCTCTATAATCAAAATAATCATCTCTATCATATCCAGGAGTATAATAAAATTCACTTTTACCAAGTCTATCTGTCTCATCCACTATATCTTTAAGTTCAAAATCAGACATATCATCAAGCATACCCTTTCCTTGACCTTCAATTACTAAGGGATAATTTTCTTTACTTTCCATTAAAGAGCTACTACTTAAATATTCTATTCTAAATGTTGTAGTCGAACCAAAATCATAATCCATAAACATATTCTTATCATTAAAATCTAAATCATTCAACTTAACAAGAGTAGCATTTTTATATTCCCCATCAGTAAAACTAAGTAAGTCTCTATTAGGCTCACCGCAAGAATAAACAATACCATTGTGATTTATTTCATATAAATGATAAGCAAGAGAATCAAATGATGCCAATATAGTATAAGCTAAATCTGCGACAGTACTATCATCTAAAATCTCTATCTTTCTCCATATTTTTTCTTCTAAGTCATCTATACTAACTTTAAATAACAAAACTTTTTCCATACATACTCCTTACCAAGCAAAATAATTACCGTTATCAAAATCATCCAATGACTCTAACCAATAATCCATACTTTGCTTAATTTCATCACATAAATCTTTATAATCTTGTTCTTCTATATGCTTATTTTCAAGCATACACTTATAAAACTTCTTTAAACTTGCAGAATACTCTTTAATAGAAGTTTTACTGGCCCATAAACATTTTCTTATAAAGAAATCTCCTAAAAAATTATCGACTTCATTAACCCCATCTTCCATAACAATAAAATCTTCATAATAAGTAAGAAAATTATTTAAATAAAAATTAATATTACTTATATGTTTTCTTATGGTCTTATCTGTAACATCTGATTTTTTTAAATAATCACTAAATTCACTTAAAAATATATCATTTCGTTTACTATTCTTTTCTAATTTCTTTTCATTTTCTTCCATACATACTCCTTTAAAAAGATTTTATCACAATTAACATAAAAAGAGCAACATATTTAGTTACTCTAGTAATCCAATATAAAAGACTAATCCAGGTGTCGTATTTATCAGAAAATTAACACTATTCATTACAGAAAGAATACTTTCAGAAAATTCAACATTCAATTCAAGTTTTTCATTTCTACAATCACTTAAATATTTTTTAAAGAAAGGAATAAAATCAGACGAAATTTTTCGAATTTCAGATAGCGTATTATCAACCTCATTCATTTTATCTAGCTTATAATACAAAATAAGCAAAGGAAGTAAAGTCTCTATACTATCTTCATTCAATTGATTCTTTAACTCCAACAACTTTTTCTCGTTCTCTTGATAAGCATATATTCCTAATAAAACATATCTAACGCCTAAATCATCATTTTTATTTAATTTTAAAACATCTAAACAAATTTCTTTTGCAAGCCCAATTCTTCCGACAAATAAAAGAACATCTATTTTATTACGAAGGATTCTTAAATAATTTCTAGTTTCTATCTCATCATAAAATTTGCCAATATATTCATCCTCAAAATAACCTAGTCTCTTTAATTTTTCTTCTTCATAACTAATTCCTTCATTCAAAATACTTAATTTTTTATTTTGGTCCTCTTCAAGATTATACCACATATTCAAAGCTTCAAAACACTCTTGAGATGTTTTATAAGCCAGTTCCGCCAATTCTTTTGAGCTTTCTTCACTACTAGCTTGATAAGCACTATATAGTATTTCCCTAGCCTTCTTTAACATAGGATTAAGAATTTCTTTTCTTTCAAATGACAAATATTCCTCAACAAAACTCTTATCTGCGATTTCGTTAAGTATTCTATCATAATCTTCTGAAGTCAAATTATTCACATTCTTACCATTTTTTATAGCATAATCATACATAAATTTCTTAAATTTATTATCATACATTTTTTATTATTCTCCTTATATATAGTTTATTTTACTTACTTAAGATATAATTTATACATACAAAAATGCTTAACCGATCGCCTGCTTAATACCATTTTAACACACTACAAAGAAAAAGAGTAACATTTTTTCATGTTACTAAATTATTTTGTAGGAATTAATAACTTCTGGCCTATACTTAAGAGTGTTCCCTCTAAATTATTAATATTTTTTAATTCATTAACACTCACTCCATAAGTGTTAGCTATTTTCCACAAACTATCTCCACTTTTTACTGTATATGTTACAAATTGGTCTGTTCCAGGTATTTTTAACACTTGCCCAATTTGAAGAACATTACTACTTAAATTATTAAGTTTTTTAATATCATCAACACTTACCCCATACTTATTAGCAATTGAATATAAATTATCTCCACTCACTACTACATAACTGACACCACTTGTAGGTTCTTTAGGTTTCTCCTCAACACTAATATCACTAACTGGAATCAATAATTTTTGCCCTATACTTAAGACATCACTTTTTAAATTATTAGCACTCTTTATTTTATCCACACTTACTCCATAACTATTAGCTATTTTCCATAAAGAATCTCCACTCTTTACTGTATACATTATTCCTTGATTATTAGTATCTATGGATATATCTATATCTTTACTTTTTGGAACAAGTAATTGTTGATTTATCGTCAAATTATCACTTTTTAAATTATTTATACTTTTTAAAGTAGCAACAGTAGTATCATATTTACTAGCAATCTTCCATAAACTATCACCACTTTTTACTGTATATACTAGATAGTCTTCTACCGGTTTTTCACTTTCAGATTTAACTTTAAGATTTTGTCCAACATGTATTGTATTACTTGATAAATTGTTTAATGACTTTAATTCATCAACAGTTATTCCATACTTAGTAGCAATACTCCATAAAGAATCACCTTTTTGAACTGTATAATAGTCCCCACCTACAGGAGCATCATATGGAATATTCTTGTACTTAGCAATTGCTCTTACCACTGCCTCTGCGTATTCTTTCCAATTATTTTTAAGTTGGTTAACATCATCCTTAGCGCTATCAAGAAATCCATATTCTACTATCACTGACTCAGTATCTGGAGTATTTCTATGTATGAAGTAGTAATCTTTTACGGGATTAGATGGAAGCCTTTGCTGAAAATTTTTTCTTATATTCTGGCCTTCTGCCTCAAGTTCATCAAGTATCATTCCAGAAAACTTGGAATTATTACGAAGTGCGTATATTACTTCTGCACCGTCGCCACCTCCTGCATTTTCTAGTTGTGATTAAATTGTGTAAAAAAAATTCATTTTTTTCTTGATTTTCCCTTTGGTCCATAAGGGTTTCTAGGTGATTCCGTTTCTTTATATTTGAAAGAATCTTTTTTTATTAAATTAAATTTATAATATATTTCTATATTCCTGTACTGATCTATTTCTATTCTATCTATTACTGCAAATAGTAAATCTCTCGTTGGTTTATCTACATTCAGTAACTCTTTAATTTTATCAGTATAATCTGGAACTTTTTTTACCTTTGTTTTTACTTTTAATTGATTATTCTCAAGTTTTGTAATCTTCTTTTTAACTAAGTCAATATTTTTATGAACTGGTTTACTAACAATATCATAAGATGCCTCTGTTAATCTTCCCACCTCTAACATATTAACATAATTTTGAATTTTCTTTGATAATTTGTCTAACTCATTATATGCATCTGCTAGTTCATCTGCTTCAGTTTTATTTTCTTCAGTTAAGGAATTAGCTACTTTTTTATTGATAGAATCTAAATTAATTTCATTGATATATGCTTTTAAAGTTTTAGTTACTCTTTTTAGTAATTGCTCCTCTAAATAATTATAAGGAAAAAAATGGGGTTCACACAATCTTCTTTTTGGATCTCTTGAATACTTATTACAATTAACTGACCAATAATCATGATTTTTTCTATATGATACAGTTAAATAATTTCCACATTCTTTACAATATATTAAATTTTCAAACAATCTTTTTTCTCTATCATTTTTAACATTTGGTATTTCATTAGATGTAGTTTGAATTGAATTAAAAGTATCCTTATCAACTAAAGCTTCATGAGTATTCTCTACTACTATCCACAAGCTTTTATCCAATGTAATCTTTTTTTCACTTTTATAGCTAACTTTGGTTTGAACATTTTGTACCATATCTCCAGTATACATTCTATTTTTCAAAATTTTGCGAACTGATGATATTGTCCATTGATCATTACACTTACATCGTTTAGATAATTTAGTCCCTTTATATTTGCTTGGTGTTGGAATATTCATATCATTAAGTCTTGTAACAATCTCTGAAATTCCCACATCTTCTGAACTCCATCTAAATATATCTCTCACTATTGGTGCTGTTTCTGGATTAGGTATTAAATGTCCTTTATCTTCTGGATCTCTCATATATCCAAATGCCGGTAAACTACCAATAAATTTTCCATTAGACTTTTTTGAATATAATACATCTCTTATTTTATTTGAATTTTGTTTACTATAATAATCATTACAAGCTACTATAAATGTTGAAGAATCATTACTTGCCTGATTTCTAGCACTATCGTATCCTTCCATAAGAGATATAAATCTTACTTTATGTTCTGGAAAATATCTCTCCATATAGTATCCAGTATTAACATGATCTCTTCCTAATCTTGATAAATCTTTTACTATTACTAAATTTATCTTTTTATTTTCAATGTCTTGTATCATTCTCTTAAAAGCTGGTCTATCAAAATTAGTTCCTGAATATCCATCATCTACATATTCTCCTGCTAAATTAAATCCATTTTGTCTAACATGGTTTACTAAAATTTGCCTTTGGTTGGTAACACTTTCACTTTCAGATTCATATTTTTTGTCTTTATCTTTATCTTCTTGAGATAATCTTATATATATTCCTGCATTATAGAATACAGGTGAATCTAGTAAACTGTTATACATTTAACCTCCTTCTGCTCACACAATTACTAGACTCTCTCCTAAGACAAATTGATGTTACCATCATTTTTAAATTTTTGCAAATCATCTTATAAAAAAAATTAATTTGCATTTGAATTTTCCTTCTTTATTTGATTTAAAATATATTTAACAATTATATCTTCAAATGATTTTGTAGATTTAGATGTTTCTTTTATTGGTAAATCTGGTTTAGTTTTAGACATAGATACCACCAATAAAAAATATGTATTCATTTCTAATAAAATACATATTATTTTCTGCCTTTCTCTAAATCCAAATCTAAATTAACTGGATTCTTTAAATGAATTTCTATAATATTTTTACCTTCTTGATTATCGCTAATTTCAACATGAAAAAACTCACTATCAACTCTTGCTGTTATTTGTGATTTTTCAATAGTAGTTAATGGTCTATCAACTGTTACAACGGAATAAGTTCTGTGGTTAGTTTCTTTATAATCATAATTAAGTTCCTCTTCCTTAACAACATTTTGAACTTGTTCTACTGCTTGTAATAATACTTTTTCTTCCTGTTCTCTTTGCTCCTTATAAAAATTTCTTTCTTCTCTATCTAGTTCATTATCTTCTTTATTTCTAAATCTTCTATTAACAGATTTAATTTGTTCGACAGTAAAATAAGTATAATCAAGATTCTTTAATGAATTTACTTTTCTATTAACCTCACCTTTACTATAACAAGAAAATTTATCATACATTACAGTATTCCTAAATATAGGATATCCGATAATAGGAAATATTATTGTCTTATAATGTAATTGTTTAACCTCATCTGGTGTTAATAAATCTCTAGCCATTAAAGAAGTAGATTTATTTCCTTTATAATCCATTAAACTCATAGATTGACTAATAGAATTACTTTCAATGGTTTTCTTACCTAATCTTTTTGAAATTGCTTCTGCTGTATCCTGTGTGTTAGTTTTCAAATAGATTAATCCACAGTTATCAAGAATTATTTGAGCAACTTCTTTACCATAAACATTATCTAATTGAGAAAAAGATTGAATAAAAAAATGAAATCTCATACCTCTACTTCTAGCTACTGAAACTATTGCTTCAATATCAGCAAGCGGAGGACAGTTAGCAAATTCATCTAGTATCCAATCTATTTGAACTGGTAATTTTTTACTTTCTTGTGAATTAGCTAATTTTACAAGTTCTCTATATAATAAACCTACAATAATTGTGACCAATGTAAAATATGTTTTATCTTCATCTGGAACTATAATAAATAGTGCTGTCGGTTCCTTACCTAATAAATCAAAATCAAAATCAGAATTAGAAGTAACATTCGCTACATTGATGTCATCAAATAATGCCATCTTTTCACCAAATACTGCCGTTATTGATTTATAAGTATTTTCTGAAGCACTTAGTATTGAAGTTAAAGAATCCTTGCTCTTATTACCATACTCTTTTCTCTCTATATACATTTTAAATTTATTGAAATTTTTTTCTTGCATAGAACTGTTTTGAAATTTACGAATTGAAGTCATAGTAATTTGTTCTCTATTAATATTACCTGCTTTGTATTCTTCAAGAAAAAATCCTATTAATCCTTCAAGTAGATTCTTAGCACTATTATTCCAAAAAGGATCTTTTTGTTGAGTTTTCTCTTGCATTACCATAATTGATACTGAAGTAATTAATCTATTAGTTTCAGCATAAGAACTCATTGCTAAATTATTATATTCTAATTTATCTTGTTCATCAGTACAATCATTGCACTTTTTTTCATATTCAATATATTTTTCATATTCCTTAATAATAGGTTCTAAAATATTAAAATGATTAGACAATTCTGGATGTCTAAAATCTAGTGCTAAAACATTATAATTATTATTTTTGAACATTCCTGATGTTGAATGGAAAATTTCACCTTTAGGATCTGTAATAAAAACACTTCGTTTTTCTTTTGCTGTTGCTATGAAACTGCATTCTGGAATAACAGCTGTTACCGATTTACCAGATCCAGTAGAACCTAGATATACATAGTGCGGAGTTTCCCTATCAAACCAAACATATTTATAATCTTTATCAAAATATATAGGAACTCCTGCTTGTTTTATATTTGAAATCTTTTCTTTTTTAAAGTTTTTCTTTATTTCTTCTACACTTGAAAATCGTGCAGAACCATATTCATTTCCATTTTTTACTTTATGCTTAGCTATCATTGGTTCAACAAACATAAATCCAACAATAAGCATAAGTAAAAGAGCTAATAAAACTATTAGCTCTATAGACATATATCTTCCTTTTCTTTATCAGAGTCAGACACTATTTCTATACAATCTGCAAGATGGTTAGATATTACTTCTCCAACATATTCATATAACTCATATACAATATCATCAATATCATTAACAGTTGTAAATTTAATTTTTGAATTTTCATTATCTTCTAATGTACATCGTAAATCACCTAGTATTATTCCTTTAATAGCAGAATCTAAATCATTTATTTCTAAATTATCTAGTTCTTTTTCTACATCTTCTAGACACATATATCTTCCTCCTTATCTCTTTTACAATCTTTATTGATTGTAAAAATTGATTCAAGAACTTTTTGCTCTTGATCTAATAACCCATAAGAATCAAATTCTAAATTATTAATTTCAACATCCCATTTTTTATATTCTTCTAATTCTTTATTAAGAACATTTATTTCATGTTCAATAATATTTTCTTCATTATATGATGTTAATTCATCATACTCCTTTGTTTCTGTATAGATATCATCTCTAATTTTAAAATCTTCATATTCTTTTAAAGGTTCAGAAGAAGATATAAATCTATCCCCTGCCCAAAAACCTACTAAGTGTTCATTTGGTCCATGATAATCTCCTCCGCCTAATCCATTCCCACATCCAACTAATAAAGCAAACGAATTAATTTTAACTGTTCCTAAATATTTATCATCATGATAACACCATTGGATAGGTTGCCTAAATAAATCTATATATTCTTTTTTATCTAAATTGTAAACATACCTAATATCTTGTTTGGACTTACTTCTTACTTCATCAAATGAATCGCAAAAATGATAAAGAGTATTATCCTTGATATTTAACTCTTTCATTATTGCTGCTACTAAATTCTGAGTGGTAGTTTCATCGGTTGGCTCTGCATAGTCACCAACATGAATTACACGATCACCTTTCCATTCATTACTTAATAACCGTAATATATCATCACAATAATTATTACCTAAATAAGAATGTTCCATAAGTTTTATATTATGCCAATTTTTTTGGCAAATTTGTTTTTTATCAATATTCATAAACTTATAGTATTGTCCCATTAATAAATCTCACTTTCTAATTCCTTTTTAGGTTCAATATTATATTCAAGAATACGGATAGAAAAATTATTAGAATTATATTCACCATTTAGATATAATTCAAACGAATCTTCTGTTTCAGTATAATACCATTCTGCATCTGAATACTCTGTTCCATTAGTTACATTTATTGCATTTATATTATCAAAATCAGAATCACACTTTGCATCCTTAACAGCTTGCTTAAACATTTCTTTTGCTATGGATTCATTTGTAGCAACTCCATATACACTATAATCAATTTCATCATCTACAACTGCATTATTAGTAATAACATATATTTTATCCGACTTATTATCCATGATATTATTAATACAAATATCAATATTATCTATTATATCTCTAGCATTATCTCCAAATTTATCATAATTTCTATATAAATCTTTGAAACTATCAACTAATTTTTCCCAATCTTCTTTTTTTACAAACATTTAATCACCCTTTCGTTCAATTACTTCCTTTATTCTTTCTAAACATATTTTATAAAAATCACTATTAATTTCAAAACCTACATAATTTCTATTTTCTAAAATAGAACATACTGCTGTTGTCCCGCTACCCATAAAACAATCTAAAATTAAATCATTCTCGTTAGAACTATTTCTAATAAGCTTTCTAATTAACTCTTCTGGTTTAATAGTAGGATGATGCCATTTCTTTTTATCTTTAATATTTATCGGATAATAAAAAACGGTCTTAGCATCTTCATAATTATTTGGACTACATTTACCACCTTTGCGAAAATATAAACAATATTCTTTATCGGTTAAATATTTATTATTAAAAAGTGGCATAGCATTTGTTTTATTCCATATTAAAATATCCATTTTACATTTATTCTCTTTTAAAAAGAAATCTATATAAAATGGTATTTGTTCGCAATTACAGAAAATATATATATTTATTTTTTTCATAACTCTAATTAGCTCATATAAGATATTAATATCATATCCATTAGTTAAATTTGAATTATATAATTCATTATTATACCTTTGCACCTCTCTTGATAAATCCGAATCATAATTCGTATTATGATTATTTATAAGATAAGGTGGATCTATAATAACTAAATCTACTGTATTATCAGGTATTCTTTTGATACCATTAATACAATCCTCATTATAGATTGTATTAAGCATTAATTAACTCCTGTTTTCTATAATAGGATTCATATCTATAATTAAGTATTTCATTATAATCTAAATTAAGAATATTACATAATCTATATAAAAAAACACTACTAGGCTCTTTAATATTTCCATTTTCCAAATTACTTAATTCAGTTATGGAAATATTTGTTAGCTTAGACAGTGTTTTAAGTGTTAAATTGTTTTTTGTTCTAGCTTCTCTTAGAATCATTCCTAGTACGAGTATAAGCATACCTCCTTTCTTCCTCCCTTGTACATTTGCTTGATATTCTCATACAAGCAAATAAAAAAATCAGTAGAAATAAAACTACTGACACAAATATAATACATTTTATCATTCCATTATTCCTCCATTCAAAAAGATTAGCTATTCACTAATCCTTCTTTATTTCACTCAATTCTATATAATCAATATTTTCTTTACCTAGTCTTTTTAAATTTTCATGTCCTCCATCAATAGCAACTTTTCCACAACAGCATTTTTTAAAATCATGGGGATATTTAGATTCAATAATTTCTTTACATCGTACACATTGAATTTTATTGCTTATTATCTTTGAATCATTTTCAATTTGATTATAATATTCTTGTGCCTCTATAATCTTCAATTTACCTTTATTTAAATCTTCATAACATTCTTCTCTACTTAAATTAAGATGATTATAGTTATAAGCTATGTAATCACTATATATTCCCACATTACCACAGCTACATTTTATTTCACCTTTTAAAGGAATCTCTGCTTCTAAAATATCACCACAAATTTTACACTTTATCTTATAACTCCTAGACATAATTAATCTCCCATATATTCGTTAATAACATTTCTAATAGTAGCTAAATATTCATTTAACCTATGCTCAACATCTTCCCTCAAATATACCTCTTTAGTTAATCCTAATTTAACAACGCCATGATTATCTAAATCATTTTTATCAACTATATTTTTATAATCTTTTAACCATTCATTTCCAGTATAAAGATTTCCCTTATATAAAATTTTGGTGCTATAATCTTTTCCATTATAAATTTCTTTGTACCAAGAAAGTAATTCAGATAAAACTAAAGCCATCTTTGAAGCATTTAAATATAACAACATTTCTCTTTTATCAATTGTTTCAATTACATACTTAGTATCAGTATTATTTAAGTTTATTTTTTCTTCAATGTTTTGCACTTTTTTCACCTCTTCTTGATGCTACCATCATTTTAAAAAAAACACAAATCATTAAACAATATAAAAACAGGATTACAACCCTGTTATATTTTTTGATTTAAGGTATAGTTATTTAATCACCAAAGTCACTAAAATTATCAGCTATATACTCTGCTAACTGTCCTTCTGTCATATCCTCCATCATTTCAGTTTCTTGCTCAATTATTAATTTCTTAGGATTTTTAGTAATTTCGTTTTCTTCTTTTGTAGTTTCAACAAATTGGCTTGTCATTACACTACCACACTTATTATTACAATATGGGCAATTTATATCTTCGCTGGTTTTACATCCGGGATATACAGTACCAACCAATTTATAAGAAAAAGTTTTTCCACATTTTGAACATTCCATATCTTTACACCTCCAAAGTTATTTAGAATATTATACCAAAGAAAAAGCATTTCTTAAATAAGATTTGCTCTACAAATATATTCTTTTACTTTATTATTTCTTAGTTCTTCATAAAAATACTTTTATTAGGAAATTGTTTATACTAATTGGTCATATAAATCCTTTATATCAAACCTAATTTCTGCACAATCCTTTAATATTTGATCGTATATAAGCTTTATATTATTATCTTTTTCATTTATATATAAATTATATGCCAATCTTCCAAACAGGGAATAATTACTCCAACCATTATATCCTGTTGCAGAAGCATAATTGTCTAATATTTCCTTTGCAATTTTAATTCTTTGTTCAATATCCAATTTTAATATTATTTTATATATATTTTGACATTTTTGATTAACGATATAATTACATAATTTATTTGTATCAACAAGTTTTATTAAATATTCTTGTACTTCTAAATCAAATGTTCCATTTCCAATTTTTCTATTTATTTCTTCTTGTTTAATTATTTTTTCTTCACCTGTCAAATATTTTTTAATATCTTCCTGAATCTCACTTATATTTCTATACCTATCTTTTTTATCTCTGCTCGTACATTTTAAAACAATTAGGCTAAAAATATGATTAGTAGAAACAAAACCATTACACATTATAAAGTCTATTATTTTTCCTATAGAAAAGATATCACTGTATTCATCAAGTAGTCTAAAATCTTGTAAGCCTATTGGATCCAAAAACCAATGATTATTTTTAGGAGTTGCTGATGTAATTAACGATTTTATTACCTCTTTATCTTTTCCTAATCCAAAATCACCAATTAAAAAATCATCATTTTGCCTCATTATATTGCCTAAATGCAAATCTCTATGTATAACATTATGTTCATGTGCATATTTCATAGCTTCTAATATGTCATTTATAATTTTTACTTTCTTAGACAATTCTAAATCAACATGAGATTTTAAATAATCATATAAATCTTCATCACATTTTTCCATAGTATATGAATTTTCTGTATCATTGTAATCAAAAACTTTTACTATCTTGCTACAGTTTTTTAATTTATTCATCATTTCATATTCATATTTAAATCTCTTACATATATTTTCGTTTGTCAAATGTTCTTTTTTTAATTGTTTCTTTACAATACCATTATTAACCTTAAAAACTTCACAGTAGTATCCTTCTCCTACCTTATTATTTTGATGTATATTTACTCCTATGTGTTCTTGTTCTATTATTTCAAAATTTAGTCTAGATAAGAAATTTTTTATTCTATTCAAAACACTTGGTACATTTATTTGCTGGCATGAATAATGACTCAAATATAGTATATTATAAAATGCTTCAATAACTTTACATCGTTTATCTTCCACAATATTTTCATATTGTTCTAATAAGCTTTTATTATCATGATATTCAAGTTCATATTCAGTATATAAATAATCATTCATATCTAAATATTGTGTTGATATTACTGAATCTGAAAAATAATCTTCAAAAATCAATCCGTAATAATGTAATCCCATCATTCCATTAGAGTCTATTTCAACCTTTTCTTCTGTAAAAATTTTATCTAAATATTCTAATAACTTTTTAAATTCTATCTCGTTAATTGCAAACACCTCATTTCTCCAACAAATTACAAACTAAATATTTGTTTTATTATACCATAATTTCAAGTATCTTTTCATTAACTTAATTAAAAATTAGAATATTTCAAAAAACTATATCTCTATATCATTATCTTGTTCTAATGAATCTTTATAACCTTTAGGGTCATATTCTTTTACTTTATCTAAATTAACATAAACAACTTCATATTCACCTAGATTATGAACAACAAATGATAAGGGTTCACTGATAATACCTTTATTTTTAACAAATGCTTTTAATTCATTTGACATATCGTTAGTTAAGTATGCAATATTATCACTTAATTTTCTTTCCGAAAGATTAATAGTTATATCACTATAGCTTTCGCCTTTATCAGTATTTAATCCCAAATATAAAGTATTATTATTTCTATATCTACCAACAGTTAAATATAACTTTTCTTCATTAAAAACACCAAGTTCTTTTTTGGAATTATTATTCTTTAAATAATCAAGATAATCTTCATACTCAATATCTCCATTTAACCATTTATTAGCATAATCATAATCTTTCATAGAGAATTCTTCTGCCCAATATTTATCTGGTTCTTTTGCATTAGCATCTATGCAAGTTATCATGTTTTTTCCTATAATATAAAATGTTTTTTCATTCTTGTTAGAAATATAATTTTCATATAGTCCATCTATTGAATTATAGTTTTTTAAATCAAAATCATATATTCTTTTGTGTTTTGCTTCCAATATTCTATCTGCTCTAAAACGGTATAAATCATCTTTAGTAACATTATAATTTTTTTGTAATAACATTATTTCTTTATCATCAAGATCATCTGGATTAATATTTCCTCGAGTAACATAATCTGAATAATCAGTAAAACACCTTTTATTAGTATTTAGATTTTCTTTAACAGAGAAATATATCTCTGTATATCTATCTCGCTCTGCACCTTCACTAGACATTATACAATCCTCAAAAAAATCCATTACTTCTTTTTTAGATTTATATACATCTAAACTTCCACCACAATTAACATATATATTATTCATTGTCAAAACCTTCATCCTTATATTTACTTGTTATTACAGTATCATTTATTACATCATTATGCTTTCTTAAATAATGGTGTCCATCATAATCTTCATTCTCATATTCCCATAGAAACTCTTCATCAGAACATAATTTACTGAATTCTTCTACAATTCCGTATGGAACACACCATGCTGTATCAAACTCTATTTTGTATTCATCAGTTTCAGGAAAATAGTCAACAGAAACCTCATCGCCTACATTCCATTTTGTTCCCCATACTTCACTACACCAATCATACCATTGAGAATATCCATAATTTATAACATTATCAATATAATGTTTCCCAAGCTCTGATAAACTTCCATATATTTTATCAGATTCATTTATTTTTCCACTGAAATTTTCTTCTTTCTGTTTTAGCTTGTTTGGTTCTCTTATATAATCATCTATATATGTTTTATATCTTTTCCAATAATTAGAATCAAAAAAGACCTTACTATTTTCAAGTTGGTCCTCAATGTTTCTTCTTCCTTGTTTATCCTGTGATATATAATAACTAGCAACAGCATCATGTTCTGTTGATCCAGCTGGAACATTCATTGAATCTGGCATCGGAATGAGTTTATTAAAATCAAAGCTGTATCCATCATCCGTTTTAGTTAATATTTTATCACCAATAGATTTTTTACAAGTTATTTTATTCATAGTCCAATTAGGCATAACACCATCTCCTCTCATTAATATTTTTTAGAATATGAATTATCTGGCTGAAATAATTTACTAAATTCTTTTTGAGCCTCTTCCATCTCATTATTTATATTTCTAATAGCATTTCTTATTTGATAGCGATTCTTATATTTTTGATTTTTAACAGTATTAGTTAAATAATTTTCTAATATAGTTGCTCTTGTTTGCTGCTTATTCTTTTTATATTCCTTTAAAAATATTTCTCTTAAAATATCATCCTCATTTAAAGTGTGATAAAGTTTAGAATTTTTTTTAAAGAAATAATCAGCATGATTAACTATAGCATTTAAAATGTAATTATCGGCATATTTTTCTTTGGTATCAACAATAGTTTTGTCTATATTAATTTTTGTTACATTATTATCAACATTAATATTGTATAAATAATTGTTAATATTATTAAGACTATTCTTAAATGAAACATAATCATCATAAAATTCACCTTTACTGGTAAATAAATATTGTTTTATATCTTTAATTAAAGATTTTATTTCTTCATTTTTTAAAGAATTATATTTTATTCTTTTAAATTTATTTTTTCTTTCCTGATATAAAAGCTTGCCTACCCTTAATATTTTTTCTTCAAGTAATAAATCTTTTTTATCATATAAAATAAAATTTTTTTCTTTTGGATTAAAATGTTTTTTTAACTTTTCTATTTCATCATTTGTAATTGTTATCATAGGAGAAAGAAATTGATTCCTTTCTACTGCTATAACCACCTCATTTTTTAAAAAATCTATTTCTTCTTGAGTTAGTTCACCCTTTCTCCTATAATCAACTTTCTTATTATAATAAATATAATTAGGTTGTTTTTCAATGAAACTAAAATGAATATGTAGATTATCAGTATCAGTGTGAAGTGATAAATTATAAGCCATTTTATTCACATCTTTAAAACCCATTTTTTTAAAGAAACGAGGAAGTACATTTTTTATTACTTCCTGTTCTAAATCTTGCAATGTAATATTTTGAGTCAGATAGTCATTATTAAAACTAATAACTCCCTGCCATAGATTAGATTTTTCAGCATATCTAATAAATCTTTTCTTTCTTCTTTCTATTTCTGCTGGAGATGCATAAGTACCATTTTCAATTACAAGATTCATAGTTTCCTTTTTAGTTAAATTACCAACATAATATTCAAATAAATTCATTACTCTTTTTTCTTCATTAGAAAAATAATCAAATTTACGAGCAATTTTCTTTTTTAATCCTTCAATTTGCTTTTTAGTATAATGAGCTTCTTTTCTATTAAAGGCATGAGTAAATCTACAATTAAATATTACTTTTGGACTACTCATCTAGCCTATTTATTTTAACCTTTCTTAAAAATTCACTTAAAGCAGGACTCTTTTTAGGATCCGTTATATTATTAGGATTAATATTAAAATCCGAATACATTTGTTTAACCAATGAATACAATAAATTTATTTTCTTAATAACATACAAAATATCGTTTTGCATTTTATCAAGTTGATCTTGTTTAACTCTATTAGATAATGCTTCCTCCACTAAAATACTAATTTCTTCAGAATAAGAAAGTTTAGATTCTTTTGATAGTAATAAAATTTTATTATGAAGTTCTTCATCTATAGTAATATGTCTATCAAATTTCAATGTTCCCATATTCCCTTTCTATTTTAGTTTCCTCAAAATTAATAATTTCTGTTTCAAACATAAATCTAGCACATTTATCGCAATGAAGCATTTCTTCTTCAGGCTCTCCTTCATAATTATTTTTATACATTTCCTCTAAACTTTCTTTTGTTTCAGGATAAGTGGTTTTTAATATGTCATGTCTAATATAATTATTATTGCAATGTTCACATTCTACTTTTACATCTATATCATACTGATAATTATATTCTTCCTTAAACATTAATTCTCCTTACTTAATTCCTTAAGATCTTCTAACACAACTTTTAAAAGTTTAAGTTTAAATGTATCAGTTTTAACTTCTGCTATTTGTTTTTCTAAAGAATGATAAGGCTCATATTCTGGTAAAAAATAATTTAATCCAAACTTATTATAATTATTTACCCATTCTCCTATTCTTCTATATGGTAAATAATCATGCAATATTTTTATATCAAATCCAGCTCTTTCAAAAATTTGTTTACCAGTTAGTTCTGGGAATTTTAATCTCATCATGACACACCATAATTTAAACACCGTATCATATTCTATTCTTCTTTTATATAATACATCTACTACAAACATATTACATTTTAATTTTTCTATTTCAGCATCAGTATAATACCTTAATTTCATAATTCATACTCCATATTATAATTTTTTATTTTTTCAAGAGCTAAATTTCTTGTACCATCATCATTCATAACTTCCTGTGATATTTCTTTAACCTCATGAATTTGAACTTTTTCATCCATATTTTTTTCTTTTAAGAGTTTCATTACAAAACGATCAACTACATCTAATAAATTATCCCAATAAAAAATCATATTGAATTCTTTTTCTTTTTTATCATATATTAAATCACAAACATTCTCATTTGCATGGATATCAGAAATTATATCTTCTAAATTATTTTGAATATATTCTTGAGATTCTTCATCAAAATCATCTAAGTAACTATCTAATGATACAATATAATTATCTGATAATGTATTATTCATTCCGTAGTTAATAATATCGTTTGCAATTAACTTATTTATTGACATTTTCACTATTCATTCCTCCTTTTAAATATGTAATCATACCTATTGAAATAAGTTTGATTATCATTTTATTTATACTTATATTTTCTTGTTTAGCAAACAATTTAATTCTTTCATAAATTTCATTTCTTATTCTTAATAAATAATGTGACATAATCCTCCTTCTATGGATTGAAACTATATAAAAAATAAGCACTATTTCTAAGCAGGATAAAGGAAACGATATCACACTTGGCATTTTTCTAAATAAAAACAGCAAACCTAGTGATATCATTTCACATTTTGCACTTGCAAAATAATCCATTATGGTATTTGTTTCAATCCATTAGTGCTTATTATTACCTTTATCTATAAGGTGTTATTAATCCATTATCCAATCCATAATTTGGATTTGTTGGAATAGTATATGGATTATTAGATTCATCATTGGTAAAGTCTATTAAACTTAACCCATCTACAGTGGAACCATCTTTTGTTACTTGAAAATGGAGATGGTTACCAGTAGAATATCCAGTAGTTCCAACACCAGCTATTTGTTGCTTTTGAGTTACCATATCTCCCTCTTTAACAGTAGCTGAATTAGGATATAAATGAGCATATACAACCTTATAATTGATATCATCTATATCACAGGAAATTGTTATTTGGTTTCCTCCTCCACCATTTTTATCAATAATATTTTCAGAGTATCTAAATGATACACTCTCTACTGTACCATCACATACTGAATATACTGGAGTCTGCTCATTAGAAGCAAAATCCCATGCTGCATGAACATCTGCATTACCATATACAATTCTTTCTTCCATAAAGAAACTTGTAACAGACATATTATTAAAATCTAAAGGTGGAGAAAATGGTTTATTTTGAATTTCATTAATTTGCCCAGAATTTAGCATTTCACTATTACAAACTGAATAAATTTTATATCTATTCAATTCGCATACTTCTGAAATAGGTTTTTCTTGTTTCAACTCTGAATCCAAATTATCAGTATATATTTGATCAAAGGTTAACTGATCATTTTCTAAATAAAAATACAATATTCTACTTAACGATACATATCCATTTCCTGCTTTAATATTTTTTCTTACTACTTCTTTATACATATCTGCATAATCACTATTATTTTCTACATATCCATTTGTTATATTAGCTCCGAAAAAATCTAGAATCATTAAAACTGGAATAATGATTATCATAGCCATTATGATTAGTCCGGTAGAGGAAGAAAGAACAATTTTAAGAATCTTATTTTTCTTTTTGTTGTTCAAGAAAAACTCCTAAAATTCTATTATTGGAATAGAATCAAAGTTAGGATATTGTTCTCTTCCATACTCTTCTAACATTTCTATATTTTTATTAGCCATATTCTTAAATTTTAATGCTGAATCTTCAGAAAGATCATTAAGACAAATATCACCATCTATGTCATATATAATTCCTTTTAAAGCGTCTATTTGTTTTTTTATACCTTGTGGAGTTTCTAATATTCCTTGAAAATCATAATAGGCATCCTCTTCAGATTCATAGCAATCATTATAAGTTTCTAAATCAAAAACTTTTTCAAATTCCATTTGCTGGTGAATTAAATTGTCTAATTTAGGTTCTACAGATTCAATCAATCCCATATCATTTAATTTATCTTCTAATGAAGCAAAGTTCATATTTTCAACATTGTCAAAAGGTATTTCAGACCATAACCATTTACTATTCTCTTCATCATATAAATAAGCATATTCTTGCCAAGAATTGCTAAAAGATTTAATATAATCTTTTAATGAATCATAAACCTTTTTATTAGTCTTTTTTTCATTTCTATCCCTGCCATAAGCAACTGATACTCCTTCTTGTCTTTTATCATAATCAAAGCTGTGTGGAATATCTGGATCAGGATTAACTCTCCTATCTAAAAAAGATAAATCACCTAAATTAATAAGGGAATCTATCTTTTTAGGATTTCTATAAAACTTGTTTAACATTACCCCATTATATTCCAGATATCCATCACTATGGCAATATACACTTTCAATAGTACCATCTTTCCTTTTAATAGCAATACTACTTCTGGTACTCATTATTCAGTTTCTCCCATCATTTCTCGTTCTGTTTCTGTAGCTCTTATCCAAATTCTTAATCTAGTTTTATTATCTACATTAAGTAAAAACTCTCCTCTTCTAGCTCCTAACAAGAATGCTTTTTGAGTATCTGTTAACGGATTGTTTTTAAATAACTCCAAGTATGCTTTTAAATCATCTTCTTTTAACATACCTATCATAGTATATTGACAATTATTAAAGATTGCAGAAGCATGGCGAAGAACGGTAGCATTTCCTAAAAAATCAGATATACATTGGCTAGAAAGGATTAGATTAGTATTATACTTTCTACACCTTCTAGCTAATTGACCGAAATTTTTAATAACTTCATTATTATTTTCATCTATATATAAATGGAATTCATCAACTACAATACTAATATGCTGCTTATCATTAGAACTTCTTTTTTCATTTATAATTTTATTTGCAACAATACTATTATTTAAATAAGTAAGAAGATTCAATGTTTGTGTATTAATTAATCTTTGATTACCACTATATAATAACTCTTGAAGATTAAATGCAATTAAATCATTATTTAAGTCAATATTGGTATGACCATTAAATAAAAATGAATCTGTACCAGTTAAAAATCTTGATAATAGAACATCTAATTGATCTATTAACTTTTCTTTTTCTATACTATCTAATTTTTTCTTATATTCTGGAAGAAAATTATATAAATCAGAAAATATTGGATAATCTTCTGGTTTTAATTGTTGTAAGGTATTTATTGAAGTATTTTTATATATACCTTTCTTATTATATAAATCTTCCAATATTGCAAGAAGCATTACAAGTTCTTTTTCTTGAATATTATCAAAAGCACTTTTAAAAAAAGCTTCCAAAAATCCTAAGTGTTTTGCAAGTGGACAATCAGTTTCCTTAGTTTCCTGTTCTTCATCACTAGGAATATATCTTATTTGAAGTGGATTTATCATTCCGCCTTTTTTAGAATATAAATCAATATATTCGCCATTATTAGCCTTAACTAATTTTTCGTATTCATTTTCTGCATCAAATATAAATACTTTTGTTCCTCTTGCATATTCATTAACAATCATTTTCTTCATAGTAAAACTCTTTCCACCACCGGTTGAAGATATAATGGCTATATTATGAGAAGTTCTTTTATTATTTAATACAAATGGATCAAAGAAAATAGGTAAACTTGTATGAATATCTACTCCTAACATATATCCTGTAGAATCGTTAAAATATGTTTTAGTAAATGGGAAGCCAGCACTTAAAGTAAGTGTTGGTAAATACACAGAATAATCTTTTAAAGATAAGTTAGTTATATCAAAACATTGAAAGGTTTCCATTTGTCTTAATCTAGGAATATCTAGTTTAATTTGATATCTCTCAACCGTTCTTTTTAAATCTCTGATTATTTCATCTCGCTCTTTTTTATTACCAGTAACCATTAAAATAAGTGATACTTCCTTTATCTTTTCATCACCATTTTTAATATCATTCATCAGGATTTGAAAATTTTCCTTTTGTGTATCCAATTCAGTAGCATCGCTTAATTTCTTAGTAGTATTTCTATCGGATAACAGGAATTGATATTGTGAGTTTACCCATCTTATTAACTCATCTTGATCTATTGCATCTTTAATATTAATACAACTTCTAACATTTGGATAATTAAATACTTCTTCAAAAAACAATTCATCTACAAATGGTGGAATATTCTTAATTGTTACCATTTGCACTTCATTGTCATCAATTTTTAACATATTAGTTCTTTCTGAAATATTTAAAGGAACTATTAGTTCCATTAAGTCCGCCCACATTAATAAATCTAACGGGTTTCTTGACATATATAAATTAGATAAAAATTTATATATTTCCAACCGATTATTAATTACTTCTGCATTAATTTTTGGTTGCAGATTAGCAAGAGTATCTTCTATTTCGTCTAATTGTCTTTCTAATATGTTTAAATCTTTTGCTATAACAACAAAATAATAAATACTGGATACTGTAAAATTATTCTCCTCTAATTCTTCTATCAAACTTTTTCTTTCATTTAATAGAAATACTTTCTTAGTATTATCTTTCAGTTTTTCTATAAGATTTGTTAAATTTAATTTATTATTATTCAAATTTATTGGTTCATCAAGTTTATAGCATTTAAGATTTAAGTCTTTAATTTGATATAAAATTTTTAATAAACTGAAAAAATTTGTTTTTTCTTGATTACTAGATAAAGACAAGTCTACTGCTTTTATCTCGATTAAAGAGGCATATCCTCCATTCTTTAACTCTAATAATCCATCTTCACCAATACATTTAATATTAGTAAATGTTTTGGCATTTTTAATCCTTCGATTCATTTGATGAGAAGTTAAATAATTAGCTTTTGTTTTATTAATTTTTTTCTTTGATTTTAATAATGCTTTTTCATCTATTTTATTTTGATCTCTTTTAGGGAATAACCCGATACTATCACTTTCCTTTCATTTTTATAGTTCTAAATCTTTATTTTCTTCAACTAATGGTGCATTTTGAATTTTTGAAACAATATCTTTGATGTTTGTTTTATTAGATACATAAGTTGATATCTCACAAACTTCATCCCCATCATAGATTGGTTCAAAACAGGAATATTTGTTACAGAATTTTAAATAATCAATTTTAGAATCACTGATATATATTGAACTAACATGATCCTGTGAAACATCCAAACTTAACACTCTATTATCCTTTTCAAAGCAATAATCTTCTTTGTTATATATCCACCCATTTTGTTGTAATTCTTTACCTATTTTTTCTACAATCAAATTTGTTTGTTCAAATACATCAAAGCTTTCTCTATCATCACCTAAACTATATCCCATAAATTACACCTCCATTATCTAAAATATAAATATTGTTTATTTTTAAATATAAACTTAAAGAATAATCCCATAACTTTATACATTCTATTTTTCTTTGACAAATTTATTGGAATCATTAAAAAAACACATACTGTTAAAAAAATTATAGAAAACAATTTATGTGTGGAAAATGCAAATAACATTAGAAAAGCCATAGCCATAGGAATACCTATATATAAATCTGTCATTTCTACATATTTGCCTAATGTTTTTTTTATACTATTTATTGTTATATACATTTAATCACCTTCCCCTATACCTATTTCTATACATGGCTCGCTGAGGCATTAAACTATTAACAGAACCTTTAATATTACTCATTCCACCTTTTCTTAAATTCTTACCAACCGCCGATGGTGTAGTTTGTCCTATCTTGCTTCCTGTCTTAGTAATAAAATTACCAATTTTACCTAAAGCACTATTTGGATTCTGAGCTTTACTAGATATTTTAGAGCCAAAGTTGGAAACTGCATTACCTACTTTATTAACAGCTTTATTTCCTCCTGCTCTTCCAACAACACCTGAAGCTACTCCTAATCCAATCATTCCTGCTCCTAATCCGGCTCCACCAGTCACACTCGCTGCTGTATTCATCGTTTGTCCAAATCCCATTAAACTCATGAGTTGTTCTCTTCCTGAGTTTGCCGAAACATTGCCACCTATAAATCTGTTAACAACTTGAGAACCTGTTAACAAGAATGTTCCACAACCTATATACATAAGAGATTTAATAACTATATCTTGAAATCCATTAGTAAAGAATGTAGTTGAATTAACTGCATTAGCAACAATTGCTGTTAAATTTATAATCAGCATAACTACTGCTCCCTGAAGCATCAAAGATACCAACTGTTCTACTACTGCACTTCTTCTTTGTTTATTTCCTATTGATGTAGCAAAGACTACAGGACTAATAGAAAACAAGAATAAGAATTCTATTTGCCTACGGGCTAACATCATTCCGCTAAAGAAAAGTGCATATAAGAAAAATCCTCCAACTAATATTGCCATAATCCAATTAATCTTATATTTATAATCTTTTTTATCTGGTAAAATCCACCTTGCATTTGTGACAAACTTATCATTATACTTTTCTGCATTTGTAAACGAATCGTTTTTAATTGCTGATGCATAATCTTCAGCTTTGAATTCATCACTTACTTTGTACTGATCTGTATAGTCAACATACATAGTTAACATACTGTCTGAAATAGTCATATTATTGCTTGAAAATATATTTGCTGTAAAACTACTCATTTTAATTGAAAAAGTTGATACTTCAGCAAATAAAAATACTGATAACAATACAAGTAAAGTAGATTTAACTATTTCAGTAACTATCTGTTGAACTGATAACCCCTCATCTGGTTCAATAATCTTCATTACAAACTTGAATAATGCAAAAAGCCCTAAGAGTGTTAGAGCTATTGCAATTATTCCCTTGTGAAAATTAGAAAACATTGAGTTATCTGCTACACTATCAATAATGTTATAAGCATTTAATTCTTTAAGTATGTCAAATAAAGTATCTATAAGATTATAAATAAAACTTATAATTCCCCAACCTAATACTCTTATAAAATCTAATGCTTTTGTTAACATTAAGCACCTCTAAAACAAGTCTATAATTAAGTTAACAATTGAAATTGCTAAAATAATTCCAACAATACCAAACATAGTCTGAATGATTCGTTGTTTTACTCTTTGTTTTTGATCTACATCAACAACAGCATATAAAATAAATCCAACAATAAGGGAAACTCCTGCTGCTGCAATTCCAACTCTCAATGCCCAGTTGGAAAATGTTTGAATAGCTTTAATGATAGAATCTACATTATAACTACCACCTTCTAATTTTTCTATTGCTAATAAACTTACAGAACCTCTAAAATTATTTAGAGTGTTACTAATAAGCTTAAACAATAATCTCACCTCTAATGTTTTTTAAATTCATATAATCCCTCCAATCATTAAAGAGCAAGCTTGAACTTGCTCCTATTCAATATCCATATCATCAGAATTGTCTTTTAAATTAGTTTTATCTGATGGTATTTCTTTTGCTGTAGATAAGAATCTTACTTCATTTGCTACTACTTTTGTTACTTTTCTCTTACTACCATCTTCTACTTCATAAGTATTAGTTTGGATTTTACCAGTAACACCTATAAGATCACCTTTCTTACAATACTCTGCTGTTGTTTCAGCTTGATGACCCCATAATTCGCAATCAATAAAGTCTGTTTCATATTCTCCGTTACTATTTTTATAACTTCTTTGAACTGCTACAGTAACATTTGTTACTTTCTTACCACTTTCTAATTCTTTTACTTCTGGTTCTTGAACCAATCTTCCTGCCAATGATGTATTATTCATTAATTTATCACCTTATCCTTTCTTTTATAAATTAATATCTTGATTTTTAGACATCAATATTTCTATTACTTTTGTTTCTGTTTTTTCAATAGATTCTTTTCCAAAATACTCTTTATATTTGCTTATTTGTTCATCTGTTAACGATCTATCTTCACCATCATCTGAGGTTTCCCCAACAATTAAAAAAGGTCCAAAGACAATATCATAACCTGTATCTCTATTAGGACCCATTCCATTAATTTTTCCTTCTTCGTTACAAATGATAACAACATTATCATCATTTGGTAGATAAGTATATTCAATTAGACCTTCTACCTTTTCTTGTTTGGCTTTTAAAGTATTTGGAATTATAATTTCTTCTGGCAAAGAATTTTCTTTAACATATAAACATCTAAGACTTCTCTGCATTTAAATCACCCCTTTCAAAAAATTTATAATTCATTACTTTTTTCAACTTCTTTCTTATACACATTAAAAAAATCATCAAATAAATAATTATTCTCTCTTGTACTAAAGAATCTTAAATTATTTTCTTTACATATATCACTTATATTAAACATATCTACCATATCTCTACTTAACCTTGTATTATTTAATATAATAATATCTCTATCTTTATTTTCTAAGAGAAGTTTTCTTAAATTTGGTTTATCTTCTAAGCGATTCTTTTCTTTATAAACCTTAATTGGATTTAATAACCATCCTTTACAGTATGATCTTAAATATAACTCTTGCCTTTCTAACTCTGCACCATCTTTACCATAAACATATAAAATACAATCAGGATTTAATGTTTGCTGAATATTACTTAGCCTACAATAACAATATGCTTTCATGTTTCTAGCTCCTTATCAACAACCACATTTTTTTGAAGATTATCAATCATTTCTGAATCATCAAAATCTCTTATTACATAAGGAAATTCTAACCCCTGTTCTTCTTCCTTTTCAGAGTCGTGATATTGTTCTTCATAATCATCATAATCTTCACCTAATCTAGAAAATCTAAATGACATATCTTTATCTCTTAAATGATTTAAGCCATTCATAATAGCATCCACAGATTTATAACTTCCTTCATACCATTTAACCCAATCCCAACCAAAATAAACAGAATGATTATCTTCTTCTTTTAAAGTCAACTCATCCATCAAATTGTATTCTTCAAAACCATTTATTCCTTTATGGTCTTGTAAATATTTATCGTTAAATGATTTTAATTCCTCAAAGCCTTTTTTGGTTGTTATGAGCCTGACTTGTGATCTATATCCCATAGTCATCCTCCCAACTGTCATCATTAAGCCAGTCATAATCAAATATTTCAATTTTTTCTTTTGGTTTCATTTCTCTTATAGAATCAATAGTAATATAAGTTTTTTTAACATTATCTTTAGTAAGATAATTTCTTAGTCTACCGATTAAGTGAATCCAATTACCTTTTCTTATCATAGAATCATATTTTAATATTTGATCTTCAAACATTCTAACAGTAAAAAAAGAAGTGTTTTCAACTTCTTCACCATTTTTATCTTTGTATTTAGAATTTTGGCAAATATCAAAATACTTATATTTTTTTCCACTAGGTAAAGTTTTTATATCAGATATACTTGCAACATTACCTATTAGTGAAACTCCATTAAAATCTAAACTATTCATTTACCCTCCTTTATATCATCATGATGAATGATAATAAAAATATAATAATTATTCATCATGATGGATGTTATATATTTATAATATATATTTATATTTATATTATTATGTGTGACATTTTTGTCATAGGTGGAATGACACTTTTGACATATCAACATATATTTTTCTTGATGGATATTCTTCAACGGAAATATATCCATTTTCCTTTAATGAATTTAAAGCTCTAATAATCTTTCTAGTGCTACAATAATTAGCATCGGCTAGAAAACTATTAGAAGCTTTACATATCCCATTCTTATAACTAAGTACACATAATTCCCCATAAAGTAATTTAGCAAATGATGAAATATTTTTATCAAATAATAAATTACTAGGAATATTTATGTACTTGATGTTCACTAATATTCCACCTTATCAATTAAATAACCAATGAATACTAATTGTTTATCTTTACTGTTTTTCTTACAAGTAATTAGAGTAATTGCATTTTTATTCTTATCTCTTATAATACTTACTATTCCTGTTTTATCTACTTCATAAGAATTACTAAACTGATAAACATATTTATATCCTTGATAATAAATATTGATTAAATCTCCCTCGCTCATTTTATATAAATTTTTAAAGAATGAAACATAACTTGAACCATTATGTCCTGCAAGTATCAAATTACTATTTTCAACATCAGGCATATTTGAAGTTTCCATTATTTGAATATTATAATTAACATTATTGTACTTACTATTAGGATTAACTAATCCTCTTTTTAAATTTATACTTTCTATTTCTAATACAGCAACATAATTATAATCCTCTTGTTTTTGTTGGACTTTTTCTGATTGAACATCAGTATCTTCAGATTCTATTATATTCTCATTGACTTCTTCATTGAAAAATTCCTCAATCATTTCTTGTTCCTGACTTTCCAAATTATATTTAGAAACATAATGATGACCTAGTATAAAAAATCCAGATAAAATCAAAAGTAAAGAGCCAATTAAAGCTAATTGACTCTTATTTATTCTTCTTTTTTTTGCGAACATAAATTGCAACTCCTAACCCAGATATTACTAATAAACTGCCAAGAACTTCAATTATATGATAATCATTTAAACCTGTACTAGGTACTTTAATATTTACTAATGATGTTTCAATAATAGCTTTATCTTCTATTACTTCAAAATATATTTTTTCATTATTAAGTTCATATCCTTCAATAGATTCTAATTCTTGATAATAGTATTTTCCATATTCAAGTTCTAGTTCTATATTACCATTCTCATCAGTATAACATTCATATAGCATATTGCCATTTAAATCAAATATGCCAATTTTAACTCCTTTTAATGTTTCTTTATCAGAACCTATCTTATGAATAATAATAGTAGATTTAATCTTTTCATCTTTCATATTAGATCTAACTACTTCACCATCTTCTGTTATTTCAAAATACATTGGTTCCTCATTTAAAACATATCCTTCTGGTGCTTCTATTTCTAATAGATAGAATTTCCCACTAGGCATATTTTTTAATACTATTTTACCTGTTTCATCAGTATAACCACGATATATTAATGTACCATCTTCTAAATAAATCTCCATAAGTGTATTTGGAAGTGGTTCATCTGTTGAAATATCTGTTTTTGTAAATTCAAAGTCAGCTTTTATTAAATGATTTTTCAATACAAAGGATAAATCAATTATTGGGGTTTTACTATCAACATACTCTAATGATACTTCATATTCAGTTGTATCTAATACATAATTTTCTATTGTTTCTAATTCTTTTAGAGTATAGTTACCAAGATATAATTTATCAAAAGTTAAATTACCATCTTCATTAGTATAACCATCAGCAACTAAATCACCTTTTGAATATCTCTTAATATTATTTAAAATAATATCTTCATTTGCATATAAACCAAAATGAATACCTTTTAAATTTCTTTCAGTTTCATATAAAAAACAACTGGTAGTATCTTCACAAGATTCAGTTAAAGTATATTTTTCTCCATCTTTATGGATATTAACTACCCCTTCTACTCGTTGATCCTTCATATTAGATTTAACTATTTCACCATCTTTTGTTATTTCAAACCACAATTTATCTTCATTTAAAAGATATCCCTCTGGTGCTTCTTTTTCAACAAAATAATAGCGACCTAATTTTAAATTTTTAATAGTAATTTTTCCCGTTTTATCAGTTCTACCTTTAAAAATTAATTCATTATTTTCTGTATACAATTCCATTAATGTATTTGGAATAGGTTCGTTATCTACAAAATCTGTTTTTGTAAATTCAACATCACCTTTTTTTAAAATATTTAACATATCATAAGAGCTATAAACAATAGCTGTTTTATTATCAATTTCAGTTAATTCAATATAATAAACAGTTTCATCTAATATATAATTGTCATTTGTTACTGCTTCTTGGACCCTGTATTTTCCTAATGGTAATGCTTCACTAACTGCATAACCATTCTCATCTGTAGTCATTGTTCCTACAAATTCACCCTTTTCGTAATAGATATATTGACCATCTGGAGTCTTAATATCTTCATCAGCATAAATTGTATAAACAATATTTTTCAAAGAAGTTCTATTATTATAATTAAATGATTCATTCTCAGCAACAAATAATTCCCCAGTTTTATAAATCTCAATTTTACCTCTTATTGGAGTATTATTAAAATACATTGTTATAACTGGTCCGTAAGTAGTGTATGAAAAATGTGTATTATTACCAATGGTAAAATCAACACCATCTTCCGCAATTAAATAACCTGTAGGACTAGAAGTTTCAATTAAAGTATAATTTCCGCTTTCTAATTTCAAATATGTGGTAAATTTACCTGTTTCATCAGTTTTAAATTCATTATATACTTTTCCACCAACAAACTGAGTCACATATTGTTTTTTATCCTTATTATAAATTTTAAAAGTAGTATCAGCTAAGGCAATACTCTTTCCAGTTACACTATCAACTTTAAATACTTGTAAATAAGAAGTAAGTGCATTATTTAAAATATTATAATATTGTTCACTTTCTGTATTATAATCAACAGTAATATAAAAATCGTATATCTTTTGATATCCTGTTGTAGTATTTACTTGATGAAATCGCCAAATTCCATAAGGAATATTTAAAGTTGCATAACCATTCTCATCTGTAGTTATAGTATCAAATAAGTTTCCATTTGGATAATAAATTTCAAATTTAATATTCTCTTCAGCATTTAAGAATGTTGTATTACCATCTACAAAATCATATTGCTTTAAAATACTAATATAATTTTTAACAACTTTTTCTACAACCTCAATTCTTTCGCTTTCTTTTCCTCTCATATCAAAGTTATATTTTGTATTATCAAGCAAATAACCCTCTGATGGTTCAATTTCTTGTAAATAATATTCCTTATACTCTAAAATAGAATCACTTATGGCATAACCATTCTCATCAGTAATAACTGTAGTTACTAGTTTACCTGTTGCTTGTTCATAAACACCATATTTAGCACCTTTTAAAGTTGCTTGTCCTTGAGCAACTGTTGTATTAGTTTCTTTATCCTTTTTTACTAATTCAACTGGACTAGAATAACTATTAATTCTTATCTTAGCAATTACTGGATCTACCATTCCGGGTACTAACATATTTTGAATACCATTACCAACAAATAATTTATATGGTTCAGTATAAGGCATTCTTTTAGTAAATGTTACATCAATACTACCACTTTTAGTTGGAACTATTGTTAAGGTATTACCATTAACATTATAATCGGCTCCAGAAACACTAATATCAAATTCTGATAAAATATTATTCGTATCATTTAAGGTTAATGTTTCTCCAACTTGGAGTTTATACACACCTGCATTAAATGAAGGTCTATCAAAATGATGTTCAATCAATCTATTTATTTCTGATTTTTCGGCTGATACATCAAATGAACTTCCTTCACCCCAACGAGATGTTGTAAACTGGGTATTGGCACCATGTCCGATTATTGTATCCCATAACATACCTTGAGTAGCGGCACGATATTCTTCAGTTTGATGATTTGGAAATGTATAGCCATAATATCCAACTAATAAAAGCCTTTCTTTAATAGAATCACTTAATCCGGTTGCATCCCAATTGCCTTGATTATAACTTGTACCTTCAGGAACATTTGGTTCTATACAATAAGCAACATCTCCATCCATTGTATAATGTTTCCAATACCAAGAATGATGATCACTACCATCGGCTCTTGCTCTATCATAATAATACTTTGTATTTTCTTGATGCAATGTTGCTGCTGATACATTAGTTGCTTTAAATGTGAATCCAACAGTTAATGCAATGGCAATCAACATATATTTTTTTACTTTATTCAATTTATCTTCCTCCTTTTCATTTAAATAAAAAAGACTCACGAAGAGTCCCTAATTGTTTTGCTTATAAAGTTCTTTTAATTCAGCATCCATATTGTTACCACTAACTGTAATAAAATGCAAAAACCAGTATTCCTTATTATCCTTTATTACAGCAATGCACATTGAACTTTTTATTACAGGTTGCTTCATTTGTTCTGGATTTACTTCATTCCAATCCATAACTGAATCAAGTTCTTTAATTTTAATTTTATCGCCAACAGAAATACATTCACTTTCTGAACTATATTCACCAACTCCATGAGTAATAGAATACATTAAATCATTACTTTTATCTGTATAATTAACTTCTACATCATTATTATTAGTAGGAGTTTTATTTTCTGGTTCTTTAACAGGCTCGTTTAAGCTATTGTCATTTTTATTCTTGCTTTGATTTGATGTATTATTGTTCTCTACTGAATCATTAGTTATTGAATTATCTGATTTATTCTTATTATTAGAGTTTGTAGGTATTTCATCTACTTTTATTTCCTCTTTTACTATATTTTCAGATTTCACAGTTTCTTTCGTATAACTAATTTCATCTTCTATTTTTTCTGGCATTCCAACTTCTTCATTGGTGACATTTTTGTCAGTTAGTTCTTTAAAATCTTCAACATTTTTAACTGATTCACAACCAGTTGTTGATAACAATATTATTAAGGATAGTATTAAAATTTTTCTCATAATTTTCCACCTCTCCTTGATGCTACCATCATTTTAAAAAAAACACAAATCATCTATGATGTCTTTTATTAAATAGTGGCTTCTTAACTATATCTATAATAGTATAATGTTTTGTAAAATTTGGGATATCTAAATTTTTAATTTCAGATCCTGCAATTAATTCCTCTACTTTACTAATTGCTTCAGCTTTACAAGAAGCAGTAACCATTATTTCATGTTCTTTTACCACTTTAATCTGAACATCATACTTCTTCATTTAAATCACCTTATCCTTTTTAATTTTTTATATTTACATCACCGATATTTTTCCTCGAACCCTTCGGCAGGAAATCATCAAACGACTAATTGCGAATTAGTTCCATAGGCATTTCACCTTCCTGTGGTTCTCACAGAACTGCTCCCATTATTTGAGATTGTGGCTAAGCAGAAGTATCATTGTATCTATTATTTGTCATCGCAAAATAGAAGCAATCTATTTTTATAGTCTGGTTTTAATCGACAAGCGAACCAACTAAAGTGCTATTCATAATAGGAATGTATTTGATGAATGATAAAAAATTGTCAAAGAACAAACTTGAAAATAAACAAGTGAGATAAGTTAAGTAATTAACCCTCTCACTTGTTTCCTCACTTAAAAGCAAAATAGCAACCCTAATTTTTTATTTTTTTAAAATTTCTTTTAATTTTTCTCTTGCTTGTTTAAGAGATTTATTAACAGCTTGATGAGTAGTTGCTTCTTCTTTAGCTATTTCATATTCATTTTTATCCTCAAAATAATACTTAATAATCCTTCTTTTTTGAACTTCTGGAAGCATTCCAATACATTTTTTTAATTCTTGATTAAATAATTTATCTTCCACTTCTTGCTCTAGTGAATAAATCTCATTAGATGCCTTACGATAAAGTGTAATATCAAATACTTCAGAATGCTCTATATGTCTATCATATTCATTTAATTCTGACAAATCATGTAACTCTGATTCATTAAATATTTCAAAAATTTGTGAACTAACTTTGATGTTTTGATTCTTATTATTACTATCCTTAAAACTAATAAAATACTCCTCATTTATAACCTTTATTTCATAAGGATTATCTTTATATTTTCTTCTCTTTGGATTTTTGATCATTTATTTTTCCTCCTATTAATTTGCAAAAGCCAAATTAATAAGAGGTGGTCCTCTAGAATCAAAAATTCTAATTAAGAACACAAAAAAAATGCCGACAATATCCTGTATAAGAATATTATCAGCATTTAAAACATGAACTGTTCTTTCTTCACAGTATAAAAACATCTAGGCACCTATAAAAGCTATGCAGAACTACAATTACTACCAAAAGTAATTACATCTGAAAACTGCCCGATGTTTTATTTACTTTATTTTCCCCTAAAGTTATATACTACAATACTACTACAGCATAGTTTCTAGCACATACTTTAATCCTTTCTTCTTAGAATATAAAAAGTAGTAATACCTCAACAGCACTACTACTTAATACATCCTAATTATAACATTTTTTGACAATAAAGTAAAATATTCACAAATATCTAACATACTTTTATTTGTTTAGATCTTTATTTTTAAGTTTTATTATTTCTGTTTTGTATACATCATCTTGTCTATATGTTATTTCAATAATCCAATCATTTATATTTTTTACAACTTCATCTGGAAATAATTCATCATAGCCTTTTCGTTCTACTACATCTCCTCGAAGAAAATCACTTGAAGAAATGATTAATCTTTCATTACATTTAAAAGTTACATTTGATATATCTTCTTCAGAAATATTTTCATTCTTTATTTCATGATTACCAAACAACATGATATATGTTCTATTATCTCTAAAGAAAAATAATTGATTATAAGAAAAGCTTTCACTTTCTCCTGACAATTCATAAGCTAAATCTCTATTGCTATATACCCAAATACAACTAAAAATACATAATATCACACCTATAACACTAATAATTGCTTGAATAATTTTTCTCCGAGTTTTGCTTTTTTCATAATCATCTAAAATATTTATTGCATCAATCTGGTCTATTTTATCATTACCTCGTATAATATGTTTGTAAGATTTAATTCTTACATAACATAAATTTATTAATATTTTAGTTGGAATTAATACTCTAGTACTATACAATATTCTTAGAATATTGTTAGTTGAGAGATATTCGATTCATTCCTGTAGCTTT
>CAJUGE010000001.1 GCA_910586295.1 uncultured Bacilli bacterium | reverse complement strand
ATGTATATATTCTCCATTATTATCCTGTTTACTTACTATAGAATATATATCACTATCCCTAGTCACATTAAGAGTATATTGTTGTGTAGTATATCCATCTTTGGCTATGACTTCTATTACATAAACGTTTACCATACCATTTACTAACGTCAAGTCTCCCATCATATTTACTGTAGCATCTATATCTTTTGGTATAGCAGTTATCTCGCTTTCTAATAACTCTTTCTTACTTCTTGATACTTGTAAGTTATATGTAAACGTATTAGGATCAAACTCAAGCTCATATTCATCTATTTCTAGACTTTCTAATAATGCATTAGACTGACTAGGTCTTGTAACAGTTACTTTATATTCTCTTATACTTCCATCCTCTGCGGTTACTGTTATTACTCTAGTACTTGTTCCTTCTTCTAGTGGTTTAATCTCATGCCCTGTTACACTAGCCTTATTGTTTTCTGTTGTAACTGTAAAATATAAACTCGATACATCTTCAACTTCCAAAGTGTACTCTAAAGTATCTTTATCAAATTCTGGACTTAAGTTTCCAGTAGAAGGTACTATATTTAAAGCGTAATTATTATCTGAAAGTGGATTATTGATATTTAAAGTATATGAATTTATACTTCCATCTTGTGCTGTTACTGTGACTACAAAAGTATTAGTTCCATGTTCTAAAGCCTTAGGTCCTGTACCACTTACCACTTGATACTCATCTGCCTCGATAGCACTTATAATAGCGTACTCTTCTGACTGCGAAAGAGTATATTCATATGTATTAATACTAGGATCAAAAGCCACATTAGGACTTAGAACATCTCCATTTATATTTTTTACAATTAAATCTAATAACTCATTATTACTTGATTCTTCTCTTGTAATAGTCACTGTATACGTTCTAGTCACACCTATACTAGATCTTACTTTTATTTCTATCACGTTCTTACCAAAATTCAATAATTTTAAACCTACACCACTAGTAATCTTTGAAGTATTATCTTCAGGTACTGCATACACTGTTACTTCATCTATTTCACTTGAAACATTTACTTCGTAATTCAAAGTATTTTTATCAAAATCTGGACTCAACTCTCCTTCACTTAAGTAAAGAGTCTGTAAAAAGTTATTAGTACTCATCTGTCTATTTACATATAATATATATTCATTCTCAAGAATTACATCTTCACTTACTTCTCTAGTTACTTTAATGTGCACTTCATTCATTCCTACTTCAAACGACTCATTTCCACTGACCACTACATTTGCCTTCGCATCTTCTTTAACATAAGATAAATCTAGTGATGTTATTTCATTATTCACAGTTATAAAATACTCAAATATTTCTTTATTAAAGTTAGGATCCAAATCATATCCATTAACACTTATATCTGTTAGATAAACACTTACACTCTCTTCTCTTACCACTCTTATCTTATAAACATTCATCTGCCCACTTTCACTTATAACAGTTATACTGATATCATTATCTCCAACAAACAAACTATACTCTTGTAACCCTATAACCGAAGCACCAGCGTCTTCTAAAGAACCATATAATTCTATTTTATCTATATCATAAGGAACAGTGATTATATAACTATTTTCTGTTTTCAAAAACTCTTTATCCCATTCACCATAATCAGAATACAAACTTGCTAAATAATTATTATCACTAGTATCCCTAGTCACTAATATTGTATAAGTTTTCTTAGTTCCTGCACCACTTGTTACTACAACATCAAAATAATTCTCGCCAGTTATAACATGTTTAAGCCCATCTCCTGAAATAGTTGCTTCACTATCTTCTGTAGTAGCCTGTATCAAAATACTATTAACATTATTCGGTATATCAACTGTATAGAAAGTTACTCCTTTGTGAAAGACTGGTACTAAATTATACCCTACCACTTCTAAACTAGCAAGATTATTATTAGAACTTCCTGCCTTTTCAACATTCAAAGTATAAGTCTTAGTTGTCTTCCCATCAGGTGCTGTTACAGTTATTGTTACTATATTATTTCCAGTTTTAAAGGAAGTATTACCTTCCACAACATAAGTTGCTTCGCTTTGTGTAGGTTTAACTGTAGTAAATGTCAAATAATCTTTACTTGTATTTACAGTATAACTAGTAGTATTCTTATTAAATGTCGGATTTAATTTATGCCCGCTTATCACTAAAGTAGAAAGTGTAGCATCACTAGACTTCTCTCTTGTTACTACTATTTGATAATCCTTTTGAGTACCATCTTCTCCTATTACAAAGACCGATATCAAATTTCTTCCAACATTTAAATTATAAGTACCAACACCTTTTATAGTAGCAATAGAACTATAAGCAGTCGCCATAACAGTTATATCTGTTATATTGTTTTCTACAGTTAATTCATAATTTAGAGTGTCAGAATCAAACAGCGGTGTTAACTCTCCACGATCAGTAGTAAGACTCTCCAAACTTAAATTCTCAGTAGTTTCCTTTTGCCTTGTAACGTTTACTGTATAAGTTTTTTTATCCACCTTATTAGGAGCTGTAACTATTACAGAAAAACTCTTAGATACTCCAACTTCTAAATTACCACTATTTCCTACTATTTCATACGTTGCATCTTTATCCTCTGGATCTGCTTCTATATGTAGTTTATCAAGAGAATCTATATTATACGGAACAAGTATATCATAATATATTGTTGTTCCCTTAAAATCTGGCTGTAATCCACCTTCATGAACATATAAGAAAGATAAGTCATCATTTTTGGATAAATCTCTTACAACCCTTACTATATAATCTTTATAAGTTCCTGCTTCACTTGTTACTCTTAGTGTTATATCATTATTACCAGACGATAAATTATATGTTCCATTTCCACTGACAGTAGATGTATCAACATTAGGTATACCTTGTATCTCTATAGTATTCACTTCATATTGAACATCTATTAAATAATCATAGTCTTCATTTTCTACACTTGTTACTTCACTACCACGATTATTTAATACTTCTTTTAATGTTACATCATCATTTTTAGACCTTATCACATTAATAGTATAAACTTTGACATCACCAGAAGCACTAGTTACATTTATATTTATAGTATTTACTCCTGCATTTAAATAGTAAATTCCATTACCAGATACACTTGCATCCATGTCCTCTGGATTAGCCTGAATTTCTATCTTTCTTGTCTCAGAAGATACATTTATTTCATAAGTAGTTTTATCTTTATTAAAATCTGGTACTGTTTCAAATTCCTCTTCTGTCTTATATAATATTGACTCTAAATTATTATTTGTTGAGACATTCTTAAACGCATATATTTTATAAACTACATAAGATTTATTCTCTGCTATTCCAGTTACTACTATTTCATTTATTGCCTTATTTAAATTATTATTACCTCTTATAGTATATGTTGCCTTCTCATCTTCCATCGTAACATTAACATTTACTAGTGTCTCATCTTTATCAAGATTTATATAATATTCATGTTCTTCTTTATTATATATAGGAGTCAGTTCATGATTATCTACTGTTATATTAGCAATATTTGCATTACTAGACATATCTTTATATATTGTTAGTGTATATACATTTTTATCATATTCTCCGTCATCATTCGCATGTTTAGAAGTTACTGTTATTTCAAAAGTATTTATACCTGACACCAACGACTTTGTACCTGTTCCACTTACAGTAGCAGCACTTGAATCGTGTGGTGTTGCATTTATAACTACACTTGTAACATCACTTCCTACATTTACACTATAATCATTTAACCTATTATCGAATGTAGGAGATAGTTCTAAGCTAGTACCAACACTTGTTACACTAAGCGCATTAAGGAGCACATCACTTTCGTAACCTTTATATACATGAAGCATATATGTCTTTGTGTCTCCATTCTCAGCAGTCACAGTTATTATAACATTATTCATTCCCTGTACTAGTCCAGTTACAGATGTCTGATAAGGATCAGTTGTCATAACATTATTTTGAATTTCTACTTTTGTATTTTCTTTTCTCTCTGGTATAGCCTGTATATCGAATGAAAATCCAGTTGGTAATGTCAAATAATATTCATAAGTATAAGGATTAAAATCCTCTACTACGATATTTGGATTTGTAATAGTTATACTTTCTAAATTATTATTTCCTCTTATATCTCTATTAAAATTATATGTATATATAACATTATGACTCTCATCCTCACTTATTACTTCTATATATATTGTTGTCTCTTCTTCTGTTAACTCAAATACTCCATCTGTCTCTAATGGTATATTATTTAATGAATTATCAAAATCATATTCAGTATAATATTTATAATCTTGCCATTTACTCTTAGGGGTTACTACTAGTTCTATTTCTCTTACAGAATATGGCAATTCCACTGTATATTCAGTCGTTGTTTTATTAAAAGTATAATTACAATAGTCACTATTTAATCTACATAAATATACAGGTAATCTATTTAAACTTATATCATCAGGATAAGGATCATCATCTGCTTCTCTTACAAAGTGAATTGTATAAGTTCTTGTACTTCCATCTTGCGCTGTTACTATTATTTCTACATCACTCTCATATGGTGGAATATTAGTAGTACCTCCACCACTTATAGTTGCTTGAATATCTTTTGGGGTTGCTTCTATTGTTATCTTGCTTTGTTCCTTTGTAAGACTAACATTATATTCTGTTTTCCAAGGCTCAAAATCCTCATTCAAAGGTATTAGTGTATCTCCAAATTTAACTACTAGTGTATCTAAATAGTTATCATTTGGAACATAAGAAGCAGTATGAATAATACCATACCCATTTGTTGTATTACCTTGACCTAAGTTATAATAACCACCGTTAGGTTTAGGCATAAGTTCTTGTTCGTCTTTCTGTGTTGACCAAGAATAGCCCATTCCATCTATCATCAATGTATTTGTAAACTTATAACCACTATAATGAACAGACTCTCCTGTGTGTACTATTTTACTTGCAGTAGATGTTTCATCTATCGCGTCACTTCCCTTATGTCCTGAGATAAAACTCGAACCTCCTCCAGAACCAGAAGCACAAGCAGCACCTCCACCAGGATAATAACCGTTTCCTCCAGTACAACCTCCATTAGCTATACCAAAAGCAGATTGAGTATAATATGAAACTTGTCTTGCACCAAATGTTGTTTGACTTCCACCTTTAGTTCCTCCACCTGCATATCCAACAAGTCCACCTGCAGCACCTGGTGTTCCTGTTCCAGATCCGCCCCCTGCTGCGACCATTATACGAGATTTAAGCGAACTAAAATCATACCATGTACTTCCCTTTACAATTCTTACATCAGTAGAACCTCCACCGTTCCAACCACCACTAGAACCTGTACCGTTATTAAAAGTTAGTCTATTCCCTGAGGATCCTGAATTAGCAGCTCCTACATATACATAAAGCATATCGTCTTTTTCTAAATAAATAGTTCCTCTAGTATACGCCCCATAAGCTGTTTTTTGACCAGTAGCTCCCCAAAGTTGTACAACATAATTAGCACTTATAGGAGCAATAAATGTCTGAACATTTCCAGTATAAGGAAAATCAAAACCATAATACTCTGGATTTTCCATAAAACTTATATTAAATGTATAAACAGAATCTTCTAATCCATCTAAACTAGAAGTGACAATTATTTGTTTATTAGTTTCACCAATATATTTATTTCCTACTGTGTCAATTGTTACTCCCTCATAATAAGGACTTGCTTTTATATCTAATGAATGAATTGTAATAGGTAGTTCTATATCGTAAGTAAACTTATCTGATTCTAAATCCACAGTCATTTTCATTTCTTTGAAAGTTATACTTTGTAATAATGTTGACTTTTCTTTTGTAACATGTACTTTATATAGTTTATTATGTTGTTTATCTTCACTAATTACTAACAATTGTGCTTCAACTTCATTATTTGATAATACTTGTATTCCTTCTCCAGTTATTGTCTGATTTTCATTAGCTTTTACCCCACTTACATGAATTTTATTATAATAATATGGTAAGACAATATTGTATGTAAGAGTATCTTTATCAAACTCTTCAAGAGGTATACCGTTTATTAGTATTCCATCAAGATATGCATTTGTACTTATAACTCTTGTAATTTCTATATTTATTACTCTAATATCACCTGCTGGAGAAACTACAGTTAATGAATGATTATTAGTACCTGCTTCTACTTCAATTACTCCATCTCCAACTACTAATGCATCATAATCTTCAGCTAGTGCTTCTATTTCTATTGTAGTATCATCTTCATCTAGCATTAATGTATAACTTGTTTCTTCTTTATCAAATTCTGGAGATAAAATACCTTTATCCACAGTTAGTGATTCTAAATAATTATTATGATTAGTGATTTCGTCAGTCAAAGGAGTAATTCTAGCGTATCCGTTTCCAGAATATCCTATTCCACTTGCAAATGTACCACCTTTTGGATTTGGCATAAGCATTAATCCTTGTTTTGCACTTGTCCATTCATAGCCCATTCCATCTATCATTAATGTATCAGTAAATTTATAACCACTATAATGGATTGATTGACCAGTATGAACAATTTTACCAGAGACAGATGATTCTGCAATCGCATTACTTCCATCATGACCAGATATAAATGACGATCCTCCACCAGCTCCAGTAGCGCAAGCAGAACCTCCACCTGGATAGTAACCGTTTCCTCCAGTACAACCTCCATTTGCAATACCAAAGGACGAAGCTGTGTAAGAACTGCTACCAAATTTTGTCTGAGTTCCTCCAGCAGTTCCTTTACCAGAATATCCTGTCAAACCTCCTGCCGCACCAGGTGTTGTTCCGGAACCACCAGCTCCCGCTACCATAATACGTGATTTTAAACTCGCAAAATTATTCCAAGCACCACCTGTTAATCTTATATCAGTGGCACCTCCGCCGTTCCAACCACCACTAGAACCTGTACCATTATTAAATGCGGTCGCACTTCCAGCAGTAGATGCAGCTTGCCCCGTATAAATGTATAGTTTTTCTCCTTTAGTTAAAGATATAACACCTTTTGTATATGCACCATATGCATTTTTCTCTCCAGAAGCACCCCATAATTCAACTATATAATTACCTGTAGCAGGCACTGTCCATTCTTGAGCTGAAGCAACATATGAAAAATCAGACACTTCAAACGTAGTTTCTTCTCTAAATACCTTAAATAAATAATCAACCGTCTTTACTCCATCCGTTACAGTTAATGTTATCTTATTTGTCCCTTGCCTAAGTCTATCTGCATTCTTTAATGTATAAGTAACACCTTGATTAGTAGTAATATGTGGTGTCAGTGTTTTTACTTCATAAGGCACAGTAGCACTATATTCAAATACTTGACTATCAAAGTTAACATCTATTTCATCAAAAGTCACACTAATATCGAACGGCTTTAAAATAACCCTTAACTCTATCACAGTTAATTCTCCAGTTTTATCTATTAATGATATATAATGAGTTTTACCTACTTCTAACGTTACTTCCCCAAGTCCCACTATAAAATCAGTTTGAGTTAATATATCAGCCGTTATATTTGTATCTATAAACGACGAATCAATCATTACATAATAAGCATCTTCTACATCTATTCTCTTAACATCTGCATTTTCTACTTTTAAATTTTGAATAATATTTTGTCCTTTATAAGTTATTTTAGCATAACCATTATCTGCATTACCAACCATTGTAGATTTACCATCCCAAGTAGGCATTCCAACACTAAATGTTCCAATATCAGTAGTCCAAAGGTAACCGTCACCATCTATCATAACCGTATCTTGAAATTGATATCCACTGTAATGAATGCTTTGACCAGTATGAACAATTTTATTAGAAACAGATGATTCTGAAATAGCATCACATCCATTGTGTCCAGATATAAATGATGAACCTCCAGACGAACCAGCTATACTAGAAGCACCACCGCCACCATAGTAGCCGCCTCCGCCTCCTTCGCCGTTTCCACCATAGCCAAATCCTCCATTAGAATAAACACTTCCAGCACCACCACTAGTTTGAGTTCCACCACCATTATTTCCACCAGATTTTCCAATTAGTCCACCACCAGCTCCAGCTTTAGCACTAGCATTTTCTTGAGCCGCACCTCCACCAGCAGCAACCATAATACGAGACTTTAAAGAATCAAAATTATTCCAAGTTCCACTTGCTAACCTTATATCAGTAGCACCTCCTCCTGGAAATCCATAAGACGATGCACTAGATCCATTAAAAGTTGTTCCATTAGCAGTATTTGTCTTCTTTTGTCCAACATAAATATATAAAACTGTTCCCTTTTCTAATGATATTGTACCTTTTGTATACGCACCATACCCACCTGTAAATGGTGTTGTAGTAGAATTTCCTCCTTGCGCTCCCCATAATTCCACCTCATAATATCCAGACTCAGGCACAATCCATTCTTGGTAATTTCCAGTATATTCAAAAGTATAAACATTTTCATTTGCATACAAAGGCAAAACATTTAAAACAGCACAGAAAAACAGCAATATCGCATATAAGTAATATCTTGCCTTAATCATACTACCATCTCCTACTATATCTACTATTATAGATTATATCATTATTTTAAAATATATGGTATAGTTAATTAGCATATTTCGACAAAAAAGTTAAAAGAAAAAAGAACTATAACTAGTTCAATTCTTCCCCACAAACTATTTCAACTTCCATATCATAATCACTCTTACCATAAGGACTTTTAGGATATATCGTTACCTTAGTATTTTCCATATCGCATTTTTCGTTTGTCTTAGGATTAACGAAATTTTTAACTTTTTCTTCATTTACTTTTTTATTAGTTCTTACTAAATTAGATAAATTAACTTTAAATCCTATCGTTCCATATTTTGCCAAAAATTCTTCTCTCTCTGACTCAGAACTATTAAACTCATCATAAAAGAAATTTTCATAAAAATCTTTTCCCATTTCTCTTAATTCATTTTCTAAAGTGTAAGCAGTTGAAGAGCCTACAGTAAACGCTAATATAGTTCCTATTATTATCAAAAATAAAATAATTATCCCAGTTATTAATATTCTTTTATCATTTTTTACAAAATCTACTATTTGTTTCATTTTACCACTCCTGCTTAAAACTATTGATACTCTTTTACTTGTATCTAAGTAAATTTTAGCATAGGTTTATAACTAATTCAATCCAATTTTACAATAAAAATCGACAAATAGAAAAACTCCACAAAGCAGAGTTTAACTATTCTTAACAATTTTTATCTCAAACTTATTACCAGCATCATCTACAAATTCATTAACTTCAGAGTCTAATCCAGTAGTTAAAGTACCCAAAAGCTCACTTTCAATTTCACTCTTATACTTATTAACTACATTATTTTGTAATTCTTCAATTGTAACTATCTCTATATTTATTCTATCAGCAATATCTAAACCAATATTTTTTCTAAGAACTTGACATTGTCTAATTAAATCTCTTAATATACCTTCATTTAATAATTCATCTGTAACATTAACATCTAAAATCGCATAATTTACTCCATCACTAGAAGTATTAAATCCTTCTTTAGAATGTACTCTAATATCTAGCATATCTTTATTTAAAGTATATTCTTCTCCATTAAGTTCTATCACTTTACCATCGATACTCTCTACATCACTAATTGTATAAGATTTAAGTAATTCTCCAAAAGCATTAACATTCTTACCAAATAACTTACCACACTCTTTAAAATTTGGTTTTATTTCATAGTTTAAATATTCATTTGTTTCTTCTAAATAAACTACTTCTTTTACATTTAATTCTTCTTTAATTAAATCATCAATATCACTAATTATAGTCTCTACCTTTTTATCTAGTATAACTTTACTTAAAGGTTGTCTAATTTTAATACTAGCATCTTCTCTAGCATTTCTTCCTAAACTTATCAAATCTCTTACTAAGTCCATTCTAGTCTCGACTTTCTCATCTATTTGACTTTCATCACACTTAGGATAATCACTTAAATGAACACTTTCAAGGCCTGTCAAATTCTTATAAATATCTTCACTTATAAAAGGTACTATAGGTGCGATTAACTTAGTAATTCCAACTAACACTTCATAAGTAACTTTATAAACTGCACGCTTAGAATCATCTAATTCGCCTTTCCAAAATCTTCTTCTATTTCTTCTTATATACCAGTTAGATAAATCTTCACTGACAAATTCTTGCACAGGTTTAACTACTCTATTTAAGTCATACTCGTCAAATGCTTCTGTAACTTTTTTTACAAGCTTATTATATTTTGACATCAACCACTTATCTATTTCTTCATAAGCATCCCTTGAAACTTCAAAATCACTTAACTCTAGTTTATCAGCATTAGCATACATTGCAAAAAAATTATAAGTATTTTTTAAAGTACTAAAGAATTTGCTATTTACTTCTTTAACTCCGTCTATATTAAATTTAAGTGGTGTCCATACAGGAGATGCATATAACATATACCATCTAATAGCATCTGCTCCAAATTCTTCTATAGACTTAATAGGATCTATTATATTTCCAGTAGACTTACTCATTTTCTTACCGTTAGCATCTAACATCATATCGTTAACTACTACATTTTTAAAACTAGATACACCACTTACTAATGTAGATATACAAATTAATGAATTAAACCAACCTCTAGTTTGGTCCACTCCTTCTGCTATAAAGTCTGCAGGAAATTGAGATTCAAATAATTCTTTGTTTTCAAAAGGATAATGAAACTGTGCATAAGGCATAGCACCTGAATCAAACCATACATCCATTACATCTAACACTCTAGACATTATTTTACCACAATCTGGACACTTTATATGTAAGTTATCTATATAAGGTCTATGAAGTTCTAAAGTCATAACATCTGTATCTTCTACTATTTTTTCTTGTAGTTCACTTCTTGAACCAATACATTCAATATGCCCACACTCACAAGTCCAAATAGGCATAGGACAACCCCAATATCTATTTCTTGAAATACCCCAGTCAATCATATTTTCTAGCCAGTTATTAAATCTCTTTTCACCAACAAAAGTAGGATACCAATTAACAGATTTATTTGCTTCTATTATTTTATCTTTATATTCAGTAGTCTTTATATACCAAGCAGGCTTAGAGTAATAAATTAATGGACTCTTACATCTCCAACAATGAGGATAATCATGCACCATCTTAATCTTTTTAAATAGTTTATCTTCACTACTTAAATACTTAACTATTTCTATTTCTAAATCTTTATCTGTAACACTTCTACCTTTCCAAGGTCCTACAGTATATGTACCATCTTTACCAACTGATTGAGAAAAAGCAATATTATTTTTAGTGCATACACGGTTATCATCTTCACCATATGCAGGAGCAATATGTACTATACCAGTTCCGTCTTGATCAGTAACATATTCATCTGCAAGTACTACAAAAGCATTTCCATTAACTTCTGCAAAAGGCATTAATTGTTCATACTTTTTACCTACTAAATCGCTACCTTTATAAGTTTCTAATACTTTATAATCTTCTCCTAAAACTTTATCAACTAAAGTCTCACACACTATGAATTTAAAACCTAAAGATTCTGCTTTTATATAAGTATAGTTAGGATTTACACAAGTAGCAACATTGTCTAAAAGTGTCCAAGGAGTTGTAGTCCATACTAATAAATATGTATCTTCTTCTACTAATTTAAAAGGCACGATTACAGTATTTACAGAAGTTTCTTCATATCCTTGACTAACTTCATTTTGAGATAATTCTGTTCCACATCTAGGACAATATGGTAAAACTTTATTTCCATAATAAATTAAACCTTTATTAAATATCTCTTTAATTAACCACCATTCACTCTCAATAAATTCATTAGAGCAAGTTACATATGGATGATCACAATCTATAAACTGTCCCATCATATCAGTAACTTTATTTATCTCATCTATATTAGTAGCAGTCTCTTTATTACATTCTTTACAGAAATTCTCTACTCCAAATTCTTCTATATCTGCTTTAGTTTTAAATCCAAGTTTCTTCTCAACATTAACTTCAATAGGAAGTCCGTGTGTATCTAATCCAATTTTTCTAAGTACTCTTTTGCCTTTCATAGTTTGATATTTGCAAAATGAATCTTTAATTGTCTTAGCAAATACATGATGGATGCCAGGTTTAGCATTAGCATATATAGGTCCGTCAAAGAATACATAGTCTTCACAACCTTCTCTATTTCTTATTGTCTTATTAAAAATATCTTGTTTTTTCCATTCTTCTAATATCTCTAATTCTCTTTTGTTTCCCTTTTCTTTACTTAATTCTCTAAACATAATATCTTCTCCTTCCAAATAAAAAGGATAGCATAAGGAGTCATAAAAATGACGGTGCCATCCTTTAATTTACTTAATTCTTGTAACGCACTTTAACATGCGGGTTTAAATTATCCCTAAACCACATCTAGAGTGATTCACATATACATTATCTTATTAGTTTCCACCAACCACTAACTCTCTTAAAGATAACCTAGTATATGTCGTCTCTTTCATTTGTTTTAACGTGACTAGTATATCAAAGATTTATAACTTTGTAAATACTCAAGTTATAAAGTATGCTTTTGATATTTCATTCTAAAAGTACTTATATCAACTTCAAAATCATCACTATATTGGACTACTTCTTCCATTGGTTTAGCACATAGATCATTTTTACTTATCCAACATTTGATTCCTTTTTCTTCTAAAATATGCTCCAAATCCATTAAATAAAAGTATTCATCCTTACAACTTATTTTTATGGGTTTAACTTCTGATTGTAAAAGTGTTTTTAATACTTTTGTAACTACAATTTCACTGACACCTTCAAAACTCTTCATATGACGTAAACTTTCAATAGATTCAAAAATATAAACATAATCTTTAAAAGTCAAATCTTGCGAATAATTATTTGCTATTAAGAACAATTCTTTTATTATTTTAATTGCAACGTTCATAGCATTATTATAAAATTCTTCTCTAAGTTCTTTTAATACTTTAGCCACTTCTTCCTCACGACTTTGCATTGTTTTATTGTACGCCTCTAATCTTATTCTTTTTAACTCTGCTAATAGTTTCTCTTTTGTCATTTCTTTAAATTCATTATTTTCCACTTCAATTACCTCCAATTGAATATTATACTATCACAAGCAATTTGAATATTCAAGAAAAAATTAGACTACTAGACTTGTTTCCACACCATTCTATTATCTTTAAATTCATAACACAGTTTGTTTTCATCATATAAATATGACAAGTACGACTTTATAGTACTTCCAACCAAAACATATTGATTAGCATTCATTACTAAACCATATTCATCAAATATATATTTTAATATACATTCAAAAGTTATCTCTCTTTCACAAGCATTATATATTCTATTTATAATCTCGTTTACTTTGTTTCTATTAAGTTCTATTAGAGATGAAATATCACTTGTCACATCACAATGAGATGGAATATATAACCTTCCATTTAAAGTACTCAAATAATCTAAAGTATTAAGATACTCTTTTACATCATATATAAAGAATAAATGATATTTTGTAATAGTTTCTTCACTAAATAACGAATCTGCTAAAAAATACACATCATCACTTGTCTTAACACCAATCATATCAAAAAAATGTCCTTTTAAAGTAAAATATTCCAATCCCTCTGGCAGATTATTTTCTATTGAAGTTACAACCGATTCTTTCGCTAATAAAAACTTATTTCTAATATCTTTAAATGGATAACCACCATACAAAAAAGATGATTCTAACATCGGAAACTCTGTAAAAGTCTTTTCAATACCATATGCAAGTACACTAGAATTAGTTCTATCTTGAATTACTTTATTCCCACCAATATGATCAGCATTAGAATGAGTATTTATAATTCCTTTAACATTCCACCCCTGCTCATCAATAATCTTTAATATTTTCTTTCCAGCCTCTTTATCGTTTCCTGTATCTATAAGATAAACGTTATTATCATCAATTTTATAAACACCTATATTAGTAGCATTTTTTATATAATAAGTTCTATCTCCAACTTTCACTAGTTCCATTATTTTTACCTCCAAGATAATTATACACTTTTTGTATACCTTTGGATATATTTAATTATTATATAAATCGAAAACTAAATCACTTTCTTTTTCGTGTAGCAAAAATTCCTATCACTAACAAAACAAATATAAATGGTGCTGATCTAACAAAAAACCATTCAAACGTATGATAGGTTACTCCAAAAAATGACTTTTCTGGATTACTATAATCCCATCCTAAATAAGGACTATCTAACAAAACTAAACCCACAAAAGTAATGACTATAATCACGCACAGCAAAATCAATATTAAATGAATTATCTTTCTCCAAAGATTATTTCTTTTAGATAACTGTAAATTTATTACCTCTAATTTCTCTGAAATAACTTTTAAGTCATCATCCTTAGATAGAGGAACATTCTCTCCAAGTAAAGTACTCACTGGGGTGTCTAAAACCTCTGACAAAGATATTAACATTTCAGAATCTGGCACTGATAAACCTTGCTCCCATTTTGATATAGTCTGCCTTACAACATTCAACTTCACACTAAGTTCTTCTTGAGATAAGCCTTTTTGTTCCCTTAATGTCTTAATATTTTCTTTTAACATTTTAATTTTCCTCCTTTTCAAACTAATTTTATGATAAATATCCCGTTGCATCAAGCAATACATATTAACATCCAAGCTTAGCAAAAGAAAAATCTAAATTATAAAAGAATATAGTTGTGTCTTTCATACTTAATAAATTTTATTAAATTATCATAAGTAACTGAAATAGTCTTAGTATTTATATTAGGATGAAACAACAATCTCTTACCTTTTAATTCTTTATCTATAACTAATAGAACTCTATTATCACTATCATTTAGTATCCCAAATGGTGTAACACTACCCTTCTCTAATTTTAAAATCATTTGAAGTTCTTTTACATCTGCAAATGACAAATGTGACATACCAACTAACGCACCTATTTGATTTATATCTGCTCGTTTATTTTCTTCCAATATACATAAAACATAATTATCTTTTTTATCTGTTAAAAACAAGTTTTTACAACCAATACCACTTATATTTCTTTTTATTAACTGTGCTTGTTCTATTGTAAAAAGTGGCTCGTGCTCTATTTCTTCAAATTCTATATCCAATTTTTTTAAAACATCATATAACTTCATATTTTATCTCCCACATAATTCTTACAACTCTAAGCAACATTAAATCTAAAATATATCTTTTTAAACTTTATCACACCTGATACTAGCATTATAATTCCTATAATTATCAATAATATACCACATATCTTATTTATTTTCTGATAAGCAATTATACATGTACAGAATATAACTAATAAAACTCCTATAAATAATAAACAAAACAAAAGAAAATTTTCTATATAAGTTTTATTAATACTTTTATATAATTTATTCTTACTATTCCAATTTCGGGTAATTCTAAGTTTTTAAGTAGAATTATCAAGTCATTTGTTTAATTAATAGTATTTTAGCTTAGAAAAAATTGTTAGATATTTCTAACAACTCTTTCTTTTTATTCTGCATCAATAATTATTACTTGTACATTCTTAGTTTTACTAGTATATGTTAATCTCAAGTCATTTCCTTCAACATATACTGGAACTGTAAATGGACCTGATTCTGTTATTCCTTTTAAATCAATGTATGCTTTTATTGCAGTTTGATAATTATTGTCTAAATCATTTAATAAGCTTTGAACTCCCTTAACCGTTACTGTAACATTAGCATCTTGCTCACTACTTGCCATTACTCTAAATTTAGGATCTAAGTTTCTTGTTTCTATACTGATATTTTCATAGTCCTTAGATGTTTCACTTTCCATCGTTACTGTTATTGTTACGCTTGTCTCACTTATACTTCTAGCACCACTAGGTTTATTTATTACCATTTGATATACTTTTGTTTCACTAAGATTAGTTACATCTATTTCAAGTTCTATTTCTTTTAAATCAGCTAATATTGCTTCATCAGCATATACAGTTACGTTTGTTACTGAACTTGTTATACTAGATATTGCAGAGCCACTTCTAACTTCTCCTGTAGGTACAATTTTCAATGGTACCACTTTACTTGGACTAGTTATTGTTATACTTGCTGTTACATTTTCTGGAACAATCTCTATTCCTTTTAATTCTTTACCATTTTCATCATAAGCAACTAGTTTTACATTTTCAAGTGTGTAAGTATCTGCTTTTGTTGCATTTAAAGCATTAACGTCAATAATCGCCTTTACACTTGCAACTTTATCCAATTTTTCTTGATAACTTTTAATTATTACTTCGTCCCTATCCAATACAACATTACTTACTACTAAAGTTTGTGGTAATTTATCTGTATTTATTACGTCTATAGATAATGATCTTACTTGACTTACTTTAGGATATACTACTACGGTTACTGTTCCTGGATTAAGTTCGTAGTTAAGTGTATTGATAGGTTTATTGTATTCCATTTGTACTTTATGTGTCCCTACTCCATAATTTGATAAATTAAGTGTTACTTTATGGTCACTTAAATCTTGTGCTAGATAAAGGTCACTTTTTCTTCCTGTTAGTATTATATTTACTCCTTCTGGTAAACCTTCTACTACGTACGCTTCTTCATTATATTCTACTGTTACTGGTTGATTAGATAATACTATAGCATTTGTGTTGTTAAATCCTATTACTTTTTTATCTACTATATAGAAGCAAACAAACGCTAGTATTAATGATAAGTATAAAAGCACATTAGGTTTATTTAATATTCTATCTATAAAGCCACTATTAAATGATAATTTGTCTTTAAAGAAGTATGCTATTCTACTTATTGGAGTAATTATTATCGTATCTATAATTTTGAATAATCCACCAAATAATGCGCTTATAGGATTAGTTTTCTTTTTTCTCTTCATTAGATGTCACCTCCTCTATAGCTTCTTCTACTTCATCAGCATCAAAGAATGTTTCTTTCTTAGGTTGTAATGCTTCAATTAGCATCATTCTAGCATCTTCAAGTGTTAAGTTGTAATTTAACTCTTGATCTAATGCTATACTTACTCTTCCAGTTTCTTCACTTACACAGACTGCGATTGCATCTGAACTTTCCGCTATTCCTAGAGCAGCTCGATGTCTTGTTCCAAGTCTTTTTGAAATATTTGTGTTCATACTTGTAGGAAGTACACTGCCTGCACAAGTAATTCTATCTCCTTGCACAATTACAGCTCCATCATGTAGTGGGTTATTCGGGAAGAATATTGATATAAGAAGTTCACTACTAAGGTCTGCATATATTTTGTTTGCAGGTTCAATATATTGGCTTAAAGCGTAGTCTCTTTCTATAACTAAAAGAGCACCAATTCTATTTCTTTTCATATATTCAACAGCTTGCATTATTTCATATACTACTTTTTCTCTTTCATCTACAGTCAACACTTTATGTCTTCCTAACAACTGACTTCGCCCAATATTTTCTAGAACATTTCTTATTTCTGGTTGGAAAAGTACTATTAGTGCAAGTGGTGCCCATTCTATTACGTATTCAAGCATAAGTCCCACTGTATTTAGAGACAACCATTCGCTTAATATTTTAAGTAAAACTACTATTAATATACCTTTGAATATTAAAGTTAATTTTACATTGTTTTTAATATATTTTAAAATATAATATATTATAAACCAGAGTATTGCTACATCCAGTATTTTTGTAAATAATCCATAAAATTGTGTTAAAGTCATTCTTTATCACTCCTAACATATACACTAATTATATAATAAAAAAGATATATTTACTATATCTTTTATTATTCCTTAACATGAAATTTACGTATTAATTAATGTTGTTTTGATTGTTAGTATTTTCTGGTTGAGGTGTTGACACTGTTCCTTGAACAGGTTGCACTGGCACTACTGGTTCTGCTACTGATGAAGCAGTGTTATCAAAACTTATTGGTTCTCCGATAGTTACAGTAGATGTTGGCTCAGGATTTGGTGTATTCATTGGTGCAGGTTCTGCTGTAGGCATTTCTACTGGTCCTGAATAAAATTCTACTTTTCTTTCTGGTGCAACTGGAGAAGTAGGCGCTATTGGAATATCATTTATTTCCATAGTCGAATCGCTAACAGTATTTTGTGTTCCTAAAGTTGCTTCTCCACCTACTTCAACTGTAGTACCCACAACTTGTGGTTCAGTACTAGTTGGTGTTTGAACATTCTCTGTAGTGTTAGTTGGTGTAGCGATTTCTTCACCTTTAAACTCATTTTTCTTTTTCTTTCTTGCGTCAATAATAAATCCTATTAATGCAAAACATAATACTAAGGCTCCTACAAAGAACCATATGTAATAGTCTGCTAAGAAATTCATCACACTTTCCATATTTAAGTCCTCCTTACTATATATTCATTTTAGCAAATAACTTCTAACTTTTCAATATTAATATATACTATTATATGAAAATTTATTTTAAATTATGATAAATATTTTTAGGAATTAATTATAATATTCCACATATTTAAGTTGATTTATATGAACACAAAAGACTGACAAGAGAGAACTCTGTATCAGCCATTATATTATTCTGTAATTTCATTATTATCACTATTATTTCCAGTGATTTCTAAATCTTCGTCTGAAGGTTGGATTTGCACCCAAGTATTCCCATCATTTAATTTTATTTCTTCTCCATTAGCATATTTATAAATTGTTTTACTACTTCTACTTGATTTCTCCCAAGTTATTGGCACAGCATATCCATTAGTTATATAGTATCCTTCACCTGAACCGTTATTTTCTAACTTTTGTCTTCCATAACTATCTATACTTCTGTTTTTTACTTTATAAGTTATTATATTTTTAGCAGTATATTGTTCGTTAGTCACCGCGTCTACATGCGCCCTATCAGACATAGTTCTTAGATATACTTTATTTGTTTCATCATATTTATAACTTGTATTATGATAATTTGAATAGTCAATCAAAATATCGTCTGCTTTTATAGCATCTTCTTTAGTACTTAAATCTATTTCATCTACACTATAGTTAAACACTGTACCTTGAGTTGTAGTTTTTTTAATACCCAAATTATTTATACCTTCTTCTATCATGCTCATTTTTGTAAATCCTGTATGTTCGTATGCTCGTCCGCCACTTCTATCTCTAAAGAAATATTTTCCTTCATAAGTCATACCATCAATATGATCTACCCCTAAACTTCCCATATCTGAATAAGCTTGGTCACTACCACCCCAGTGTACATATATCGCATCATTTTCTAATGCATAATCCAAATAATATGGTCTACTACTTCTTACTGAGCCTATTTTTTCTACATCGCTTACATCTTTGTAAAGCGCCATTATTCTTGTTATACCACCTTCTGCTACTATTTCATAATTCAAGAATGATTTTTGTAACCCTGCATGAGGCCAAGCAGCATGGTTATTATTAATCATTACTGCAATCGGTCTAGAATTGCTATCTTCATCAAATATTTGAAGTTTTTTTACTTCTTCTTGTTTAGGGGTATTTCCTTTTTTACTAGGTTCATCTCCACTAAATAGTTTTGTAACTGCAAAGTATATTCCTATGCCAATAAGCACTAGTAACATGATTATTACTATTAGTGCACTTTTCTTTAATTTTCTTCTTTTCATAAATTCACCTACCCTTTATATATTCAAGTATATTACATTATAGAAGATTTTTAAATATTTAAGTTATTTTTATGTGTAAAGTTTGTGAAAACCATTTTATTTAGAATTATTTATAATTATATTTTATTTGGTACATAACTATTCAAAAAGAGACTCCAAGCAAAGCCTTATTGTCTTTACTTGGAGTTTTAAAGCCCTAAGGGCTTTATTTATTCCTTCTCGGTCTGTGTACACCTTAATTTATCTCTCTTTTTACTCTATTGTCAAGCTGACCACGCACTGAAAGTACGTGGCTTGCCTGAGGTACTGAAAGTACATTTAGTGAGTAAACTCACCCTATTATCTTAAAATTTTCTTCATACTCATCAGCTTGATTTTCTATATACTCCTTTATTATGT